>NZ_JBSGDT010000013.1:0-193285 GCF_053602515.1 Amycolatopsis sp. NPDC004368 | reverse complement strand
TGCCATCGCGACCCGGTTCGACAAGACCGCCGCCTCCTACCGGAGCATGATCGATCTGGCCACACTGCTCATCTGGCTTTGAGGACAGGCCCTAGGCTCACCGCCCATGGGTACTCGCCAGGTCTCGCGCACCGCGATCATCGCCGCCGCGCCCGGACAGATCTTCGATCTGCTCGCCGATCCCGCCAACCATCCGCTCATCGACGGCTCCGGGACGGTCCGCGCGAGCCGGGACGGGGCGCCGGGCCGGCTCGGGCTCGGGGCGAAGTTCGGAATGGACATGAGGAGGGGGGCGCCCTACCGGATCAGCAACACGGTGGTGGAGTTCGAGGAGAACCGGCTCATCGCCTGGCGGCACCTCATGGGGCACCGCTGGCGCTGGCTGCTCGAGCCGGCGGGGGAGGGCAAGACGTCGGTGACCGAGACGTTCGACTACTCCACCGCGCGCTCGCCGCTGGCGCTGGAGCTGGCGGGCTTCCCGAAGCGCAACGCCGAGAACATCGAGAAGACCCTGGCCCGGCTTGGGAAGATGTTCCCCGGCTGACCGCAATGCGGCGTGAGCTGTACCGCGTTCGGCGGTAGGCGCGGACAGTTAGTTGTAGTGTGCTAAATGTTAGGATTCTACAACTACCTTGAGAGGTGCCGTGCCGGAGCTCAGCCGTCGGCGGCGGCAGATGGTGCTCGCCGTCTGCTGTACGAGCCTGTTCATCGTGGGGCTCGACAACACGATCGTGAACCTGGCGCTGCCCTCCATCCAGCACGACCTCGGCGCGTCGGTTTCGAGCCTGCAGTGGACGATCGACGCGTACACGCTGGTGCTCGCGAGCCTGCTGATGCTCTCGGGGTCCACGGCCGACCGGCTCGGGCGGCGGCGCACGTTCCAGACGGGCCTGGTGCTCTTCGGGCTCGGCTCGCTGCTGTGCGGTGTCGCGCCGAGCGTGGGGCTGCTCATCGCGTTCCGGGCGGTGCAGGCCATCGGCGGGTCGATGCTCAACCCGGTGGCGATGTCCATCATCACGAACACCTTCACCGATCCCAAGGAACGCGGGCGCGCCATCGGCATGTGGGGCGCCACGATGGGGCTGTCCATGGCCATCGGCCCGGTGCTCGGCGGCGCGCTCGTGGGCGCGGCCGGCTGGCGGTCGATCTTCTGGATCAACGTGCCGGTGGTCATCACGGCCGTCGTGCTCACGGCGGTGTTCGTGCCGGAGTCGCGGGCGCCGCGGCCGCGGCGGATCGACCCGGTGGGACAGCTGCTGGTGATCGTGTTCCTCGCCGGTCTCACCTACGGCATCATCGAGGGCCGCGACCTCGGTTACGGCTCGCCGCAGATCCTCGTCGCGTTCGTGCTCGCGCTGGTGTCGCTGGCGGTGTTCGTGCCGTACGAAAAGCGGCGCAAGGAGCCGTTGCTGGAACCGAGGTTCTTCCGCAGCGCGCCGTTCTCCGGCGCCACCCTCACGGCGATCTGCGGCATCGCGGCGATGGCCGGGTTCCTCTTCCTCAACTCGCTCTACCTGCAGGACACCCGCGGATACAGCGCGCTGCACGCCGGCCTGCTGACGCTGCCGATGGCCATCATGTGCGCGATCTGCGCCCCCATCTCCGGCCGGCTCGTGGGCACCCGCGGCGCACGGCTGCCGCTGGTCTTCGCGGGGCTCGGTACCGCGATCGGCGCGCTGCTGATGCTCGATCTGTCGGCCACCACACCGCTGTGGCGCCTTATCATCACCTACATCGTGTTCGGCGTCGGGTTCGGCCTGGTCAACGCCCCGATCACCTATGCGGCCGTGTCCGGCATGCCGCGCGCGCAGGCCGGGGTGGCCGCCGCGATCGCGTCGACCAGCCGTCAGGTCGGCACGTCGATGGGCGTCGCGGTGATCGGCGCGGTCGTGACCGCGCGGGTACGCGGCCCGTTCGCGAGCGGTCTCCCGGCCGCGAGCCACGCCGGGTGGTGGATCATCGGGGCCTGCGGGCTGCTGGTGGTCGTGCTCGGGATCGTCACCACCACGCCCTGGGCTCACGCGACCGCGCGCAGCGTCGGCCTGGAGGAAGACGCCCCCGCCGGGCTGGTGAAGGCCTGAAATGAGCGCCGACGACCACGAAATCGCGACCCGCGTGTGGGCGCGGTTGCGAGCCCTCGTGCTCGACCGGCACGAGCGCAAGCGCGAAGTGTGCGAGGCACTCGGCCTGAGCTTCATCAAGGTGAAGGCGCTGCGGCGCGTCTCGGTGCGGGCGCTCACGATGAGCGAGCTCACCGAGCAGCTGAACACCGACCGGCCCTACACCACGCACGTGGTGGACGACCTGGTCCGCCGCGGCCTCGTGCTGCGCGAGCCGCACCCGGAGGACCGGCGCATCCGCATGGTGACGGTGACGGCGCCCGGTGCCGTGGCCGCGGCCCGGGCCGAGCGCATCCTGGGGGAGCCGCCGAAGTCGATGCTCGCGCTGTCGTCGGCGGAGCTGGCCGAGCTCGACCGGCTCACCGAGCAGGTCACCGACGACTGAAACGCCCCGCCCACCGGGCTTCGGCGAGCGGGGCGTCACAGCGTGGACCGGGTCAGCGGAAGCTGATCTGCAGCACCGGTTCGCTGGTGGCGGCGAAGAAGTCGTTGCCCTTGTCGTCGATGACGATGAAGGCGGGGAAGTCCTCGACCTCGATCTTCCACACGGCTTCCATGCCGAGCTCGGCGTACTCGAGCACGTCGACCTTCTTGATGCAGTCCTTGGCCAGCCGCGCGGCCGGGCCGCCGATCGAGCCGAGGTAGAAGCCGCCGTGGTTCTGGCACGCGGCGGTGACCTGCTTAGAGCGGTTGCCCTTCGCGAGCATCACCATCGAGCCGCCCGCGGCCTGGAACTGCTCGACGTAGGAGTCCATGCGCCCGGCTGTGGTCGGGCCGAACGAACCGGACGCGTACCCGTCGGGCGTCTTCGCCGGGCCGGCGTAGTAAACCGGGTGGTCCTTGAGGTACTGCGGCATCTCCTCGCCCGCGTCGAGCCGCTCGGCGATCTTCGCGTGCGCGATGTCGCGCGCCACGACCAGTGGCCCGGACAGCGACAGCCGCGTCTTCACCGGCAGCTGCGAGAGCTGCGCGCGGATCTCGTCCATGGGGCGGTTGAGGTCGACGCTCACGACCTCGTCGGACAGGTCGTCCTCGGTCACGTCGGGCAGGAACTGCGCCGGGTCGCGCTCGAGCTGCTCGATGAACACGCCCTCGCTGGTGATCTTGGCCTTGGCCTGGCGGTCGGCCGAGCACGACACCGCGATGCCCACCGGGCACGAAGCGCCGTGGCGGGGGAGGCGGATCACGCGCACGTCGTGGCAGAAGTACTTGCCGCCGAACTGCGCACCGATGCCGAACTGGCGCGTCATCTCCAGCACCTGCTGCTCGAGGCTCGGGTCGCGGAACGCGTGCCCCAGCTCGGAACCCTCGGTCGGCAGCGTGTCGAGGTAGCGCGCCGAAGCGAGCTTCGCGACCTTCAGGTTGAACTCGGCCGACATCCCGCCGACGACGATCGCCAGGTGGTACGGCGGGCAGGCCGCGGTGCCGAGGCTGCGCAGCTTCTCGTCCAGGAACCGCGCGAGCCGCTTGGGGTTCAGCACGGCCTTGGTCTCCTGGTACAGGAACGTCTTGTTCGCGCTCCCGCCGCCCTTGGCCATGAACAGGAACTCGTAGGAAGGATCTGACGGCTCCCCGGCTGCGTTGTCCCTGTGGTAGAGCTCGACCTGGGCCGGCAGGTTCGTCCCGGTGTTGCGCTCGTCCCAGAACGTGGTGGGCGCCATCTGCGAGTAGCGCAGGTTCAGCTGCTGGTAGGCGTCGAAGATGCCCTCCGACAGGGCCCGCTCGTCGTCGCCGCCGGTGAGCACGCCTTCCGAGCGCTTGCCGATGACGATGGCCGTGCCGGTGTCCTGACACATCGGCAGCACGCCACCGGCTGAGATGGCCGCGTTGCGCAGCAGGTCCATCGCGACGAACCGGTCGTTGCCGCTCGCCTCGGGATCGTCGACGATCGCCCGCAGCTGCTGCAGGTGTGACGTGCGCAACAGGTGCTGGATGTCCGTGATGGCCGTGCGCGCGAGCGTGGTCAGCGCCGCGGGGTCGACCTTGAGGAACTTGCGGCCGGCGGCCTCGACGGTTTCGACGCCGTCGGCCGTGACCAGCCGGTACTCGGTGGTGGTGTCCTTGCCGAGCGGCAGGACTTCGGTGTGCTGAAACGTGGTGGACGGCACAGCCAGGCTCCTTTGCCCTGATCGGGATCAGGTCACGGTACTCAGCAGCCGACGTCACTCCACACGCCCGCGTGGTGACTGTGTTGCAGGGCACTCGGCCCGGGTCGTTCGCGCGTGGTCGCGGGGTTTTGGTTCGGGAGGCCGGGTCCACCCCGACGGACCCGACCTCCCGGGGAAAGCGGCCGGATGCGTGCACCCGTTCCGCGTGGCTCACCTGGCGTTTCCGTTCGCCTGCCACGACAGTCTCGTGACGTAGGTCATAAGTCAACGCGGCCGAACGGGTTGTTGCCGAAACCTTGCTACCCAGTCACCGGTCCGCTCAAACTCCGGTGATCCTTCGACTGTGCCCACAAGAAAACGCGGATACGCCGACGGCCCCGCGGCCAAGGCCGCGGGGCCGTCGAGTTCAGGCAAGTGCACTCCGCGAGCACGACTCGCCCACCTCCGCTTTACGAGGCGTAGGCGCGCAAGCGGTCGGCGCGCTCGCCCTGGCGGAGCTTGGCCATGACCTCACGCTCGATCTGGCGCACCCGCTCCCGCGAGAGACCGAAGTGCTTGCCGATCTGGTCCAGCGTGCGGGGCTGGCCGTCGTCGAGGCCGTAGCGCAGGCGGATGACGTGCTGTTCGCGGTCGTCGAGGGTGGCGAGCACGCGGCGCAGGTCGTCCTGCAGGAGGCCGGAGATCACGGCGCTTTCGGCGTCGGTGGCTTCGGAGTCCTCGATGAAGTCGCCCAGCGGGGCGTCTTCCTCGGCGCCCACGGGCATGTCGAGGCTCACCGGGTCGCGCGACTGGTCGAGCAGGTCCGAGATCTTGTGCACCGGGATGCCCGACTCGGCGGCCAGCTCCTCGTGCGTCGCGTCGCGGCCGAGCTGCTGGTGCAGGTCGCGGCGGATGCGGGCGAGCTTGTTGACCTGCTCCACGAGGTGGACCGGGAGCCGGATGGTGCGCCCCTGGTCGGCCATCCCCCTGGTGATGGCCTGGCGGATCCACCAGGTGGCGTACGTCGAGAACTTGAACCCCTTGGAGTAGTCGAACTTCTCCACCGCGCGGATCAGACCCAGGTTCCCCTCCTGGATCAGGTCGAGCAGCGGCATCCCCCGGCCGGTGTAGCGCTTGGCGAGCGAGACCACGAGACGGAGGTTGGCCTCCAGCAGGTGGTTCTTCGCCACGTGCCCGTCGCGCACCAGGGCGGTGAGCTCGGTGCGGCGCTTCGGTGTGAGGCCCTCGGCGGTGTCGAGCATGTGCTGCGCGAACACGCCCGCCTCGATGCGCTTGGCGAGCTCGACCTCGTCGGCCGCGGTGAGCAGCGCGGTCTTGCCGATGCCGTTCAGGTACACCCGCACCAGATCGGCGGCCGGGCTCTGGGCGTCGAGGTCGGCATCCGTGAGCGTCCCCACACTCACGGGCTCCTCGTTCTGCTGTGCTGGAATCCCACGCTCGCGAATCCCGCGCGCTTCGCGTTCGAGAGTCTGGACTGACATTCTCTGCCTCCCCGGTCACGGGCTGAACGTGTCTCGCCTGTGCTGCGCCATCGGTGTCGGGCCCTGTGGAAACCCTGGCCTCCGGCCCAGCCGGCTTAGCTGGACACTTGTGGTAACGCGCCGGGTTTCCAAAACGTTCCCGGCTCCTGGAGAAAGGACGGGCACACCCGTCGGCCGGTTGCTCCACCAAAACTGAGCTTTTGCTGAGAAGCGCGCCACAGCGGGAATAATCATGAGAATTCCATGAGAATCCGTGCAACCGGTGAACCACTCGGCGCCGCGATACGTTCCCGGGCACGGGGGAGGCAGTGGTCTAGACCTCAACGAGAACGGTGAACGGACCGTCGTTCACGCTCTCGACTTCCATCATCGCGCCGAAGCGGCCAGTGGCCACCGACGCCCCGCGCTCGCGCAGCTCCCGCACCACGGCGTCCACCAGCGGCTCGGCCACTTCGGGGCGCGCGGCCGCCACAAAAGACGGCCGGCGGCCCTTGCGCGTGTCGCCGTAGAGCGTGAACTGGGACACCACCAGCAACGGCGCACCGGCGGTGGCGCACGACTGCTCGTCACGCAGGATCCGCAGTTCGTGCAGTTTGCGGGCCATCGTGGCGGCTTTCACCCGATCGTCGTCGGCGTGAATTCCCAGCAGTACCAACAGTCCCGGTTCTTCGAGCGCGCCCGTCACCTCTCCGGCGACGGTCACGCTCGCCCGCGTGACCCGCGCCGCAATTGCCCTCACCGAGCCGCCTTCACGCGGAAGCCGGCACGAGCATCCCGTGGCGCACGAGCTCCCGCACCACGGGCAGCGCGGCGGCTGCCAGCTCCGTCGCGTCGAGGCCCTGCGAAGCCGCCAGCAGCTCGATCAGGTCCTCCAGCGCCAGCGCGCCCCGGCAGCCCGCGAGCAGCCGGGTGAGCAGCTCGTCGACCTCGTGCTGCCAGCCGGGGCCGTCGGTGCGGTGCAGGCGCCGCACGGTGGTCTCCCAGCCCTCGTCGCCGGGGGAGTCGACGCGTTCCAGCAGCACGCTGTCGGGCACGCGGAAGGCGACGTCCATCAGCTCGTCCCCGTGCGCGCGCAGCCACTCGACGCGGTCGAGCCAGTTCGCGGCCTCCGGGCCCAGCGGGTCGTCGTAGGCCTGGCGCAGGTCCTCGCACACCACGGTCGGCGTCCGGCCGGCGGCGCGGCGCAGCGTCACGAAGCCGAACCCGATGCCCTGCACGCGGTTCTCGGTGAACCAGTCGAGCCACGCGGCCGCCTTCACCCGGCCTTCGGGCGAGCGCGGGTCGATGCCTTCGTCGCGCAGCCACGTGCCGACGTACAGCGCGGGATCGGCGACGTCACGCTGCACGAACCACGCGTCCGTCTCCACCGGCAGCCAGCGCGCCACCCGATCGGCCCAGTCCTCGCCGCCCGTGTGGAGCCAGGAGGCGAGGAGCTGCCCGGTGCCGCCGTCGTTGAGGAAGCCCGGCAGCTGGCGCACCACGAGCGCGCTGGCGTCGTCGCCGGCCAGGCCGGAGTCGCGGTAGGTGTAGTCCACGCGCGGTGGCCCGACCACGAACGGCGGATTGCACACGATCTGGTCGAACCGCCGCCGCGCGACCGGCGCGAACCACTCGCCGCGCACGAGCTCGACGTCGAGTTCGTTGAGCCGGAACGTGCCGGCGGCCAGTGCGAGCGCTCGTGCGGAGACATCGGTGGCCGTCACGCGCCGCGCGTGACGGGTGGCGTGCAGGGCCTGCACGCCGTTGCCGGTGCCCACGTCGAGCAGCGTGCCGACGGGCCGGCGGCTGGTGGCACGGATGAGGCTGAGCGACGCGTGGCCGACGCCGAGCACGTGGTCCTCGGGCACGACGTGGCCGAGCATGTCGGCGTCGAGGTCGGCCACGACCCACCACGAGCCCTCTTCGTCGCCGTGCGGACGGATGTCGAGTGCGGCCTTGTACCCGTCGGTGTCGAGGGCGAGGATCCCCGCGGCCACGGCAGCTTCCGGTGACAGCGGGGAAAAAGCGGACTCAACGGACTTTTCGGGCTCCGTCAGTCCGAGCAGGAACAGCCGCACGAGCGTGCCGAGGTCGCCGGCGTCGAGGCTGGCGCGCCGGGCGGGCTCGGGCTCGCCGCGGCCGAGCGCGGCGTGGGCCGCGCCGCCGAGGGCATCGACCACCCCGTCGGCGTCGTAGGCGGCGCGCCGGAAGGCCTCGCGCAGCCGCGCGCAGACGTCGTCGGACAGGTCGGGCAGAGGCGTGTTCGTGCTCACGGTGGGTAAGCCTGCCACGATGGACTCCGTGACCATCGAACGTGTCCTCGCTCCGCTCGCCGCGGCTCTGCCTGGCCTGGAAGCGCTCTACATCGACTTCCACCGCCACCCGGAGCTGGCGTTCGCCGAGACCCGCACCGCGGCCGAGCTCGCGCGCCGGCTGGCAGCCGACGGGTTCGAGGTCCACCCCGGCATCGGGCGCACCGGCGTCGTCGGGGTCCTGCGCAACGGCGAAGGCCCCACGGTGATGCTGCGCGCGGACATCGACGCGCTGCCCGTCGAGGAGAAGACAGGCCTCGAGTACGCGAGCACAGCGCGCGGCGTCGACGAAGCGGGCAACGACGTCCCCGTGATGCACGCGTGCGGCCACGACATGCACGCCACCTGGCTCTCGGGAGCCGCGAGCCTGCTCGCCGGCGCACGCGAGCACTGGTCGGGCACGCTGCTGGTCGTGTTCCAGCCCGCGGAGGAGGGCAACGGCGGCGCGTCGGAAATGATCGCCGACGGCCTGTTCGACCTCGCCGGGCGCCCCGACGTGGTCTTCGGCCAGCACCTCGTGCCCGGTCCGGCCGGCTGGGTCCTCACGCGCCCGGGCGTGCTCATGGCGGCCTCCGACACGCTGCGCATCACGCTCCACGGACGCGGCGGCCACGGCTCGCGGCCCGAGACCACCGTCGACCCGGCCGTGATGGCGGCGTCGCTGGTGCTCAAGCTGCAGACGGTGGTCTCCCGCGAGGTCGCGGCCACCGAACCGGCCGTGGTCACCGTCGGCTCGCTGCACGTGGGCTCGGTCGGCAACGTGATCGCCGACGACGCCGTGCTCGAGGTCAACACCCGCGCCTTCGACAACGGGGTGCTGCTGCGGCTGCGCGCGGCCATCGAGCGCATCGCGAACGCCGAGGCCGTGGGCGCCGGCGCGCCGAAGCCGCCGACCGTCGAGCTGCTCAACTCCTACCCGGTGACCTCCAACGACGAGACCGCTTCCGACCAGCTCACGGAGGTGTTCCGGGAGCATTTCGGCAGCGACGTCGTGCTGCCCGCCCCGCTCGTGACCGGCAGCGAGGACTTCGGCGAGTTCGGCTCAGAGGCCGGCGTGCCGTCGGTGTTCTGGCTGGTCGGGGGCCTCGAACCGCAGGAGGTCGTCACGGCGATGAGCGAGGGTCGCTTCGAGAGCGACATCCCGTCGAACCACTCACCCCGCTTCGCGCCGATCCTGCACCCAACGCTGCGCGCGGGCGTCGAGACGCTGGTCGTCGCCGCGATGTCTCGGATGTCCCACCCGGGTGTCGGATGACGGCTCGGAGTGGGAGCATGGAAGGCGTGGAGGTGGTGCTGTGAACGAGCCCGCCCAAGGTGCCGATTCCCGTCCGGCCCCGGTGCTGATCACCGAGGCGGAACCGTCCTACGACGATCAGCTGGCCGCGCGGAAGAAGAAGTACACCATCATGATGGTGTGCCGGATTCCGTGTTTGATCCTGGCCGGGTTGACTTATCACACGTGGTGGTTGGCGGTGACGTTTCTGGTGTTGTCGGTGCCGTTGCCGTGGATTGCGGTGTTGATCGCCAATGATCGGCCGCCGAGGAAGGTGAAGAACGTCAACCGGTATCAGCGGGAGGCGAAGGAGATTGAGCAGCGTGAGCATCGGGTGATCGACGGCTGAAGGCTGTTTGGGGGTGCTCGCCGGGAGTGTTGTGGGCGGGGATCCGGGTCCTCGCGGGGCGTGTTGCGGGTGGTCTGGGGTGGGCTTCGAGTCCTCGCAGGGCGTGTTGCGTTGGTGAAGCACCCCGAAGCTGGAGTGTGTAAGGAGGCTTCGGATCGGGGTGCGGGGGCGGGGCTGGATGCACTGGGGTGCGTTGTTGTGCCGGCCGGGGGTTGTCGGGTGGGTTGGGGCCGGGACTGATTGCTGGTGAGTTGGTTGCCGGTTGCTGGGTGGGATATGGGCCGGATGTTTTGGGGTGCGTTGGTGCGCCGGCCGGGGGTTCGGGGCGGGGATCGCGCCGGGACTGGCTGCAGGTGGTGGGGTTTCGGCCGGCCGGGGGTTTGAGGGTGGCGTTGCGGCGTGGGGTCAAGGCTGGGGGCCGAGGCGGCTCACGGCCAGGGCGCCCAGTCGCGTGCCGGCGCGCAGGATGTCCACAGTGGACTTGCCGGCCAGCCAGGTGGTGAGCACGCCCGCGTCGAAGGCGTCGCCGGCGCCGGTGGAGTCCACGCAGGCGACCTCGATCGCGGGGGCGGTGGTCACGCCGGTGGCGTCGATCCAGGTGGCGCCGTCGGTGCCCGCCGTGACGGCGACGGCGCCGACGGTGGTGAGCAGGTGCTTGGCCGAGAGTGGATCGGCCGAGCCGGTGAGGGCCACCAGTTCCTCGGTGTTGGGCAGCAGCAGGTCGGTGCCGTGGATGTCGGCGAGGAATGCCGCCGGGTCGTGGATGTGGGCCGCGGCCTGGGGGTCGACCGAGGTGGTGAGGCCTGCCTGCTTCGCGGCCGCCAGGGCGGCGAGGCCCGCGGGGCGCGAGGACGGGTCGAGCAGCACGTAGCCCGAGAGGTGCAGGTGGCTCGCGCCCGCCAGGGCGTCGGGGGTCACGTCCTCGGGGCGCAAGCGCTTGTTCGCGCCGCGGTCGGCGAGCATGCTGCGCTGGCCCTCGGCGTCGACGAGCACCACGACGCAGCACGTGGCCGCCTCGGGGTCGACCGTGAAGGCGCAGCGCACGCCCTCGGCTTCGAGTTCGGCCTTGATCAGCCGGCCGCCGGAGTCGTCGCCGATGCGGGCCACCAGGGTGGTGTCGGCGCCCAGGGAGCGCAGCCACAGTGCGGTGTTCGCGCCCGCGCCGCCGCCGGTGAAGCGGATCTGCGCGCGGGCGTCGCCGCCGTGGGGGAGGGGGTCGTCGTGGCGGGCGACCACGTCGAGGCCGGCGTCGCCGACCACCACGATGCCGGTCATGCCCGCACCGCCAAGGCGACGGCGACCTCGGTGGCGAGCTTCGCGTTGTTGAGCACCAGGGCCTCGTTGGCGTCGATGCTCACGCCGCCGCTCGCGGTGTGGAAGTGCTCCAGCAGCACGGGGGTCACGTCCCGGCCGGAGACGCCCTCGGCGCGCAGCTTGGCGAGCCCGTCCGACAGCAGCCGGTCGTGCAGCTCGCGGTCCATTTCGGACTCTTGCGGGATGGGATTCGTCAACAGCACACCGGAATTCGCGTACGCGCGGTGCGCGGCGATCACGGCGGCGGCTTCCTTCGCGTCGTCCACGCGCCAGCCCACGCGGTGGCCCGAGGAGCGGAGGTAGAACGCGGGGAACTCGTCGGTGCGGTAGCCGAGCACCGGCACGGAGTTGGTCTCCAGCACCTCGAGCGTCGCGGCGATGTCGAGCACCGACTTCACGCCAGAGCAGACCACGACCGTCGGCACCTTCGCGAGCACGCCCAGGTCCGCGGACACGTCCCAGCTCTGCGCCGCGCCGAGGTGCACCCCGCCGAGGCCACCGGTCGCGAACACACCGATCCCGGCGCGAGCGGCCAGCGCCGACGTGCCCGCCACCGTGGTCGCGCCCGAGCGGCCGAGGCCGACGGCCGGGCCGAGGTCGCGCAGCGAGAGCTTGTCCAGGCCCGCGCCGGGCTCGCACACGCGCTCCAGCTCCGCGGGCGACAGGCCGATCACCGGACGTCCGTCGAGCACGGCGATCGTGGCCGGCACGGCCCCTCCGGCGCGCACCACCTGTTCGAGCCGGTGGGCGACGTCGAGGTTGCGGGGGTGGGGCAGCCCGTGCGACAGGATGGTGCTCTCGAGCGCGACGACGGGGTGTCCGTCACGCAACGCCGAGGCGACTTCCTCGTGGACGAAGAGTTGGGTGGTCACGAGCGGACATCATCGGTGATCGCCGGCGTGCTCGCGCCAGCGGGTCAGCTCGGCCACCAGGTTGCGCCGCGCGGTCGTCTCCCAGCGCGCCCGCGCGGTTTCGCTGCGGTACAGCCGCGGCCGGGTCAGCAGGTTCTCCAGCACGGCCGTGCGCCCGGCGGCCCACACCGCGTCGTCGTACTTCGCGTACTCACGGCGCACGGCGGCGGCGTACTCGGCGTACTCGGCGTAGCCGGCCGGGGCCGCGCCGAGGATCGCGAGGTCGGCGTCGAGCAGTGCGGTGGCCGCTTCGTCGGCTTCCGGCGCTTCGTGGCCCGCGGTGGCGAGCACGAGGGCCGCGGCCCGCTCGATGTGCCTCGCCTCGGCTCCGGCCCGCGTGAGCCATTGACGCAGCCACGCGGCGCTCGCACGTTCGTCCTCCCCCGGCACGGCGTCGTAGACCACGTCGTGCGCCCACGCGGCCAGCACCACGGCGGCGCGATCGTCGGCGCCGAGGCCGACCGCGAGCTGCGCACCGTCGCGAGCGACGGCCGTGGCGTGGGCGAGGTCGTGGTAGTGGCGGTGCGGTTCCCCGTAGCGCGCTTCGAGGTCGCGCCACGCTTCGCGCGCCGCGGCCGCATCGCCGCCCACGTGGGCCACAGCGGTGTCCCAGGTCGTCATCGCGGGAACTCCCAGCGCGTCGGCGAGGTCGTGAAGTCCTTCTCCCGCAACGCGAACACGGTCGCGGGCCGCACGCGCACCGACACGTTCACGGCCGGGTCGAGGAAGTCGATACCGTAGGAGGTGCCGTACTTGGCGTTCATCGCGTCGAGGAACGAGCGGATCTCGTCGGCTTCGGTGACTACCTCCGCCGGGCCGCTGAGCACCACGGGCTCCTCGGGATCCTCCGTCGCGACGGACACCTCCGAACCAGCCGCCACGTTGCGCGCCTTCACCGACCGCAGCGACGAGGAGAACCACAGGACGTCGCCCGTCCACACCGCCCAGACCGGCATCAGGTGCGGGCTGCCCGCGGGAGTGACGGTGGCGAGCCAGTAGTCGTGGGAGGTGCGCAGCCGCTCGTGCGCCCAGTGCCACGGCAACAGCCCGGCCTCGGCGGGGGCGATGCCGTAACCCGGCATGTGCGGCCTGGTCGCGATCGGTCCGTCCATGGCGCGGCTCCCGCTCGTTCGAATTCCCCTGACGATAGCCCCCGCGGCCGGGAATTCCGGCCCGCGCGCGGCTGAGGCATGATGGACGCGTGAGCACCGAGACGCTGACGAAGCCGGAGACCGACAGCACCGAGTCGACCGACGACGACTCCCCGAAGATGTTCCACTACGTGCGCAAGAACAAGATCGCCGAAAGCGCGGTCATGGGCACGCACGTGGTGGCGCTCTGCGGCGAGGTCTTCCCGGTCACCAAGTCGCCCAAACCGGGCTCCCCGGTCTGCCCGGCCTGCAAGGAGATCTACGACGGCCTCCGCCCCGGCGGGGACGAGTAACCGGCCGGTCCGCCGACCCGGGCGTGGCCGCCGAGGCACGTCCGGGCGAACAAACGTGAAAATTATTCACCCGGTGGCTGCCCTGCCGGGAAGAACTGGTAGATCTTCGATCCCCGTCAGTTCCTTCCCGCAGCAGGGAGACCTCCCGCTACACCGGCGCCGCCACCGTGGACGTCGGCCTCGCCGCGCAGGGCTGGAACCACGTGGGCGACCCGGGGTCCGCCCAGGGCTGGTACGTGGAGCCCTACCAGCGCTACGACCGCGGCGCGAAGCTCTTCCGCGTGCAGGCGCCCGACGGCACGCGGACCGACTACAAGCACGCGCTGGAGCCGTGGGAGGCGAGCAACAACTCGTTCGCCGCGGTGTCGCCCGACGCGCAGTGGCTGGTGGCCGGCGAGTGGGGCACGATGGACCGCCTGCTGGTGCACCCGATGCCCGGCGTCGCGATCACCGACCCGAAGCAGAACCTGCCCTACGCCTCCGCGATCCGCCTCGACCACCAGGTGCGCGACGTGCAGGGCTGCGACTTCGTCACGGCCACGCGCCTGATGTGCGCCTCCGACGACCCCGACGGCAGCCTCTGCGGCGCCACGAAACCGCTCCTGCAGGTCGACCTCGACGCGCCGGTCGGCAGCTCCGACGTGACCGGCCACGTCACCTCGCTGGGCCGGCTCCCGCTGCAGAGCGGGTGCAGCGGCAATTTCGAGGTCGAGGGCATCGACTTCGACGAGCGGGACAGCACCCTGCGCGTGATCGTGATGTCGCCCGGCATCTGCATCGCGTTCGACAGCTCGACCTGGCGCTTGCAGCAGCGCTGAGGCTCAGGGCAGCTTGCGCACGGCGTCGGAACCATCCGACGACTGCTCGACAGCCTCGGCGGACCCGGCAGACTCGGCAGAACCCGGAGAATCCGAGGCCTCCGAAGAAGGCGACCCGTCGTCGTGCGCCGGCTCGTCCTCGGGCCGTTTGGGCCGCCGCAACGGGATCGTGGTGCGGTCCCACAGCTTGCGGCCCTCCTCGGCCCGCATGCGCTCGTTCGCGCGCTCCATCTCCAGCCGCCGCCACTTGCGCCGCTGGCGGCGCGTCGCCTTGGCGGGCCACAGTTCCTGGATGGCGCTGTTGAAGTACGCGCCGCCGACCACGGCCAGGCCGATGAAGAACATCAGCAGCAGGAACGCGATCGGCGCGGCGAGCGCGCCGTAGGTGTAGCCGGTCTTGGTGATCCAGTTGAGGTAGATCCGCAAGCCGATGCTGGAGATCAGGAACACGACCATCGCCAGCACCGCGCCCGGCAGCCCGCGGTGCCAGGGCAGCCGCCGCGGCAGGGCCAGCTTGTAGAGCGTCGTCAACGCCAGCACGATCATCACGCCCAGCACCGGGTAGTAGAGCGTGCCGACCCAGGACGACACGGTGCCGCGCCAGGCCACGGGGAAGAACTCCGGCAGCAGGTCCGGGCCGATCGCCAGCAGTGGCAGCCCGACCACGAGGATCACGAGCGCGCACAGGTACAGCAGCAGCGCGAAGATCCGCTGCCACACCTCGTTGCGCACGCCGTACTGGTCGTGGGCCACCGTGATGGCGTCGACGAACGACGACATCGCCGACGAACCCGCCCACAGCGAGATGACGAACCCCACGGACACGATCTCGCCCTTGCCGACCGTGAGGATGCTGTTCACCGTCGGCTCGATGATCTCCTGCACCGCGTTGGTGCTGAAGATGGTGCGGCAGAACGTGATGATGCGGTCGTGCACGGCGGTGACGACACCCTGGCCGAACCACTCGCCGACGAAGCCGAGGCTGCCCAGCAGCCCGAGCAGCAGGGGCGGGAGCGACAGTGTCTGCCAGAAGGCCGCCTCGGCGGCCTCGGAGAAGATGTTCCCGTCCCACGCCTTGGCGAACGTGCGCGTGATCAGGCGCCACGGCCCCTTGCGCGCCGTCTTCGCCGCCGTCGCCGCTCCGGCGTCCGGTCTCACCTCACCCATGGTGGGTCCCAGCATGGTCCATTCGCGCGAATTTGGCTCGTCGCGGGTCCCTCTCGGGGGTCGGTCGACGGACATCACCCGTGGCGGTGCCGGGCGCCGCGGGGCCCGGAAGGTAAGCTCGCCCGAGTGCCCTCACCGCAGTCGCCGGCGTCGAAGCCGGTACCACAGTGGGGGTTTTCGCACGTCACGGCCGCGGTTCGCGGCCAGGGGAGGGGGTGAGCGAGGTTGTCCGAGACGACGACGCAGGGGGTCCTCGGGGCACCACCCGCCGAGAAGGACTCCACCGCGCGTCCGCTGCGCGCGTGGCAGCGCCGAGCGCTCACGAAGTACCTCGCGAGCAAGCCGCAGGACTTCCTCGCGGTCGCGACGCCCGGCGCCGGCAAGACCGTGTTCGGTCTGCGCATCGCCGCCGAGCTGCTGTCGGACCGCACCATCGAGGCGGTCACGATCGTCACGCCGACCGAGCACCTCAAGCACCAGTGGGCGTCGGCGGCCTCGGCGGCCGGGATCCCGATCGACTCGAACTTCCGCAACACCACGGGTGTCACGTCGTCGGACTACCTCGGCGTCGCCGTCACCTACGCGCAGGTCGCCGCGCACCCGACGCTGCACCGCGTGCGCACCGAGAACCGCAAGACGCTGGTCATCCTCGACGAGATCCACCACGGCGGCGACGCGAAGTCGTGGGGCGACGCGGTGCGTGAGGCGTTCACCCCCGCCCGCCGGCGCCTCGCGCTGACCGGGACCCCGTTCCGCAGCGACGACTCGGCCATCCCGTTCGTCACCTACGAACCCGACGCGGGCGGCTTCCAGCGCAGCAAGGCCGACCACTCGTACGGCTACGCCGACGCGCTGGCCGACGGCGTGGTCCGGCCGGTCGTGTTCCTGGCCTACTCGGGCGAGGCGTCGTGGCGGACCAGTGCGGGCGAGGAGTTCACCGCGCGGCTGGGTGAGCCGCTCACGGCCGAGCAGAACGCCCGCGCGTGGCGCACCGCGCTGGACCCGGCGGGCGAGTGGATCCCGGCGGTGCTGCAGGCGGCCGACACACGGCTCTCGCAGGTCCGCCAGGGCGTGCCCGACGCGGGCGGTCTGGTGATCGCGACGGACCAGGAGTCGGCGCGCGCGTACGCGAAGATCCTGGAGCGCCTCTCGGGGGAGACGCCGACGCTGGTGCTGTCGGACGACCCCAAGGCCTCGGGGCGCATCAAGGAGTTCTCGGAGACCAACGAGCGCTGGATAGTGGCCGTGCGCATGGTCTCCGAAGGCGTCGACGTGCCACGGCTGGCCGTCGGCGTGTACGCCACGAGCGCCTCGACCCCGCTGTTCTTCGCCCAGGCCATCGGCCGCTACGTGCGGGCCCGCAAGAAGGGCGAGACGGCGAGCGTCTTCCTGCCCAGCGTGCCCGTGCTGCTGGAGCTCGCGAGCGAGCTGGAGGCGCAGCGCGACCACGTGCTCGGCAAGCCCCACCGCGAGAAGGAGGGCTGGGAGGACGAGCTGCTCGCCCAGGCCAACCGCACGGAGGACGAACCGGGCGAAGAGGAGAAGGCGTTCACCTCGCTCGGCGCCTCCGCCGAGCTCGATCAGGTGATTTACGACGGTAACTCGTTCGGGACCGCCGTCTTCTCGGGCTCCGACGAGGAGCAGGAGTACCTCGGCCTGCCCGGGCTGCTCGAGCCGGACCAGGTCCGCGCCCTGCTGCGCAAGCGCCAGGAGGAGCAGCTCTCCGACGAGAAGCGCCGCAAGCCCGAGGCCGAGAAGGCCCCTCCGGCACCCAGGCAGCCCCAGTCGGTGAGCGAACGCCTCGGCTCGCTGCGCAAGGAGCTCAACGCGCTGGTCGGCGTGTACCACCACCGCACGAAAAAGGCCCACGGCGCGATCCACAACGAGCTACGCAGGGTGTGCGGCGGCCCGCCCACGGCCATGGCGACCGTGGAACAGCTCGAGGAGCGAATCGTCACGCTGCGTTCCTGGTGACGCCCGCTCCAGCCGGCTTCCCCGCCGGTTCGAACCACCCTGATGCGGCGTGGTGCGTTTACCCGATGATGCATCGGGGTGCTTCGAGCGGGCCCGGACGGGGCCGGCGTCGGGTGATCACCGCACACCGAACGTGTCCGGGAGACTCCGCCGGGGCAGCAGAAGGCGTTCAGGTCACGGAGAGTCAGTCGAGTTGATCTCGTCACGCTGGGTGCCGACTGGCGATCACTCCGTCAGTGGATTTACCCTTTCCGGGCTGTGGTCGGCCACCGTTGCGGAACCGTGTCCAATTGGTGTCATTTAATCGATCCAGCTATCTTCCGCGAAGCTGCTCAGCGGCATATGTTGTCGGCCACAACATATGCGCGTCGGTGCGCCGGGTCTTCCGGATCACCGCCCCGCGAGCATGATCCGGAAGGAACGAGGATGCGCAGCAGAACCCTTACCCTCCTTGCCGCCACGGTGAGCGCCGGCCTGGTGCTGACCGCGTGCGGTGCCAACTCGAACTCCGGGGGCACGGGGGACAGCTCCGCCTCCGGCTCGGCCTCCGCCCCCGCGGGCGGTGGCGCCAGCGGCAAGGTCGGCGTGATCCTGCCCGAGACCGCCACCTCCGCTCGGTGGGAGGCCTTCGACAAGCCGATGCTCCAGGCCGCTCTCTCGGCCCAGGGCTTCACCGCCGACATCCAGAACGCCCAGGGTGACAACCAGAAGTTCTCGACCCTGGCCGACGGGTTCATCAGCCAGGGCGTGAAGGTCCTGATCATCGCCCCGTCCGACCCGGCCGTCGGTGCCGCGATCGAGGCCAAGGCGAAGACCGCGGGCATCCCGGTCATCGACTACGACCGCCCGAGCCTCGGCGGTTCGGCCGACTACTACGTCTCGTTCGACAACGAAAAGGTCGGCGAGCTGCAGGCCCAGGGCCTGGCCGACGCGCTGAAGGACAAGAAGGGTGCCGCGGTCGTCCAGATCGAAGGCGCCCCGACCGACAACAACGCGACGCTGTTCGGCGACGGTCACGACAAGATCCTGAAGCCGCTGTACGCCTCGGGCGCGCTGTCGCTGGTCCAGAAGCAGCCGATCAACGACTGGGACCCGCAGGTCGGTGGTACGACCTTCGAGCAGATCTTCACCCGCGTCAACGGCAAGGTCGACGGCGTCGTCGCGGCGAACGACGAGCTCGCCGCCGCGGTCATCACCGTGCTGGCCAAGAACGGCCTCAACGGCAAGGTCCCGGTCACCGGCCAGGACGCCACCGCGGCCGGCCTGCAGGCCATCCTGCGTGGCGACCAGCTGCTGACGATCTTCAAGCCGATCAAGGAAGAGGCCGACAACACCGCGAAGCTGGCCGCCGCGCTGGCCAAGGGTGACAAGGCCGCCGCCGACGCCATCGCGACCGGCACCCTGCACGACCCGAAGAACAACCGCGACCTGAAGTCGGTTCTGCTCAACCCGACCCTCATCAAGGTCGGCGACATCAAGACGGTCATCCAGCAGGGCTACGTCAAGGCCTCGGACGTCTGCACCGGCGACCTCGCCGCCAAGTGCACCGCGGCCGGCATCAGCTGATCCGCACCGCGTAGCACCAACCCAGCAGCCGGGCCGGGACGCGTACCCCGACGACGCGTCCCGGCCCGGTACCCACGCGAAAGAACAGCGAACCCCATGAGCGAGCCCATTCTCGACATCAAAGGTCTGAACAAGAGCTTCGGCCCGGTCCACGTCCTCTACGACGTGGACTTCTCCGTGCGTGCGGGCGAAGTCACCGCGCTCGTCGGCGACAACGGCGCCGGCAAGTCGACGATGGTCAAGTGCATCGCCGGCATCTACCCGTCCGACACGGGCACCGTGACCTTCAACGGCAAACAAGCCCACATCGGCAGCCCGAAGGACGCGGCCGCGCTGGGCATCGAGGTCGTGTACCAGGACCTCGCACTGGCCGACAACCTCGACATCGTGCAGAACATGTTCCTCGGCCGCGAGCGCGGCAGCGGCTGGCTGCTCGACGAAGCGAGCATGGAGAAGGCCGCGCGCGAAACGCTGGCCTCCCTGTCGGTGCGCACCGTGAAGTCGGTGCGCACGCCCGTCTCGGCGCTCTCCGGTGGTCAGCGCCAGACCGTGGCCATCGCCAAGTCGGTGCTGTGGAACAGCAAGGTCGTGATCCTCGACGAGCCGACCGCCGCGCTCGGTGTCGCCCAGACCAGGCAGGTCCTCGACCTGGTCCGCCGCCTCGCCGAGCAGGGTCTCGGTGTCGTGCTGATCAGCCACAACATGGCCGACGTGTTCGAGGTCGCCGACCGCATCGACGTGCTGTACCTGGGCCGTCTGGTCGCCGAGGTGCAGACCAAGGACGTGACGACCAACCAGGTGGTCGAGCTGATCACCTCCGGCCGGTCGGGTGACCTCGGCCTGGCCCGCCCCGAACACGTCGTGCTGTGAGCAACGAGAAAGAACTCGACATGACTGAGACCCCTGCCAAGTCCGCCAAGCCGGACTCGGCGAACGCGATCGCCGACTTCGGCATCGACACCACGTCGATGTCGACGGGCGAGGCGATCAAGGACTACTTCGCGCGGCTCAAGGACGGCCAGCTCGGCTCGGTCCCCGCCGTGCTCGGCGTGATCGTGCTGGCGATCCTGTTCAGCGCGCTCTCCGGTGACTTCTTCACCCTGCGCAACATCGCGAACCTGCTCGCGCAGGGCGCGGGCCAGACCATCATCGCGATGGGCATCGTCTTCGTGCTGCTGCTCGGCGAGATCGACCTCTCGGCCGGTACCGCTTCCGGCGTGGCCGCCTCGCTGATGGCGCTGCACTACGTGCGCAACGGCAACCTGCTCGGCTCGATGGGCACCGGCGTGTTCATCACGTTCATCGCGGTGCTCGCACTCGCCGTGATCCTAGCGCTGCTGCAGCGGATCTGGGCCGGAGCGGCGGTTTCGTTCGTCGGCATCATCGTGATCCTGATCGGAGCTCCGCAGAACGCGTGGCTCGAGATGATCATCGCGATCACCACCGGCTGCGCGATCGGCTGCATCACCGGCTTCCTCGTCTCGAAGATCGGCATGCCGTCGTTCGTCGTGACCCTGGCGCTGTTCATCGTGTGGCAGGGCGTGATCCTGCAGTTCATCGGTGAGGGCGGCACGCTGCCGATCGCCACGAACCAGACCCTGAACGCGGTCGCCAACGGCAACCTGTCGGTGCTCGGCAGCTGGATCCTGTTCATCGTCGCCGCCGGCGGGTACGCGCTCATCGCGCTGGGACAGCACTTCTCCCGGCTCAAACGCGGCCTGGTGGTGCAGCCGACACCGATCGTGCTGTTCAAGGTCGGCGTGGTCGTGGTCATCTCCGCGGTCGCCACGTACCTGCTGACGATCAACCGCTCGTCGAGCAACCTCGTGGTGATCGACGGCATCCCGTACGTGGTCCCGATCGTGCTGGTGCTGCTGTTCGCGGGCACCTACGTGCTCAACCGCACGAAGTACGGCCGGCACCTCTACGCCGTCGGTGGCAACCAGGAAGCGGCTCGCCGCGCCGGTATCAACGTGGCGAAGCTGCGCACCAGCGTGTTCGTGATCAGCTCGTCGTTCGCGGCGATCGGCGCGATCGTGTACTCGTCGAAGATCGGCTCGGTCAACCCGCAGTCCGGTGGCCTCAACACGCTGCTGTTCGCGGTGGGTGCCGCGGTCATCGGTGGGACGTCGCTGTTCGGCGGCAAGGGCCGGATCATCGACGCGGTGATCGGTGGTGCCGTGCTGGCGATCGTGAACAACGGCCTGGGCCTGCTCCAGCAGTCGGCGGCCGTGGTCAACATCGTCACCGGTCTCGTCCTGCTGCTCGCGGCCACGGTCGACGCGCTGTCGCGGCGCCGAGCGGCTGCGTCGGCACGCTGACGCCCGATGCCACGTTCAAGCCGGTGACGAGCTCGTCCGTCGCACGACCCGACGAGGTGCGCCGGCACAACCGCACGACCCTGCTCCGCCTGCTGCACGTCGGTGGACCGAGCACCCGGGCGACCCTGGCCGCGGAGCTGGGGCTCAACCGGAGCACGATCAAGACCCTCGTCGACGGGCTCGCGGAAGCGGGCGTCGTCGAGGAGAAGGTGCCGAGGCCGGGACGGGGGGCGGGCCGCCCCTCGCTCCTGGTCCTGCCCCAGCCGCACGCGGCGGTCGTGCTCGCGGTCGACCTGCAGGTCGAGCACGTGGCGCTCGCGCTCGTGGGGCTGGGCGGCCAGATCCTGGGCCGCAACAGCTGGAACCTGCGCGGCCGGATGCGCGAGGCCGACGAGGTGATCACGCACGTGATCGAGTCGACCGCCGTGCTCGCCGGCGACCTCGGGGTCACGCCCGTGGCCGTCGGGGTGTCGGTGCCCGGGGTCGTGCGGCGCGCCGACGGCCACGTGCACGAGGCACCCAACCTGCGCTGGACCGACGTCGCCCTCGGCGAACGCCTGTCGAGCGTGCTGCGCATCCCCGTGCTGGTCGGCAACGACGCCGAGCTCGGCGCCGTCGCCGAGCACCTGCGTGGGGCGGCCCGCGGTTCGTCCGACGCCGTGTACGTGTCCGCCGACGTCGGTGTCGGTGGCGGGGTCATCGCCCAGGGCTCCTCGCTGCGGGGCGGCGCGGGGTACGTCGGGGAGATCGGCCACATGGTCATCCGCCCCGGCGGCCGCGCCTGCTACTGCGGCAGCAGCGGCTGCTGGGAGACCGAGATCGGCGAGGCGGCCCTGTGCCGCGCGCTGGGGCTGCCGGAGGACACCGCCCGGGGCGCGATCCTGTTCGAGCTGCGTGAGCTGGCCCGTGACCCCGAGGCGGCCGGCTCACGGCTCGCGGAGTTCTCCGAATGGCTCACGCTCGGGCTGGTGAACGTGGTCAACCTGCTGGGCCCGCAGCTCGTCGTCCTCGGCGACCTGCTCACGGTCCTGCCGGACTCGGTGATCCGCTCGGTGGCCGCCGAGGTCCGCCGCCGCAGCCTGGTGAGCCGGGCGGTCGGCGGGACCCGGATCGTGAGCTCGGCGCTGGGCGCGGACGTGAAGCTGCTGGGCGCGGCGGAGGTGGCGTTCGAGGTCGTGCTCGACACGGTTTAGGTGACACCGGGTGATTCCGGAAACCGGAGAAGGCGGCAGGGCCCGGGTTGCCCCTGCCGCCTTCTCCGTGGCCGGACACCCATTGTCATCGGTATTCGACGGTTGCGCGGTGATGTGCGTCATGGTTTCGCTGCCGAAAATCGGACATCGCACCGGACAGGAATTGTCAATTCCGCGCACTGCAAACGTGAAGTTGCAAGTGGCCGCGATCTCCGTTTCACGGCGAAAAGGTCTCGATACGCCGAAGGCGGCAGGTGCATCGGGCACCTGCCGCCTCCGTGTCAGTGTTCGGTTGTGTGGGGACCCCTACTTCTGGATCTCCGCTGCCAGCTCCTTGAGCTTGGCCTCGTGCTCACGGGCGTGGTGCCCGCAGAACAGCAGCTCGCCTCCGGAGCTGAGGACGGCGCGTACCTGGGCCGCAGCCCCGCACCGGTCGCATCGGTCGGCGGCGGTCAATTCGGGGCGGGTGAGCGTGGGTGATGTCATGGGGGTCTCCCTCCGTCCCGGTACCGGTCGCCCGGTACCTCGATCCAGCTACGCCCACTTCGGAAGTGACGCCCTCGGCGGGATCGCCTCCGGCTCCGCGGTGTTCGTGCTTCCACTGTTCCAGACGTTTCGCGGCCCGCAAGTGTTCCCGCGCCGGTGGGACCTGTGTCACGCCGAATTACCCCAGTTGCCGTAGTGGCGTCCCGCTCCTTAGGACGAGGGCACCCGAAATCCGCCGTTTTCCGAGGTCAGCCTGCCTGCAGCAGCACCTTCCACGCTATCGGCGAAAACGCACGGCGGCCATTCCCGCTCCGGGCTTGTTCGTTCTCAGCGGAATTTCGAGGTATGGCCGCGGCGGCCATCACAGCCGGTGTTTTCGGGCACGAGCCGGTTCGGCGGTGACTCGGCGGGCCGCGGTGGCGATGGCCCGCGGGCCGTCCAGCCGCGATACTGGCCCGAACCCCTGGGAGGTGGCCATGACCAAGGCGAAGGACCTGGCCGCGGCCGGGGTGGGCGGGGTGCACCTCGCCTGGGCCGACAACAACGGCATCCCGCGCTCGCGCATCGTGCCGGTCCACGGCCTCGCGGACGCCGCCGTGCGCGGGGTGGGCGCGACGTCGCTGTTCGCCGTGTTCGACAGTCACGACGCCATCACCTACGGTCACGACGGCCTCGCCACACCGTCGGGCGACATCCGGCTCGTGCCGGTCCTCGAGCGGCTGCGCCGGCTGGCCGGGCAGCCCGCGCTGGCCTGGGCGCCCGCGCGGCAGGTCGCCGCCGACGGATCGCCGTGGCCCTACTGCCAGCGCTCGGCGCTGGAACGCCAGGTCACGGAGGCCGAGCGCCGCGGGCTCGAGTTCCGCGCCGGCTACGAGCTCGAGTTCACCGTGACCCCGGCCGGCAGCACCGACTTCGTCGCGGCGCCCGGCCACCCCGGCCCCGCCTACAGCCCGCACGCGCTCGTGCGCCTCGACGGGTTCGTTGCCGCTCTGCTGCACGACTTCGCGGCCAACGGCCTGCGGATCGGCCAGCTGCACGCCGAGTACGGCGTCGCCCAGCTCGAACTGTCGCTGGCGGCCACCGACCCCGTCTCGGCCGCCGACGACCAGCTGCTGGCCCGCCAGACGATCCACGCCGCCGCGCACGCCCACGGCCTCGCCGTGAGCTTCGCCCCACTGGTCAGCCTCGCGGCGGCCGGCAACGGCTGGCACCTGCACACGTCCGTGCGCCGCCGGGGCCACAACCTGCTCGCGGGTGAGGGCCACCCCGCCGACGACGGCGCGGCCTACCTCGGCGGCCTGCTGCGCGACCTGCCCGCGCTCACCGCCGTCACGGCGCCGAGCGTGCCCTCGACCCTGCGCTTGCGGCCGGGCTTCTTCGCCGGCGCGTACGCGTTCTGGGGCGTGGAGAACCGCGAGGCACCGCTGCGCTACGTCCCGGGCTCGGCCCTGCTCGGTCCCGACCACGCGAACGTCGAGCTCAAGACGTCCGACGCCTCGGCCAACCCGTACCTCGCCCTGGCCGCCGTGCTCGCCGCCGGAATGGCCGGTATCGCCGACGCCGCACCCCTGCCCGACCCCATCGCGGAGGACCCGGGCGGCTGGACGGCGGGCGAACGCGAGACCCGCGGAGTCCTCCCGCTGCCCGCCAACCCCGCCGAGCAGGTCGCGGCGCTCCTCGCGTCGCCCCGCGTCTCCGGCGCCCTCGGCGACGAGCTGCTGGGCGCCTTCCGCGCGGTCCGGGCCTCCGACGCGGCCTGGGCGGCGGACCGCACGCGAGAGGAAATCGTGGCGGCTCACGTGTGGCGGTACTGAACGCGTGGCCGACGACGAGCTCTCCGCCGTGCACTGGCTGCCCGGCGCCGCGCGGCTCATCGCCGAAGCGCGGGCCGAGCTGCCGCAGAAGGACGGGCTGGCGGCGGCGTTCACGGCGCTGGCCGCGCTGCGGGCGGCCGGCTGCGCCGTGGCGGACCAGGACGAGGTCGCCGTGGCCGCCGGGACGGTTCGGGCGCCGGGCGAGCCGCCCGCGGGTGCGCAGCACCGCGACGACTTCCGGCTGCCCGTTCCGTGCGACGCCGCGACCGCGGACACGGCTCCGCAGGCGCTGGCCGCGGCAGTGGAAACGGTGTCGGGCAAGCGGTTGCGGGTCGTGCCGGCGACGGGGGAGTGGTCTGCGCCGGCGTTGCTGGGCCTGCTGGCGGCGCTGTGGGAGCTGCCGCGCGTGGCGGTGATCGCGCGGCTGGACGCCGCCGAGCTGGGGTCACCCGACACACCGCACCGCGCGCTGCTCGACTACCTCGACGCCGGCGTCCCTCCCCTGTGGACGAACCACTGGCGACCGCCGGGGCGCCACCACGTGCTGCTGACCGGCGTGCGGATCGGGGCCGAGGGCACACTGCTGTCCGTTGTGGACACCTATCCCGTGTTGGGGGACAACGGGATCCACGAGCAGCCCGTGGAGTGGGTCACCGCCGCGCTGGCCGGGCGCGGCGTGCTGCTGCTCGTGGCGGACGCGGCCCACGCCGGCGAGCTCGCCGAAGCGGTCGCCGGCGCGGGCCTGCGGCCCGGGTTCGGCTAACTCTTCGATTCCGTGCGGTTCCCCGGCGCCAGCCGCGAATGCTTGCGCCCGTAGAAGACGTAGATCAGCAGCCCGATCACGAGCCACGCGGCGAAGCGGATCCAGGTGAGCACGTCGAGGTTCAGCATGAGGTAGAAACACGCCACCGCCGCGATGATCGGCACCACGGGCGAGAACGGCACCGTGAACGGCCGCTTCAGGTCCGGACGGCGACGGCGCAGCACGGGGACCGCCACGGCCACGATGATCATCGCCGAGAGGGCGCCGATGCTGACCATGTCGGACAGCGCCGAGATGGGCACGAAGGCCGCGAGCACGGCGATGAGCACGGCGCCGCCGATGGTCATGCGGTGCGGGGTGCCCCAGCGGGGGTGGGTGGTGCCGATGGCCTTGGGCAGCAGGCCGTCGCGGCCCATGGCGAAGCCGATGCGCCCGATGGTGACCAGCTCGACCATCATCACCGACGTCAGGCCGGTCACCGCGCCCAGCGAGATCAGGGCACCGACCCAGTGCTGGCCGACGCTGTCGAACGCGGCGGCGAGCGGGGCGCCGGTGTCGATGTCGGTGAACGGGATCATGCCGGTGAGCACGATCGACACGGCGATGTACAGCACGGCGCAGACGGCCAGCGCGCCGAGGATGCCCACGCGCAGGTCCTTGCGCGGGTTCAGCGTCTCCTCACCGAGGTTGGCCAGCGCCTCGAAACCGGTGTAGGCGAAGAACACCACGGCCGCCGCGGTCACCACGCCCGCGATGCCGTACACCGACTGCTCCAGCCCGAGCGCGGCCTGAACCACCGGCTGTTCGAGCACGCCCGTGCCACCCGAGGGCGGCTGCGCCGGCGGGACGAACGGCGTGAGGTTGGCGCCCTTGATGTAGAACACGCCGACCACGACGATCAGCACGCACACGGCGACCTTCACGCACACCAGCAGGTTCGTCAGCCACGCCGATTCCTTGATGCCCAGCACAGCGACCACCGTGAGCACGGCGATGATGATCACCGCGCCGACGTTCACCTTCGCGTCGTCGCCGAACCACTTCTGCGGCAGGCCCAGCAGGTTCGCCAGGTATCCGGACCAGCCGCGGGACACCACGGCGGCACCGAGCGCGAACTCCAGCAGCAGGTCCCAGCCGATGATCCACGCGAACACCTCGCCGAGCGTGGCGAACGCGTAGGTGTAGGCGCTGCCGGCCGTCGGCACGCTGGAGGCCAGCTCCGCATAGCACAGCGCCGCGAGCCCCGCGACGATCGCGCCGATCACGAACGACAACGTGACCGCCGGGCCGGCGTGGGTCTTGGCCTCGACGCCGGCGAGGGTGAAGATGCCGGTCCCGATGATGATCCCGACGCCGAACCCCACCAGATCGCGTCCCCTGAGCCGCCGCTTCAGCTCGCCCGAGTCCTGACGCTTCAGGACCTCGTCCACGTCCAACGTTCTCCGCACACCCATGGGGGAACGTTAAGAGGTCACGGGGTGTCGCGCACAACGGTTGCCCGCTACTGCCCGGCGAGCCCGGCTTCCTGAGCAAGGATCGCCGCCTGTACGCGCGAGCGCAGGCCGAGCTTGGTGAGCACCCGCGAGACGTGCGGTTTGACCGTCGTCTCGCCGATGTGCAGGCGGGTGCCGATCTGGGCGTCGGACAGGCCGTCGCCCAGGCAGCCCAGCACCTCGCGTTCGCGGTCGGTCAGGTCGGCGAGCCCCGGCGGAGCGGCCGCGGGTTTCCCGGCGGACTGCGCGAACGCCGTGATCAGCTTGCGCGTGACCTGTGGCACCGGCACGCCCTCACCCGCGGCGACGAGCTTCACGGCCTCGATCAGCCGGGGCGCTTCCACGGACTTGAGCAGGAACCCGGCGGCTCCGGCACGCAGGGCGGCGTGCACGTACTCGTCGAGGTCGAACGTGGTGAGCACGAGGACCTGAGCGAGACCTTCGGCGACGAGCTCACGCGTGGCGGTGATGCCGTCGGTGCCGGGCATGCGCACGTCCATGAGCACGACGTCCGGCTTGAGCGCGCGGGTCTGGTGCACCGCGGTGGCGCCGTCGGCGGCCTCGCCCACCACCTCGATGCCCTCGGCGTTGCCGAGGATCAGGTCGGTCCGTTGTGGGACTGGCTGCCGCGCCTCGGCGGGCTCGTCGGTATTTGGCTCGTCGCCGGCCCGCTGTGGACCGAGGTGTTCGGCAAGCAGGACGAGCCGAGCCGGGTGACGTCGTGATCGAGCTTCTCGGTCTCCTGCTCGTGATCCAGGGGGCCGGCGGGCTGATCAACCGGCTCGCCGGCTCGGCCGACCCGAGCTGGTTCGTGCAGCTGCACGTCCTGCCCCCGCAGCTGCACATCGCGGCCGGCGCCGTGCTGCTCGCGGTCGGCGCGGGCCTGCTCTTCGCCGAACGCGCCCGCAAACGGCGCCCCGATCAGCTGTGACGCGGCTTACACTGGACGCGTGGCCGACGCGACCGGCAGCGTGGCCGGGCCTCTCGTCCTCTTCGCCGTGGTCAGCCTGGCGCCCTCGGCGCTCTTCTGGTGCGCGCTGCGCGTGCCCGCCGTCTACCGCTGGGTGCGCGACCGCCGCCGCGAACGGCCGGCGCCCGCGGGCCCGCCGGTCGAACGCCTGTCGGCCGACCTGCGGCGCGTGCACCGCCTGCTCGCGTCCTACCCGCCCGGCACGCCGGCGGCCCGCCGGTTCGGCACCCGTCAGGCCTACGACGAGCTGCTGCAGACGGCGTGCCGCGCGGTCGGCGTCGAGCAGCGGCTCGCCGACCTGCCCGAGGGCATCGACCGTGACCTCGAACGGTTGCGCGTCGAGGAGTTGCTGAGGCGCGAAGGCCTCGCTGTTCCCTGAGGCCGGGCTGCCAGGATGGGAGCATGGACTTCCGCCCCCTCGACCGTCCCGCCGGGGCGTTCCAGCAGCAGCTCGGACCCGAGCAGATCGAAGCCGTGTGTGAGCGCGTGTTCGGGCCCGGCACCCGCGTCGAGGCGGCCACCGAGCTGGGCTGGGGCGGCTACAACACGACCTACCGCGTCGAGCTCGCCGACGGGCCGGTGATCCTGCGCGTGGCCCCGGAACCGGCGCGGCAGACGCGGATCGAGTGGCAGTTCATGCGCAACGAATACCTCGCGGCGCCCTACTTCGCCCCCATCGCGCACCTGCTGCCCCGCACGATCGCGGCGGATTTCACCCACGAGGTCATCCCGCGCGACTACGTGGTGCAGGCCGTGCTCACCGGCCGCGCCGGCCCCGACGTGCTGCCGACGTACCCACCGGCCGAGCGCGGGCCGTTCTACCGCGAGCTGGGCCGGCTCACCCGCCTGGTGCACGGCGTGCGCGGGCCTGGCTTCGGCCCGGTCGCCGGGCCGCACTTCGCCACGTGGAGCGAAGCGCTGGTGGCGTACTTCGCCGACAACGCCCTCGACCTGGAAGACCGTGGCCTCGACGCCGCCGACCTGCGCGAGATCGGCCGGCTCGCCGCCCGCGACGCCGCCGTGCTCGACGAGGTCACCTCACCCCGCCTGCTGCACGGCGACCTCTGGACGATCAACGTGATGCTCACCGACGACCTGCGCGTCACCGGCGTCTACGACCACGACCGCAGCTGGTGGGGCGACCCGGCGGCCGACTGGCCGGTCCACATGGCCCAGGCCAAGCCGGGCGCCGAACGCGACGAGTTCTGGACGTCCTACGGCCCGCTCGACGACTCGCCGGTCGCCCGTCGGCGTGCGCTCTACTACCGCGCCCGCCACCTCGGCGCGCTGCGCCTGGAACGCCACCGGCTCGACCGCGAGGAGAAACTCGCCGATTCCTACGACGAGCTCGCCGCGGTGCTCGCGGAGCTGGGGTCAGACTGACGGGTCCGAGCCGCGCAGTGCGGCCCACCAGAAGCCGAAGGCGGCGACCAGCACGGTGACCACCAGCCAGCCGTCGAAGCCGCTGCCGTCGACGAAGGCCCAGAAGGCGCCGACGACGGGCGCGACGGCCAGCACCGGCAGGTCGGCGCGGAACTGGCGGGCCAGGGACACCGGATGGGCCGCGGCGAGGGCGCGCTCGTCGTCGGGTTCGGCGGGGTTGTCGGTGCGGCGCCCGCGCGGTTCGGTGGTCCGCACGGCGCCGGAGGGGTAGAGCAGCTCGTCGCCCACCCGCACGGCGACGTGCCGGTCGCCGCGGACGTCGCCGAGGAGGGTGACCTTGGCCGGCGCCGGCAAACCGATCAGCGTGGGGGAGAAGTACACGGGGATCCAGCGCGGCACGGCCGTCTCGGTCTCGATCCACGAGCGGGTGAGCACCCCGCGCTGCACCTTCACCCGGCGCACGGGGACCGGCGCCGAAGCCGTGGCGCGCGCGGGCCGCAGGAAGCGCGTGAACAGCAGGAAGAAGTCCACCGCCAGCACGGCGGCGGCCGCGACCACGGTCACCGTGGCGTAGGTGGTGGCGCGGTCGGCGGTGACGATCGGGGTGGCGTCGCGGATCAGGGCGCGCGTGGGCTGCGCCGGGTCGTAGAGCACGGGCACGTTCGTGCCGGGCTTCGGTGCCGAGCTGTCGAGTGACACGTCAGCCGTGGCTTCGGCGCCGCCGGCAACGGGGAAACGCACGGTGGCCGTTCCGTCGGCACTGCGCACCACGGTGCCGGTGGCCTGCGCGGTGATGCCGCGCACTTGCGTCTGCGCGGATGAGAACTCCAGCAGCTGCACCACGAACACCACGGCGCACGCGATGAGCACGACGGCACTCGTCACGAGGAGGTGACGCACCGGCCGCAGCCGCAGGATCGTCCGCACGGTACCCACCTTAGATCGTCCACAAAGGAAAGAGCGGCGCGGGCCGGGGCCCACGCCGCTCTCCCGGGGTAGCGCCTTACTTCACGAAGCCGATCTTGGTGTAGTCGTACGGCGTGTTCGCGTAACCCGGCGAACCGAAGTTGCCCAGGGTCTTGCGCACGGCGAACGCACCCGGCGACTGGAAGATCGGGAGCTGGTGCCCGACGGCCCAGATCTCCTTGTCGGCGGCGTTGATGTCCGCGGCCCGCTTCGTGTCGTCCAGTTCCTGCGCCGCGGTGTCGAGCAGCTGGTTCAGCTTGTCGTCACCGATGCGGCCGTAGTTCTGGGCGATGTTCTTCGGGTCGAGGTAGTAGATGCCCTTGCTGCCGCCGATGGGGAACGAGTTCGACAGCCAGCGGAACAGCGTCAGGTCGAAGTTGCCGACGTTGACGTAGTTCTTGAAGAACTCGGTGCTCGGCACGGCCTGGATGTCCAGCCCGACACCGATCGCCTTGAGCTCCGACTGCAGGATCTGACCGGTCTGCTGGCTGATCGGGGTCGCGGTCGGGATGACCAGGCGCAGCTTGAGCTGCTTGCCGTCCTTGGCGCGGGTGTCACCCGAGAGCTTCCAGCCCAGCTTGTCGAGCTCGGCCTTCGCGGCGTCCACGTTGTACTTGTACGGCCCCGAGTTGTCCTCGTAGGTCTTGGAGCCCTTGAGGAACAGGTGGTTGCCCAGCGGCGTGGTGTCCTTCTGCATCTGGCCGAGGATCGCCTTGCTGATCCCGACGGTGTCGATGCCCTTCATGATCGCCAGGCGCAGGTCCTTGTCGGCCAGGATGGAGCTCGGCGCACCGTTGAAGGTGATGTGCGTGTAGTCCGGGTTGTTGGACTGGCGGATGACCGCGTTCGGGTCGGCCTGCGCACGCTTGAAGGCGTTGATGTCGTTGTTCAGGTTGTAGAAGTCGATCTGGCCGTTGGCGAAGGCGTCCGGCAGCGCGGCGCGCTCCACGACCTTGTAGGTCACGGTGTCCAGCTTCGGCTTCGGGCCCCACCAGTTCGGGTCCTTCTCGAAGACCACGGTCTTGCCGGTCTGGTCGATGCTCTTGACCTTGAACGGGCCCGCGGTGATCGCCGGCTTCTGCGCCCAGGAGGTGTTGAAGGTGTTCGCGTCGGCGTTCAGCTCCTTGGGGTAGAGCGGGCTGAACAGCGACTTCCACTCCGCGAACTTCTTCGCGAAGGTGATCTTCACGTCCTGGTCGTCAGTGCCCTTCTCGACCTTGGCGATGTCCTCGTAACCCGTGGTCTGCGAGACCTGGTAGGCCGGGTCCTTGCCGTTGAGGACCTTCGCCTGCGCGGCGTAGTCCTCCCACGAGAACGCCCGGCCGTTGCTCCACTTGGCCTTCGGGTTGATCTTCAGCTCGACGACCTGCGGATCGGTGCTGATGACCTCGGCCGAGGTCAGATAGCTCGGGTCGACGCCCACCGTCGCGTCCGAGTTCTGCGGGAACGGGTAGGGCAGGATGGCGCCGAACATCCACGCGCCGTCGGCCACCGTGCCGTCGACCTCGTTGTAGTTCCAGTTGTCCGGCAGCTGGTCGACCGGCCACTTGAAGTCGCCGCCGTCCTTGATCTTGTCGAGCGGCATCGCGTTGATGTCCGCGTTCTTGACCTGCTGGGTGCCGGCGTCCTGAAGTCCGCTGTTGCCACTGTTGGAGGCACCACCGCCGCACGCGGCGAGCAGGAGCCCCAGAGCGGCAACGGGAGCCACGAGTGCGGCCATTCTCCGTCGCATTGTGTCTACCTTTCTTTCCCTGTGTGCCAACGGATGCGTGGCTACACGACTTCGCGGGTCTTGGCGTAGTGGCAGGCGACGTCGTGGTCGGCCGCGCGGGACTCGCGCGGCGGCTCGACGTCGATGCACTTCTGTTTGTCCTGTTCGGACAGTTGCGAGAAGACGAAGCAGCGCGTGCGGAACCGGCAGCCCGAGGGCGGGTTCGCCGGGCTGGGCAGATCACCGGTGAGGATGATCCGGGTCCGCTCGCGTTCCTTCACCGGGTCGGGGATCGGGATCGCGGACAGCAGCGCCTGGGTGTAGGGGTGCTGCGGCGCCTCGAACACCGTCTGCACGTCGCCGATCTCGACGATCTTGCCCAGGTACATCACGGCCACGCGGTCGGCGATGTGGCGCACCACCGACAGGTCGTGGGCCACGAACAGGTACGACAGGCCGAGTTTCGCCTTCAGCTCGTCGAGCAGGTTGATCACACCGGCCTGGATCGACACGTCGAGCGCGGACACCGGCTCGTCGAGCACGATCAGCTTCGGCTCCAGCGCGAGCGCCCGGGCGATGCCGATGCGCTGGCGCTGCCCGCCGGAGAACTCCGCCGGGTACCGGTCGGCGTGCTCGGCGCGCAGGCCCACGAGCCCGAGCAGCTCGGGCACGCGCTTGGCGATGCGGGCCTTGTCGTAGCCGTGGGTGGTCATCGGCTCGGCGATGATGTCGCCGATCGGCAGCCGCGGGTCGAGCGCGGCCATCGGGTCCTGGAACACCACCTGCAGGTCGCGCCGGATCTCCTTGCGCGTCTTGCCGCTCATCTTCGCGACGTCGCGGCCCAGCACCGCCACCGAACCGTGCTGCGGGGCGACCAGCTCGAGGATCTCCATGAGCGTCGTCGACTTGCCGCAGCCGGACTCGCCGACCAGGCCGAGCGTCTCGCCCTCGACGATGTCGAAGCTGATGCCGTCGACCGCCTTGACCGTGCCGGCCTTGCGCTTGAGCACCGCGCCCTTGGTGATCTGGTAGTGCTTCTGCAGGTCCCGCACGTCGAGCACGGTGGTGCGCTTGTCCCGCGGCACCGCCGCGACCGGCGCGTCCTCGATCACCTCGGCGCCGTACACCTCGGCCGCGTCGGCCTTCGGACCCGCCAGCTCGTCGGTGCGGATGCAGGCGGCGCGGTGGGTGGTGTCGACGGGAGCGTTCGGGTTGCCCGGCGTGATCGTGAGCAGCTCCGGCTCGGCCTGGCGGCACGCGTCGATCGCCAGCGGGCACCGCGGTGCGAACGGGCAGCCGGTCGGCAGGTTCACCAGCGACGGCGGCTGGCCCTCGATGGGCACCAGCGGCTGCTTCTCCTGCGCGTCGACGCGAGGGATCGAGCCCAGCAGGCCCAGCGTGTAGGGCATGCGCGGCTGGGCGTAGATGGTCTCGACCGGGCCCTGCTCCACGGCGCGCCCGGCGTACATGACCATCAGCCGGTCGGCGAACCCGGCGACCACACCGAGGTCGTGGGTGATGATCACGATGCCGGCGCCGGTCACCTCCTGCGCGGTCTTGAGCACCTCCAGCACCTGGGCCTGCACCGTCACGTCGAGCGCGGTGGTCGGCTCATCGGCGATGATCAGGTCCGGGTCGTTGGCGATCGCGATGGCGATCACCGCGCGCTGGCGCATGCCGCCGGAGAACTCGTGCGGGAACGCCTTGGCGCGCGCCACCGCGTTCGGGATGCCGACGAGGTCGAGCAGCTCCACGGCCCGGTTGTTGGCCTGCTGCTTGGTCATCGAGCCCTTGGCGTGCACCAGCAGCGCTTCCGCGATCTGCGCACCGACCGTGTACACCGGCGTGAGCGCCGACAGCGGGTCCTGGAAGACCATCGAGATCTTCTTGCCGCGCAGCTTCGACAGCTCGGTGTCGGACTTGCCGATGAGCTCGCTGCCCTGGAACCGGATCGAGCCGGAGATGCGCGCCTGCGGCGGGAGCAGGCCCATGACCGCGAGCGACGACACCGACTTGCCGGACCCGGACTCGCCGACGATGCCCAGCACCTCGCCGGCAGCGACCTGGTACGACAGTCCGCGCACCGCGTGCACGCGGCCGGACTCCGACGGGAACGACACGTCGAGGTCGGCGACCTCGAGCACGGTGCCGGTGGGCTTCTCGGTCTCCGCGCCCAGTGCGAGCGAGGCGGTCATGCTGAGGCTCCTGCAGTGCTGGAAGCGGAAGATGCCTTTTCGGCTGTGTTGTTCAAGATGCGCTTGCGTTCCTTGCGCCGCGACCGCGAAGACGACGGGTCGAGCGCGTCGCGCAGGCCGTCACCCGCGTAGTTCACCGCGAGCACGGTGACCACGAGGAAGCCCGCCGGGATGTAGAACAGCCAGGGGAACGTGCGCACGGAGTCGGTGCCGCTCGCGATGAGCGTGCCGAGCGAGACGTCGGGCGACTGCACGCCGAACCCGAAGAACGACAGCGAGGTCTCGGTGATGATCGCGACGCCGACGTTGATCGTCGCGTCGATGATCAGCAGCGACGCCATGTTGGGCACGATGTGCTTGGCGATGATCCGCCACGCCGGCTGGCCCATGAACTTCGCGGCCTTCACGAACTCGCGTTCGCGCAACGTCAGCGTCATGCCGCGCACGATGCGGGCGGTGATCATCCACTGGAACAACGCGATCAGGCCGACCAGGATCAGCCAGGTCTTGCCGCGGAAGGCGGGCGAGAGGATCGAGATGATCAGGAACGGCGGCAGGATCAGCAGCAGGTCGACCACCCACATGGCGATGCGGTCGGTCCAGCCGCCGAAGTAACCGGCGGCTGCGCCGACGATCGAGGCGACGCCGGTGGAGAACAGCGCGGCCAGCAGGCCGATCGTGAGCGACTTCTGCAGCCCGCGCATGGTCTGCGCGAACATGTCGCCACCGATCTGGTTCGTGCCGAACCAGTGGTTCCCGTCCGGCGGCAGCAGGTTCGACAGCGGGTCGAGCTCGTCGTAGGACCACGGCGAGTACCACGTGTAGGTGAAAGCGAGGATGTAGAACACCACGATCACGGCCAGCGAGACCAGCGCGAGCCGGTTGCGCAGGAAGCGGCGCAGCACGAGCTTGCCGCGGCTGGACGACTTGGCGTCGGTCTCGTTCTGCGTGTCGGCCGCCAGGATCGCCGAGTCGGCGAGGTCGGCCTCGTTCACGGGAGCGGCCATCAGATCCTCACCCTCGGGTCGAGCGCGGCGTAGAGCACGTCGGCCAGCCACCCGGCCAGCAGCACGCAGATCGCGATGAACAGGGTCACGGTGGAGACGATGTTGGTGTCCTGCTTCTGGATCCCGGTCACCAGCCAGTCGCCCATGCCGTACCAGCCGAAGATCCGCTCGGTGAAGATGCCGCCCGTGATGAGCAGCCCGAAGCCGAACGCGAACAGCGTCGCCATGGGGATCAGCGCCGTGCGCAGGCCGTGCTTGAACAACGCGCGCCGGCGGGTGAGGCCCTTGGCCTGGGCGGTGCGCAGGAAGTCGGAGCCGAGCACGTCGAGCATCGCCGAACGCTGGTAGCGGCTGTAGTACGCGACCTGCGTGAGCACGATCGCCAGGGTCGGCACGATGATGTGCTGCAACCGGTCGAGCAGCACGTCGCCGAAGCTGCCGTCCAGACCACTGGTTTCACCCTGCACGATGAAGAACTGGTACCCGCCGAGCAGGTTGTCGTTCACCGACTGCGCGCCCGCCTTGAGGATCGTGGCGATCACGAACACCGGGGTGGACAGCACGACGAACGAGAACGTGGTGGCCACGTAGTCGCTGATCTTGTACTGCCGGATCGCGCTCACGACACCCACGAGCACGCCGATGATGATGCCGATCGTGATGCCCAGCAGGAACAGCCGCAGGCTCACGCCGGCGCGGCGGAACAGCTCGTCGGTGATCGGCTGGTCGGCGACCGTGCGGCCGAAGTTCCCGTGCAGCACTCCGCCGAGCCAGGTGAAGAAGCGCTCGGGGATGGGCTGGTTCAGGTAGAGCTCGGCCGCCTTGGCGTCGATTGTGGACTGCGGAGCCGGGGGGTTCCGCAGCTTCAGCGCGTCGAGCGGGCTGAAAGCCAGCGACGCCAAGGAAAAGGCCGCGAAGGTGGCGACCAGGCACAATGCCACGTAGTTGACGAGGCGGCGGAGGAGGAAGCCGATCACGGTTTCCTCGATTCACCGGGAACGGAGGTTCCACTCCGTACCGACGGCCACGCCTGACTCTCGCCCGATTGAGTTTTCGTCGAAAACACTAGCCGGTGCTGCCTTCCGAATGCTGCTGACGCTCGTTGTCGGCGCAGCATAACCGGGAAGCGGGCTGCGTTCTTGGTTCCCATACAACCAAATAATCACGATTTCCGCCGCGGGCTCGTGAAGCACCGACTTTCGGGTGTTGCGGTGGGCGAACATCCCGCGTAATCAGTACGGGCGACAGGTTGCGGTCAGTGGTCTTTCGCGCACTGCGGATCACGTTCCGAAATGTTTCCGGAACACCGCGAAAATGTTTCGGATCAAGCGGAACGGTGAAACGGACAATACCGGCATGGTTCGGGCCGGTCGTCCGGCGCGGCTGCCCTGGGTGGACTGCCGTTGATCCACTGCCGTGGATCCACAGTGGCCGGTCGCGTTCTTCGCGCAAACGCGAAGAACCCCGCCACCGCTTGTCGGTGACGGGGTTCTTCGCTGGAGAAGACTGGTTCAGTCCAGGTAGTCGCGCAGCACCTGGGACCGCGACGGGTGCCGCAGCTTCGACATCGTCTTCGACTCGATCTGGCGGATGCGCTCGCGCGTGACGCCGTAGACCTGGCCGATCTCGTCGAGCGTGCGGGGCTGGCCGTCGGTGAGGCCGAAGCGCAGCCGGACCACGCCCGCCTCGCGCTCGGACAGCGTCTGCAGCACCGACTGGAGCTGGTCCTGCAGCAGCGTGAACGACACCGCGTCGACCGCGACGACCGCTTCGGAGTCTTCGATGAAGTCACCGAGCTGCGAGTCGCCCTCGTCGCCGATGGTCTGGTCCAGCGAGATCGGCTCGCGAGCGTACTGCTGGATCTCCAGGACCTTCTCCGGCGAGATGTCCATTTCCTTGGCGAGCTCCTCGGGCGTCGGCTCACGGCCGAGGTCCTGCAGGAGTTCGCGCTGTATGCGGCCGAGCTTGTTGATGACCTCGACCATGTGCACCGGGATGCGGATGGTGCGAGCCTGGTCGGCCATCGCGCGGGTGATCGCCTGGCGGATCCACCACGTGGCGTACGTCGAGAACTTGTAGCCCTTGGTGTAGTCGAACTTCTCCACCGCGCGGATCAGACCGAGGTTGCCCTCCTGGATGAGGTCCAGGAACGCCATGCCACGACCGGTGTAGCGCTTGGCCAGCGAGACCACGAGGCGGAGGTTGGCCTCCAGCAGGTGGTTCTTGGCCCGCTCGCCGTCGCGCACGATCCACTTGAGATCGCGGCGCATCTGGGTGACGAGCTTCTCGCCCTCCTCCTCGGCGGTGCGCACGCGCTCGGCGGCGTAGAGGCCCGCCTCGATGCGCTTGGCGAGCTCCACCTCCTCCTCGGCGTTGAGCAGCGCGACCTTGCCGATCTGCTTGAGGTAGGCGCGCACCGAGTCGGCCGAGGCGGTGAGCTCGGCGTCCTTGCGCGCCTGGCGAAGCGCCTCGGACTCCTCCTCGTCCCAGACGAAGTCGGGGTTGTCCGAGGCGGACTTCGGGCCCTTCTCGGCGGCTGCGTTGCGGCGGCGCGCGGCAGGCGTCTCCGCTTCCTCGGCGTCGGCCTCGTCCTCCGAGTCGTCGGAGTCGTCGTCGGCGACCTCGTCGTTGACCGTCTCGTCGACGACGTCGACCTCGACCTCTTCCAGGTCGGACAGGTCCGGGCTGTCGAGTTCGGCCTCGTCGAGGTCGACCGGACCGTCGGGCTCGCCGTCCTCGCCCTTGGCCTTGGTGGCGGGCTTCTTGGCCGGTGCCTTCTTGACCGGAGCCTTCTTCGCGCCGGCGGTCTTGGGTTTCGCCGCGCCGGTGGCTGCCTCGTCGGCCGGCTCGCCGGCTGCGGTCGCTGTCTTCGTCCCGCTTCGCGTTGCGGTTCTTGCGGCTGCCACTTACGCCCTTTCGCAGCGGTCGATCATGACGAGCCGAGGTATCGCCACCTCGGCTGCCTCACATTCGGGGAACACGCCTCGGCCTGCGGTTTTCAGTCCCGCAGCCGTGGGCCGCGTTCCATTGTAACGACGGCCGGGCAGTGCGTCGCGAAGCGATCACCCTCCGGCCTGCCGCACGGTACCTGCGCGTGACCCTTCCGTGACCCGCGCGTGTGTTTTCGCGGCGGTTCCCGGACGTGTCCGGCGGTGTGCGGGACTCAGTGCCCGATGCCCTCGACCGCGGCCGCGGCGGCGCCGACGATGCCGGCGTTGTTCTGCAGCGAGGCGACGATGACCGGGGTCCGCACGTCGAGCAGCGGCACCCACTTCTCGGCCTTCTTGCTCACGCCGCCGCCGACGATGAACAGATCCGGCCAGATCAGGTTCTCGAGCACCGTGAGGTAGCGGTGCACCCGCTTGGACCACTGGTGGTACGAGAGCCCCTCGTTGTCCTTGACCGACGCCGCGGCGCGCTTCTCCGCGTCGTGGCCGTCGACCTCGAGGTGGCCGAACTCGGTGTTGGGCACGAGCTTGCCGTCGTGGAACACCGCGCTGCCGATGCCGGTGCCGAAGGTCAGCAGGGCCGTGAGGCCGGTGCGGGCGCGCTCGTCGCCGAACCGGATCTCGGCCATGCCGGCCGCGTCGGCGTCGTTGAGCATGGCCACGTCCGCGACGCTCTTGCCGAGCCGCTTGGCGAACAGCGCGTCGGCGTCCGTGCCGATCCACGCCTTGTCGATGTTGGCCGCGGTGTGCGCGACGCCCTTCTTGACCACCGCCGGGAGCGTGACCCCGACCGGCCCGTCCCACTCCGCGGTGCGCACGATGTCGGCCACCACGTCCGCGACGGCGTCGGGGGTCGACGGCTGCGGAGTCTCGATCCGGTGCCGCTCGCCGATGAGCTGTCCGGTCTCCAAATCGACCAGCGCGCCCTTGATCCCGCTGCCGCCGATGTCGATTCCGAAACCTCGGGTCGCCGTCACTGACGTGGTCCCTTCTCGCACGATTCAGAAGTCTGCTGCGGAGACTTTAACCGGATGTGGTGACATGTCGGACGTGGGAGCTGACGAGTCGTTGCTGAAAAGCGTTGCGGAGCAGGTGGCGGTCGAGGCGGCCGCGCTGGTGCGGGCGGCCTGGACCGCCATGCAGGCCGGCGGTGAGGTCCGGGTGGACACCAAGTCGGCGGACACCGACGTGGTGACCGCGGTCGACCGGGAGTCCGAGGAGCTGGTGCGGGCGCGGCTGGCCGAGCTGCGCCCGGGAGAGCCCGTGCTCGGCGAGGAAGGCGGCGGCGCCGCGCCCGGCACCGGCGTGACGTGGGTGGTGGACCCGATCGACGGGACCGTCAACTTCCTCTACGGGCTGCCCGCGTTCGCGGTGTCGCTGGCCGCCCAGGTCGACGGGGTGTCGGTGGCCGGGGCGGTCGTGGAACCGGTCAGCGGCCGCCGCTGGACGGCCGCGCGGGGCCAGGGCGCGTGGCTCGACGGGCACCGCCTGTCGGTTTCCTCGCCGACGCGGCTGGACCTGTCGCTGGTCGGCACGGGGTTCGCCTACGCCCGCGAGCGCCGCGTGCGCCAGGGCGCGCTGGCGGGCGAGCTGCTCGGGCACGTGCGCGACCTGCGCCGGGGCGGCGCGGCGTCGCTCGAGCTGTGCGCGGTGGGCGCGGGCTGGCTCGACGCCTACTTCGAGCACGGCCTGCACCGCTGGGACTGGGCCGCCGCGGCGCTGGTCGCGGCCGAGGCGGGCGCGACGGTCCTGCTGCCGGGCTCGGCTCCGGACCTGGGCGACGACATGACCTTCGCGGCGGCACCCGGTATCGCGGAACCACTGCGCGGGGTCCTGTCGACGCTGGACGCCAAGAGCGTCTGAGTGGCCTGCCCGGGCCCGTTCGCGCGGGTTCGGGCCCGGCGGGGTTCGGCGGAGCCGGTGGTCGAGCGGGGCAGTGCCGGGGGAACGCCGGGGGAACGCCGGGGGAACGCCGGGGGAACGCCGGGGGAACGCTGCCGCGCGGCGCCGCAGGAAGGTGCCGGGGCGTGCTCGGGCCTGGGGTCAGCAGGCGACGTCGCGCGCCGCGGCGAGCATCGTCTGGTCGATCACGGGTGCGCCGGGGCCGGTGGACTGCTCGTTGCCGCCACCGCCCTGGTGGGCCTTGGACCAGTCGGCGAGCTTCTGCAGGATCTGGCGCGCCTCGGGCCGCGGGCGGAGGTCGTCGAACAGCGTGCCGGTGACGAGGTCGACGCTGGCGTCCTTGCGGTTGTCGCGCACGAGCTCGGCGCACGGGGCCACGAGGCTGACCGTGCGCGCGGCCGTGGCGCCGTTCTCGCCGTAGCGGATCTGGCCGCGGCACTTGGCGTCGCCCTTGGGGTAGGCGGGGTCGTTGGCCGGGTCGCCGACCGCGCTGAAGCCGAGCTCGCGCAGCGCCGTGGTGGTGATGCTGCCCTGGCCGCGCGTGCTGCTGGCGTTGAGCACCTTGACCGCAACCTTGTCGGGCGGCACGGGGGAGCGGTCGTCGAGACCGTTGTGGGGCACGGTCGTGTACGTGGTGCCTGGTGGTGGAGTCGGGGCCGGCGTGCAGACCACGGCCTCGTCGACGTCCCCGCGACCGACGACCGCGTGCACCCACACGAACACCGCGCCGAGGGCGAGCACCCCGATCACGATGAGCGCGGGCAGCGGCCGGTGCTTGCGATAAGGCCGCGCACCACGGTCCCCCGAGCCGTTCCCCGACGCCACCTGCCCCGTCCCTTCCCGAACGCGGATCCCCGCAAACCCCATCGCCCCGTGACCCCCGGCACCGCGCGGCGCCCCGCGCGCCGATCGGTGTGGTCCCCGGTGTCGTCGGCGGAACCGTACGGGCCGCCGTAGCCGCTCAGCCTAGGCGCTCCGCACGGCGCGCGATGGCGCGGGTCACCCCGTGCCCACCGGCGTCCCCGCCGAGGCCGAGCCGTGAATCCCGGGTCCGCCGATCGCACCACGGAGACGTCCGGCCGGGCAAGCGGACACCGCTCCCGGGTGATCTTCACGACGAGCGGGCAACCTTGGTGGAGGACAGCCGTCTCACCAGCGGATTCCCCCTGTCGGGTGACGAAATTCAAGCAATGTGCGACTCGGTGCGGAGCCGCGCGAAGCGTGAGCTACCCTTCCCGGGCTCCGGCCGCAGGAAGAGGGGCACCTGGCTGAGACCTCGGTCACTGCGGGCGCCGGGCACAAACAGGGGCGCTGGAACGTTGACCAGCGGCACGACGGGCTCACGGGTTCGACCCTGTGGGACCGGAAGAACAAGACAAGCTGATTCGCAGGGGTGAGGGACACATGGCTACCGACTACGACGCTCCGCGCCGCAGCGAAGCCGACGAGCTGGCCGAAGACTCGTTGGAGGAGCTGAAGGCCCGGCGCAACGAGAACCAGTCCGGCGTCGTCGACGTCGACGAGGACGCGAACGCCGAGAACTTCGAGCTTCCTGGTGCCGACCTCTCCGGGCTTTCCGGTGAGGACATGACCGTGAAGGTCGTGCCGAAGCAGGCTGACGAGTTCACCTGCTCGGTCTGCTTCCTGGTGCACCACCGCAGCAGGCTCGCCGAAGACAACGGCGGCCGGCTGATCTGCCGCGACTGCGCCTGAGCACAGGCCTGCGCCTGACGGCGTACGGGGATCTCGTACAGGACTTCAGGGGAACCACAGGTTTTTCAGGGGTGACACAGTCGCGGCGGTCCGGGGAAGCTCGCTCGCGAGCTGGGCAAAGGGGGTCGGCCTCACGAGGCCGGCCCCCTTCCGCATGCGCTCCACCCGGCGCCGGGCCGATGCCCGGCTCAGGAACGCGCGCGCAGCAACTCGGCGACGCGCTTCGGCTTGCGGGTGCTGAACAGCCAGTACGGCGTGGGATCGGCCGGGTCGGTGAGCTGCACGCGCACCGCCGGGCCCACCCAGCCGCGGTGCATCACGAACGCGGCCGGGTCGCCGTCGCGCCCCAGCGCGCGGCGCTTGTCGTCCTTCTCGAGCACCTCGACCACACCGGCGAAGCGCAGCGGCAGGTGCGCGTCGCCGACCCACAGCTCGGGCTCGTCGCCGCTCGTCACCCGCACGCGCGAACGGCCGAGCGACACCAGCAGCGCGGCCATCACCAGCACGGCGATCGGCAGCGGGATCCACACCGGGATCGAGGGGTACCCGAGGTGGATCTCCACCCCGAGCAGGATCGCGCCGAGCATCGGCAGCGGCCAGCCCCACCACGGCACGTACAGCCGTTCGGAGTGCGCCAGGCCGTGCTTCACGGCGGTGTTCACGGTGTCAGCCACGGAACAAGGGTAGTCTCGCCGCCCGTGTCCTCCAGCGTTCAGGTACTCCTCACCCGGCTCGACCCCGGCGTTCCGTTGCCCGCGTACGCGCGGCCCGGCGACGCCGGCGCCGACCTCGTCACCACCTCGGATATCGTGCTCGGGCCCGGCGAACGCGGGGTGGTGGGCACCGGCGTCGCGATCGCGCTGCCGCCCGGCCACGCGGGGTTCGTCCACCCGCGCTCGGGGCTCGCGGCCCGCGTGGGGCTGTCGGTGGTGAACACCCCCGGCACGATCGACGCGGGGTACCGCGGTGAGATCCGGGTCTGCCTCGTCAATCATGATCTTCACGAGCCGGTCGTGCTCGCGCGCGGCGACCGGATCGCGCAGCTGGTGATCCAGCGGGTCGAGCACGCCGTGTTCGTCGAGGTCGCCGAACTCGGTGACACCGAACGTGGCGCCGGTGGTTACGGCTCGACCGGCGGGCACGCCACACTGGTCCCTGACGTGCCCGGCGCGGACGCGGGCACTGGGGAAGGAACGGAGAAGTAGTGGGGATCTTCGGACGCAAGCGCAGGTCCGACAGCGAGCTCACCGAGCCCGCCGAGAGCGACACCGGCGACACCGGGGCGGACGCCGACGACGCGATCGAACCCGAGAACCAGCTGTCGGAGACCGACCAGGGGCCCTTCGACGTCGCCGACGCCGAGGAGGACGGCATCCCGCGCATCGACCTCGGTTCGGTGCGGGTGCCGGTGCCCGACGGCTCGCAGGTGCAGGTCGAGATGGACCCGGAGGCCGGCGGCGTCCGCGCGGTCCACGTGGTGACCGAGCAGGGCCAGATCACGGTCAGCGCCTACGCGGCGCCGCGGTCGGGCGGGCTGTGGCGTGAGGTCGGCACCGAGCTCGGTGACCAGCTGCGCGCCGACGGCGCCAAGGTGAGCGTCGGCCGTGGCGAGTGGGGGCTGGAACTGTCGGCCATCGTCGGCGACGTCGCGCTGCGTTTCGTGGGCGTCGACGGCCCGCGCTGGATGCTGCGCGGCGTGATCGCCGGGCCGCAGTCGCAGGCCGCGCAGGCGCCCGACGTGCTCCGCATGATCGTGCGCCACACCATCGTCGACCGCGGCGACTCCCCGATGCCGGTGCGCACGCCGTTGCCCATCACGCTGCCGGACGCCGTCGCGCAGCACATCGCCGAGCAGCAAGAAGGCTGACGCGGTCCGGGAAGGGCCGTCGACGGGGCGCTGATCCCGTCGACGGCCCTTTTCACCGGCTCTCGGCCGTCAAGAAGGCCAGCAACGCCGCCCGGCCCAGCACTTCGCGGTCCCGTCCGAAGTCCGCCAGGCGCACGATCTCCACTGCGCCACGCGGTACCGCGGCGGCCCACGCCCGTGCCACCGCCACGGGGTGCACGAGGTCGCCGTCGCACCCGGCCACTCCGACCGGCACGGCCACCGCGGCCAGCTCCGGCGACGCCGGCGCCCGCCGCCCGGCTGCGACCCGCAGCCCGGCCACCAGGTCCTCGCCGTGGCGGCGCCAGGCGCGCGACAGCTCGGCCACCAACCAGCCCGGGCTTCCCTCCGCCACGGCGGCCAGCGCGCCCTCCACCCCTTGCGCGGCCACCAGATCCGCCGAGGCGCGCGCCGCGACGGCCGCGGGCGCGAGGCCCGGTTCGCCGTTCCAGGCCGGGAGAGCGCACACCAGCCCCTCGCAACGGCCGGGGTTCGCCACCGCCCACTCCGCGGCGAGGTGCGCGCCGAACGAGATCCCGCCCACCACGAGCGAGCCGTGCACCCGCGCGAGCCGGTCCAGCTCCGCCAGGTACCCGTCGGCGAGCGCGGCCCCGGGCGGCGGTGCCGGCGTGATCAACCGGGCACCCACCAGCGCCGACGGCGCGGCGAACACCGCCTGCACGAACACCTCGTCGGACCCCGTCCCGGGCAGCAGGACGACGGGGCGGTTGCGGATAGCGGACGTCACGTTGCGATCTTGGCGCAAACCCGTTTCCCTGAGGTGAACCAGAGCTACGCTGGTCTACGCACGGGCCGCGAAGTCGGGGGCCCCGGAGCACAGGAGCACACCATGTCCGCCAAGGACGGCGGCTACTTCAGCCGGTTGGTTCGCAAGCTGACCACCGACGTCGAGGACCTCGACGCCGACGAGATGTCCGAACGGTCCGGCGCCGAGGGTGCTCGGCGCGCCTGCGACTGCCGGTCCGGCGAAGAGGCGACTGTGCTCGGCAGACTGCGCAGCGTCGAGCTGTGCCCGAGCGAGGGAACTCCGACGCTCCAGGCCGAGTTGTTCGACGGAACACAGGGCGTGACGCTAATCTGGCTGGGCCGACGCCGGATCCCCGGCATCGAGCCGGGTCGGACCATCAAGGTCCGCGGCCGGATGGCGGAGCGTGACGGCCAGAAGGTGCTCTACAACCCGTACTACGAACTCCAGAGCCCGGTAGGTTGATCCACTCCCGTGACTGAGCCCGCTCCCCGCGACGAGACACACGTGCCCGAAGGCGGGGACGAACAGCACCACGACGACCGGCCCGGTGAGCGCGGCAGCGCCAGGACCGACACCGTCACGAAGCCGGACACCGGCGCCGAAACCGAGGCCGGCGCCGAGTCCGAGCCCGAGCCCGAGGACGACAAGCCCGAGCCCACGCTGCTGGAGCAGATGGGCGGCGTGTCCGGCCTGTTCTACTCGTCGGTGCCGGTGATCGTGTTCGTGGTGGTGAACGCCTTCTTCGGGCTGACCGCGGCCATCTGGGGCTCGATCGGCAGCGCGGTCGCGATCACGGTGCTGCGGATCGTGCGCAAGGAACCGCTGCAGCCGGCGATCTCGGGCTTCTTCGGGGTCGCCATCGCCGCGTTCATCGCCTTCCGCACGGGTTCGGCCAAGGGCTTTTTCCTCTTCGGCATCTGGGCGAGCCTCGCCTACTGCGGCGTGTTCGTGCTGTCGATCCTCGTGCGCTGGCCGATCGCCGGCGTGGTGTGGAGCGCGCTCAACGGCTCCGGCCAGGCCTGGCGCAAGGACAAGCCCTCGCGCTACGGCTACGACATCGCCACGCTCGCGCTGGCCGTGATCTTCGCGGCCCGGTTCGTGGTGCAGCGCTGGCTCTACAACAGCGACTACACCGGCTGGCTCGCGTTCGCGAAGATCGCCATGGGGTACCCGCTCTACGCGCTCGGCCTGCTCGTGGTCGTCTGGGCGGTCCGCCGCTCCGACAAGCGCCTCAAGGCACTGGCCGAGGCGGAACCGAAACCGGAGACCGACGCCGAGGTGGAAGCCCGGCTGCGCGAGAAGTACGCGCAGGCGCCGCCCACGGAGGCGTAAGCCCGCCTCGCAAGACATTGAAAGGCCCCTCACGTGCTCGTGAGGGGCCTTTCACGTGTGCTCAGTACCCGAGTGCCGTCCGGATCTCCGGCTCGACGTCCGACGTCGCCACGAACAGCAGTTCGTCGCCCGGCTCCAGCGGGTCCTCCGGCTGCGGCACGATCACGCGGTCGCCGCGCAGGATCGTCACGAGCGCGGCGTCGCGGGGCAGCGCGATCTCGCTCACGGGCTTGCCGGCCAGCGGCGTCTCCTCGGGCAGCGTGAGCTCCACGAGGTTCGCCTGGCTCTGACGGAACGTCATCAGCCGCACGAGGTCGCCGACGCTCACGGCCTCCTCGACCATCGCGGCGAGCATCCGCGGGGTCGACACGGCCACGTCGACCCCCCAGGCGTCGGTGAACAGCCACTCGTTCGACGGGTTGTTCACGCGCGCCACCACCCGGCGCACCGCGAACTCGGTCTTGGCGAGCAACGACACCACGAGGTTGGACTTGTCGTCGCCGGTGGCGGCGATCACGACGTCGCAGCGCTCGATCCCGGACTCCTCCAGGATCGAGACCTCGCACGCGTCGCCGAGCACCCAGTCGGCCTGCGGCACCGTGTCGGGTTCGAACTGGTCCGCCTCGCGCTCGATCAACATCACCTGGTGCCGCCCGTCGATCAGCTCGACGGCGATGGAGCGCCCGACGGCGCCGGCACCCGCGATCGCGACCCGCATCAGTTCTCCTCCTCCGGAGCGCGAGCGGCCACGCTCGTCACGTCGCCGACGGTGCCGGAGCGGGCCGCGACGTAGACCACGTCGTCGGCCTGCACCATGGTCTTGTTGTCCGGCAGCACGCCGTTGCCGAAGCGCATGATGAACGCGACGCGCGCGCCCGTGGCCTCCTGCAGCTCGCGCACGCTGCGCCCGATCCAGCCTTCTTGCAGTGGCAGCTGGAGCAGCGCGACGTTGCCCGAGGGGTCGCGCCACACCGAGGCGACGCCGTCGGGCAGCAGGGTGCGCAGGAACCGGTCGGTGGTCCACGGCACCGTGGCGACGGTGGGGATGCCGAGGCGCTCGTACACCGCGGCGCGCTTGTGGTCGTAGATCCGCGCGACCACGTGCTCGATGCCGAAGTTCTCGCGCGCGACCCGCGCGGAGATGATGTTGGAGTTGTCGCCGCTCGACACGGCCGCGAACGCGCCGGCCTCTTCGATGCCCGCCTCGATCAGCACCTGCCGGTCGAAGCCGACGCCGACGATCTGCTGGCCGTGGAAGTCGCTGCCCAGCCGGCGGAACGCCTGGGGGTTCTTGTCGATGACGGCCACCTCGTGGCCGAGACGCTCAAGCGCCGCGGCCAGGGATGCGCCGACCCGGCCGCACCCCATGATCACCACGTGCACGCCCTGCCTCCTCGTAGGTGGGGGTGAAACCCGTCCGTAGGTACCCTCGCGCACCAGCGCCGAACCTACCCTGCGGGGTCCCGGTTGGTTCCACCGTCCTCCCCTCCACCGCCCTCAACGGAGAAGCTCCGCTTCGCTGTAGATTCTGCAGGGTGTCGAAGTTCCCGACCGTGCTGAAGCGCCTTGTCCTCGGACGCCCGTTCCGCAGTGACCGGCTCTCCCACACGCTCCTGCCCAAGCGCATCGCCCTGCCGATCTTCGCCTCGGACGCGCTCTCCAGCGTGGCGTACGCGCCGGAGGAGATCTTCCTGACCCTGAGCGTCGCCGGCTTGTCCGCGTACTCGTTCGCGCCGTGGATCGGCGTGGCCGTCGCGCTGGTCATGCTCGTGGTCGTGGCGTCGTACCGGCAGAACGTGCACGCCTATCCGAGCGGCGGCGGTGACTACGAGGTCGCCACGACCAACCTGGGCGGCAAGTTCGGCCTGACCGTGGCGAGTGCGCTGCTCGTCGACTACGTGATGACCGTCGCGGTGTCCACTTCGTCCGGTGTGGCCAACATCGGCTCGGCCGTGCCGTGGGTCGCCGATCACAAGGTGCTCACCGCCGTGGTGATCGTCGTGGTGCTGAGCGCGCTGAACCTGCGCGGGGTGCGGGAATCGGGCAAAGCCTTCGCCATCCCCACATACGGCTTCATTCTCGGCATCCTGGTCATGGTCGTGTGGGGCCTGATCGAGGCCGCCACGGGCAGCGAGATGCGCGCGGAGAGCGCCGGCTTCACGCTGCACTCCGAGGGCAACTGGACCGGCTTCGCGTTCGTCTTCCTCATCCTGCGGTCGTTCTCGTCCGGCGCCGCGGCGCTGACGGGGGTCGAGGCGATCAGCAACGGCGTGCCGGCGTTCCGCAAGCCGAAGTCGAAGAACGCGGCCACGACGCTGCTGATGATGGGCGTGCTCGCGGTGGTGATGCTCGTCGGCATCATCACCCTCGCCGTGATCACCAAGGTGAACTTCGCCGACAACCCGGCCGAGCAGCTGCAGGGGGCGCCTCCGGGGTACCAGCAGAAGACGATCGTGGCGCAGATCGCGCACGCGGTGTTCGCCAGTTTCCCGGCGGGCTTCTACTACATCTCCTTCGTCACCGGCATCATCCTGTTGCTGGCGGCCAACACGGCGTTCAACGGTTTCCCCGTGCTCGGCTCGATCCTCGCGCAGGACCGCTACCTGCCGCGGCAGTTGCACACGCGCGGCGACCGCCTGGCGTTCTCCAACGGCATCCTGTTCCTCGCGATCTTCGCGCTGGTGCTGATCATCGCGTTCGACGCGGAGGTCACGCGGCTCATCCAGCTCTACATCGTGGGCGTGTTCGTGTCGTTCACGGTGAGCCAGGCCGGCATGATCCGGCACTGGAACCGCTTGCTGGCCAAGGAAACCGACGGCGCGGTGCGGCGGCGGATGCGGCGCTCGCAGACCGTCAACGCGATCGGCCTGACCATGACCGGCACGGTGCTCGTGATCGTGTTGATCACCAAGTTCCTGCTCGGCGCGTGGATCGCGATCGCGGCGATGGTGGCGATCTTCGCGCTGATGACCGCGATCCGGAAGCACTACGACCGCGTGTCCGAGGAGCTCAAGGAGCTCGACGACACCCCGACCGTGCTGCCCTCGCGCAACCACGCGATCGTGCTGGTGTCCAAACTGCACCGTCCGACGCTGCGCGCGCTGGCTTATGCCAAGGCGATGCGGCCCGACGTGCTCGAGGCCGTGACGGTGAACGTCGACGACGCCGACACCCGCAAGCTCACGCAGGAGTGGGAAGCGCACAAGTTCAAGGTGCCGCTGAAGGTCGTCGAGTCGCCGTACCGGGAAATCACGAAGCCGGTGCTGGACTACGTGAAGCGCGTGCGCGGCGACAACCCGCGCAACGTGGTCACCGTCTTCATCCCCGAGTACGTGGTGGGCCACTGGTGGGAGCAGGTGCTGCACAACCAGAGTGCGTTGCGGCTCAAGGGAAGGCTGCTGTTCCAGCCCGGGGTCATCGTCGCGAGCGTGCCGTGGCAGCTCGAGTCGTCCGCGAAGGCGGCCGAGCGCGAACGCCGGGCCCGGCCCGCGGCCGGCGACGTGCGGCGTGGCTTCGCCGCGACCGGCGGCGGTTTGGCCGGTAAACCCGTGGAGAAACCGAAACCGGCCAAGGAACCTGCCGAATGACGGAGAACTGGCTCGGCCGCGTGCTCGAGCTCGAGATCGGCCCGGTCGCCCACGGCGGCCACTGCGTGTCGCGTGTGGACGGACGCGTGGTGTTCGTCCGCCACGGCCTGCCGGGCGAGCGCGTGCGCGCCGAGGTGACCGAGGACAAGGGCGGCTCGTTCTGCCGGGCCGACGCGGTGGAAGTCCTCAGCGCGTCGGAGCACCGCGTCACCCCGCCGTGCCCGCTCGCCGCGCCGGGCGGCTGCGGCGGGTGCGACTGGCAGCACGCCGACCCGGCCTACCAGCGCTCGCTGAAGGCGGCCGTGGTCGCCGAGCAGCTGCAGCGGCTGGCGGGCATCACGCGTGACGTCGTGGTCGAGCCGCTCGAGGGTGGCCCGCTCGGCTGGCGCAGCCGCGTGCGGCTCGTGGCCGGCCGCGACGGGCGCGCCGGGCTGCGCGCGCACCACAGCCACCGCGTCGTGGCGCTCGACGACTGCCCGATCGCCGTGCCGCGCGCGCTCGACGTGGCGCTGGCCAAGCGCTGGCGCCCGGGCACCGAGCTCGAAGTGACCAGCGACGGCGACGGGCACACGCACCTGCGCGAGCTCACGACCGTCCACGGTCGCAACCGGTCACGCCAGCTGTCCGGGGGCGTCGCCGTGCAGCACGCCGCGGACCGCGATTGGCACCTCGACGCCCACGGCTTCTGGCAGGTGCACCCGCACGCGGCGGACACGTTCGCCGGGTTGGTGCGCGAGTGGGCCGAGGCCCGGCGCGGCGGCGTGGCCTGGGACCTCTACGCCGGCGTCGGGCTGTTCGCCGCGGTGCTGGCCGACCAGGTCGGCGCGGGCGGCCACGTGCTCGCCGTGGAGTCCGGCCGCCAGGCCGTGGCCGACGGCGAGCGCAACCTCGCGGATCTGCCCCAGGTCTCGTGGCGCGCGGGTCGGGTCGAGCACGTGCTCGCGGACGCCCCGAAACCCGTCGACGTGGTCGTCCTCGATCCGCCCCGCAAGGGCGCCGGGCGCGCCGTGGTCGATGCGATCGCGGCCGGCTCACCCGACCGGATCGTCTACGTGGCCTGCGATCCCGCCGCGCTCGCCCGCGACCTGGCGACCTTCGCCGACCACGGGTACTCGCTCACGGACCTGCGGGCGTTCGACGCGTTCCCGATGACGCACCACGTGGAGTGCGTGGCTCTGTTGAGTTGACCTTGGCCCCCGGTTCCGGCGGTGATCTCACGCTGTACCCGGCGCACGGCTGAGAGATCGCCGATTCATCGGCCGGCCCATGAACCTGGGCGCGTTCGACGCGCCCCCCGCGCCGGAGGCAGGCCGGCAACACAGCTCCTCAGGCCTTGATGGCACCGGAGATCTTCGGCACGACCTCCTTCAGCCCGTACGGCACCGAAAGCACCGACGGGAACGCCAAGGCGATGGCCGTCGTCAGGTCCAGGGCGATGTACGAGCCGCGCTTGACCGCGGGGAGCTGCTGGAACAGGGGGAGTGCCTCGGTCTGCGCGCGGCTGGCCGGGGTGGTGTAGGTCAGCACGAGCACGTCGGCGTCGATGAGGTCGAGGCGTTCGGGGCTGATCTGCGAGCGGCCGGGGATGGAGGTCTGCGGGTCTGCGGCAGCGACGTCACCTTCGGTGAGAGCACCAGGCCGAGCTGGCCGAAGAACAGGGCGGAGGCGTCCTGGGCGCTGCTGATGGTGGTGATGGTGCCGTCGCCGGTGACGGGGCCGATGGTGAACGTGCGCCCGGCGAAGCTCGGGTTGGCTTCCTTCGCGGCTTTGATCCGGGCTTCGACGTCGGTCACGAGCTTCTCGGCCTCGGCCGTGCGGCCCAGCACGGTGGCGACGCGGCGCGTGGTCACCTGCCAGGTGTCCTTGTTGTACCCGGCAGCGGACGACAGCGTCGGGGCGATCGCGCTGAGCGTCTTGTAGTCCTGGGCCAGCGTGGACCGGTCGGTGCCGAGGATGAGGTCGGGCTTGAGCGCGGCGATGCGCTCGAACGGCAGCTGCGTGTCGGCGAACAGCTCCGGCGGGTGGGCGCCCGCCTTCTCCTTCAGCCACGGCGACATGCCACCCGGCAGGAACTTGCCCAGGTCAGGGGTGATGAGCGGCACGACGCCGAGCGCCGCGGCCGCGTCGGAGTCGCGGTACTGGCCCACGGACACCACACGCTGCGGCGGCCGCGGGATCGTGGTGGTGCCCTCGACGCCCTTCACCTCGACCGGGAACCCCGGCGCCGACGGGCCGCTCGGCGAAGCCGCCTCGCCGGCGTTCGAACAGGCCGCGAGCGCCAGTCCCGCCGATACCCCCACCGCGGCTTTGAGCACCCCGCGCCGCCCTACCAGGCCAGAAGTCATGGCGGGGATATTAGGTAAGGTTTGCCTACTCTGGCAATGTGTCAGCGGCGCTGAGCCGCAAATCCCGCTGCGAGCCCCGTGACGGTCAGCAGCACGCCCACGCCGAGCAGCAGCCACGCACCCGGTGCGGGCCGGATTTCGGCGGTGGGGAACACCTCGGCCGCCGCCGGGAGCGTCCGCACGAGGTAGCGCACGGCGATGCCGCACACGATGAGCCCCGGCAGCGCCACGAACGCCAGCGGCTCGTCGCTGTGCCGCCGCAGCGTGACCCACGCCAGCGCGAACGCCGCGGCCAGCGCCACCGCGCACACGAGCCGCAGCGCCAGGCCGAGTTCCGGGCCGGGGGCGATGTCGGTCAGCCGGTCGGACAGGGCGTGGGCCGTCGGGAGCACGAGGGCCACCCCGCCCGCCACCGCGGTGGCAGCCACGACGACCGCCCGCGTCCTGCGCAGCGACCCACCGCTCACGACACCTCCACCAGGCCCGGGGGACCCGAGTCTACGGGCGTCGGCACCGGTTCCACTGCGTCCGGACGGACGCTTGTGGACGGTGCCGCTCACCGGAACCCCGGGTCAGCGGTCGGCCTTCCCCAGGTCCGCGCACCCCGAATCGCCGACGCGTCCGCCACCCGCCGGCTGTCCGAGCCCGGTCGCTCACCGATCGGTGCCGCGGCGCGTCCCACTGCGCCAGGACTTCGGGGTGAACAGCTTCGGCGTGTCGACAAGTCGTCCACATCGGACGGTCATGGTTCCGGCGGAGCCGGTTGGGGCAGCCGAACCAGCTCGCCGGGCACTGGTCCTTTCGGTGGTTCTCGAACGGACCAAGGCTCGGCGTGGGAGCGTCAGCCCGCGAACCACTTCTGCGGGCCGGGACGCAGGTTCTGGTAGATGTGCTTGGCCTCCGTGTACTCGGCGAGCCCGGTCGGGCCGAGCTCGCGCCCGAAGCCGGACTGCTTGTAGCCGCCCCACTCGGCTTGCGGCAGGTAGGGGTGGTAGTCGTTGATCCACACCGTGCCGTGGCGCAGCCGGTTGGCCACGCGCTGCGCCTTGGCCGCGTCGGTGGTGAACACGCCTCCGGCCAGGCCGTAGTGCGTGTCGTTCGCGATGCGCACGGCGTCGTCCTCGTCGGTGAAGGTCTCGACCGTGAGCACCGGTCCGAACGACTCCTCGACCACGGCGTGACTGCCTTGTGCGACGTTGTCGAGGATCGTGGGCAGGTAGAAGAAACCGTTCCGCAGCTCGGGGTCGTCGGGCCGCTTGCCGCCGGTGCGCAGCACGGCGCCCTCGGCCAGTGCTGTCGCGACGTGGGCCTCGACCTTTTCACGGTGGGCGGCCGAGATGAGCGGCCCGGTCTCGGCGCGCTCGTCGAACGGCCCGCCGAGGCGGATCCGCTCGGCGCGGCGCACCAGCTCGGCCACGAACTCGTCGTGCCATTCACGCTGCACGATGAGCCGCGCGCCCGCCGAGCAGACCTGGCCGGAGTGCAGGAACACGGCCGTGAGGGCGTAGTCCACGGCGGTCTCGAAGTCGGCGTCGGCGAACGCCACGTTGGGGTTCTTGCCACCCAGCTCCAGCGCCACCTTTTTCACCGTCGCGGCGGCGTTCGCGGCGATCACGCGCCCGGTGGCCAGGCCACCGGTGAACGACACCAGGTCCACGTCCGGGTGTGACGAAAGCGGTGCGCCGGCCTCCGGGCCGGCGCCGAGCACCAGGTTGGCGACGCCGCCGGGCAGGCCGGCCTCGGTGAGCAGGTTCATGAGCATGATCGACGTGTGGGGCGTCAGCTCGCTGGGCTTGACCACGAACGTGTTGCCCGCGGCCAGAGCGGGCGCGACCTTCCAGGTGGTCTGGAGCAGCGGGTAGTTCCACTGCGTGATGAGCCCGCACACGCCCACCGGCTCGTGCACGATCCGGCTGATCGAGTCGGCGCTGCCGGTGTCGACCACGCGGCCCGCGTCGCGGGCGGCGAGCTTGCCGAAGTACCGCAGGCAGGCGGCGACGTCAGCCATGTCGTAGCGGCTTTCCACCAGGCGTTTGCCGGTGTCGAGCGACTCGGCGCGGGCGAAGGCCTCGGCGTCGCGGTCGAGCAGGTCGGCCGTGCGCAGCAGCAGGTCACCGCGTACGGCGGCGGGCGTCGAGGGCCACGGCCCCGTGTCGAACGCGCGCCGGGCCGCGGCGATCGCGGCTTCGGTGTCCTCGCGCGTGGCCTCGGCCACCTCGGCGACGAGCGACGGGGCCACTCGCGGTAGCCGCGACTCGGCCGGAACCTCCATGTTCACACCCGACCGTGGAGTTGCGTTCGGCTCCGGCGTGTGATCCGGGACGCGGGCGCCGCGGCGGTGGTGGCGCGGATCCGTAGACTGGCCGGAACTGGCGGGAGCGAAGGGAACCAGGCGAGGTGGAGCTGTGACGATGCTGGACTCCGTACACGGACCGGCGGACCTGAAGCGCATGAGCGTCGAGGACCTCGACGAGCTGGCCGCCGAGATCAGGGATTTCCTCGTCGAGAAGGTGCGGCGGTCCGGGGGTCACCTGGGCCCGAACCTGGGTGTCGTGGAGCTCACGCTCGCGCTGCACCGGGTGTTCGACTCACCACGCGACGCGATCGTGTGGGACGTGGGTCACCAGGCGTACGTGCACAAGATCGTGACCGGCCGGCACACCGAGTTCGACAAGCTGCGCCAGCTCGGCGGCCCGACGGGGTACCCGTCGCGCGCCGAGAGCGAGCACGACCTGGTGGAGAACAGCCACGCGTCCACCGCGCTGTCCTATGTGGACGGGCTGGCGAAGGCGTTCGAGCTGTCCGGCGGCGTCCCGCGCCACGCCGTCGCGGTCGTCGGCGACGGTGCGCTGACCGGCGGCATGTGCTGGGAGGCGCTCAACAACATCGCGGCCAACAAGGACCGTCCGGTCGTGATCGTCATCAACGACAACGGCCGGTCGTACTCGCCGACCATTGGCGGGGTGGCCGACCACCTCGCGTCGCTGCGGCTGCAGCCCGGCTACGAGCGCCTGCTCGACGGTGGGCGCGAGATCCTGCGCAACACCCCGGTGGTGGGCAAGCCGATCTACGCCGCGCTGCACGCCGCCAAAGCCGGCATCAAGGACGCCCTGAGCCCGCAGGTGATGTTCTCCGACCTGGGCCTGAAGTACCTCGGCCCGGTCGACGGCCACGACCTCGTGGCGCTGGAGAAGGCGTTCCAGAGCGCCCGCGCGTTCGGCGGCGCCGTGATCGTGCACGTGGTCACCGAGAAGGGCCACGGCTACGCGCCCGCGGTGAACCACCAGGCCGACCAGATGCACCAGACCGATCCGATCGACCCGGAGACCGGCCTGCCGCCTGTGAAGGGCCCCAGCTGGACCGGCGTGTTCGGCGACGAGCTCGCGAAGATCGGCGCCGAGCGCGAGGACGTGGTGGCCATCACCGCGGCCATGCTGCGCTCGACCGGCCTGGAGAAGTTCGCCGAGGCGTTCCCCGACCGCTGGTTCGACGTCGGCATCGCCGAACAGCACGCCGTGACGTCCGCGGCGGGCCTCGCGATGGGTGGTTACCACCCGGTCGTGGCGGTCTACTCCACGTTCCTCAACCGCGCGTTCGACCAGGTTCTCATGGACGTCGCGCTGCACCGCCAGCCGGTGACCTTCGTGCTCGACCGCGCGGGCATCACCGGTCCCGACGGCCCCAGCCACCACGGCATGTGGGACCTCTCGTTGCTCGGCATGGTGCCCGGCATGCGCGTCGCGGCCCCCCGCGACCCGGGCTCCCTGCGCGAGGAACTGCGCGAGGCCGTGGCCGTGGCCGACGGCCCGACGGCGCTGCGCTTCTCGAAGGGCACCGTCGGCGCCGACCTGCCCGCCGTCGAACGCCTCGGCACGGTCGACGTGCTGCGCCGCCCGCGCGAGTCCTGCACCCCGGACGTGCTGCTCGTGGCGGTCGGCTCGTTCGGCAAGCTGGGGCTGGCCGCCGCCGACCGCCTGGCCGACCAGGGCATCGGCGTGACGGTCGTGGACCCCCGCTGGGTCGTCCCCGTGCCGGCCGAACTGGTCGCCCTGGCGGACCAGCACAAACTCGTGGTGACCGTCGAAGACAGCGGCCGTCACGGCGGCTTCGGCTCGGCCCTGGCCGCCGTCCTCCGCGACGCCGACTGCGACGTGCCACTGCGCGACCTGGCGGTGCCGCAGACCTTCCACGACCACGGCTCCCGCGACGAGGTCCTGGATCGCGTGGGGTTGACCGCCCAGGACGTGGCGCGCCGGATCACGGAGTGGGCGTCGGGGCGGCTGGGTGTGGCGCAGGACGTTCCGGCGGAGAATCCGCGGGGCTGAGTTTCCGGTTTTCCACGGCGGGTCCCGGTCACCGGGGCCCGCCTTTTGTTGCGAGGAATTGTTGTCGCAACGACAGACAATTCCGTTGACGGTTAGGACATTCGGCTCATTACAGGAGCTCATTCGGGGCCATTTCGCGTTCCGCTGGTTGTCTTCCGCAAAATGCATCTGCAAGGGTCTCCTCGCTGGATCGCGAGCACAGGGGAGATGCGCATGCGGGTCGTGGCGGTCATGAACTACAAGGGCGGCGTGGGAAAAACCACGCTGACCGCAAACCTCGGCGCGGTCGCCGCGACCCGGGGGTTGAAGGTGTTGCTGCTCGATCTGGATCCGCAGACCAATCTGACTTTTTCGTTCTATTCCGTCGAAGACTGGCAAGACCGGCTCAAGGATGGGCGCACGATCAAGCAGTGGTACGAGGGTGACATGCCCGGCCGGGACGTTTCGCTGGCCGATCTCGTCGTCACGCCCGAGCGGGTCAACAAGCTCCTCGACGACACGGGCGGCCGGCTCGACCTCATCTCCTCCCACCTCGGGCTCATCGACATCGACCTCGAACTCGCCGCGAAGCTCGGCGGCACGACGATGGGCTCGTCGCAGCGCAAGTTCCTCGACCTGCACGGCTGCCTGCGCAACGCCTTGCAGGACAGCCAGTTCCAGGGCTACGACCTCGTGCTCATCGACTGCGCACCCAATTTCGGCCTGGTCACCAAGACCGCGATCGTCGCCTGCGAGCAGATCCTCGTGCCCGCGAAGGCGGACTACTTGTCGACACTCGGGCTGGACTACCTCCACGGCAACTGCGCTTCCCTCGTCGAGGAGTTCAACGACTACGCCAACCACAAGGGCGGCACCGAGGACCACTGGCCGATCGACCCGTCGTTCCTGGGCGTGGTGTTCACGATGGTCCAGATCTACTCGCAGCAGGTCACGCTCGCGCAGCACAACTACATCGAGCAGGTTCGCCTGAACTCGCAGGTTCCGTTGCTGGAGAGCAAGGTCCGCAACAGCCCGCGCCACTTCGGCGATGCAGGGGAGAGCGGCATTCCGGCCATGGTGCGCGCGTCCGCGGCCAAGGACGAGGTGGTCCGGGAGTTCGACCAGCTCGCTGACGAGGTCCTGGGCGCGCTGGAGCTGACGGGTGGCGCCCGGTGACCGAGCTGAAGCCCTTGGTCACCCTGCAGGCGCAGTTGTTCGCGTTCCTCGCGCAGCAGGACGAGGCGACCCTGCAGGCGCTCGCCTCCGGAGAAGCACGGTTGGCCATTGTCGGCGCGTCGGGTGAGGCTGCCCCGGACACTTCGGTCGCCACGCCGCTCAGCGAATCCGAGCGGCTGTTGCGGGAACTGTCGACGCTGGCCACCGAAGATCAACGCCGGGACCACTTGGTCACGCGCAACCCGTCGAAGCGGACGTTGCAGGACGTGGCGAAAGCGCTGCGGATACGGAAGTTCAGCCACCTCCGGGTCGCCGGCCTGGTGGATCTCCTGGCTCGTCACGGAGTCGCCGAAGCCGAACCGCCCACCCGTGCGACGGAGCCCCGCCCGCCCCGGGAACCCGCCCCGCGGGTCGAACCGCAGAAGTCGCCGGCCGAGGTCGCCGCCATCGTCGTGCGGCTGCGTGAAGCCGAGAACGACGAGGAAGGCGCCGAATACCTCCGCGAACAGCAGCTCGACCGGGCGAGCCTGCTCGCCGTGGCAGCGGCGCTGCAGCTCACCCGCGTGGAGCGGCTGAGCCGGGCCGACCTGGAGAAGAAGGTGCTCAACCAGGCCATCGGCGCTCGGCGCAAGTTCGCCGGGCTGCGGAGCTGGTGAGCACCGTGGCCGACGGAGCCGAAGACACCACCGGCGGTCGCTCGATGTACCTGCTCGGCGGTCGCCGGGTCATGGTCGCTGATCTGCTCAGCAACGGGTTGATCGAGCCCGGTACCAAACTCCAGTTCAAGCGGGCCCGCATCGGCGACACGTTCCACGCGACCGTGACCGACCAGGGCCGCATCCGGCTCGAACCGGGTGGTGAGGAGTTCCGCTCGCCGTCGCGGGCGGCGATGGTGGCGGCCGGCATGCGGGCCGTCGACGGGTGGCGGGCGTGGGTCGTCGTGGGCCAGGACAAGCTTCTGGACGCCGTCCGCCAGGAGCTGCTCGACCAGGCGATCACCGCCGAGGCGGCCAAGGCGACCCAGGAATCCGAAGATCAGCGGCGCCAGGCCGTCCACGAGCGGCTCAGGCAAGCCCGCACCCGCGCGGACGACGACAAACCCGAGAAGGTCTCCGTCCGTGAACTCCTCGGGTTCTGGGGCGCGAAGGACCGGGGTGACCAGGTCAGCCAGATCGAAACGGACCTGGCCAACCACGGTCTGGTGACCGTGCCGGGGTTCCGGGCGGTCACGCTCGACACCTTCGTGGAGCTGAGGACACCTCCCGAGGACACCACCGCCGCGGACGACGCTGCGGCCGGTGAGGACGACGAGGGCGACCTGGACGTCAGGACCAAACTCGGCAACCTGACCGAGCTGGACGGCGTCGAGTCGGTCAGCCCGAACAGCACGCTCGAAGAAGCGATCACCAAGATGATCCTCAACGACGTGTCGCAGCTCGCCGTGCTCAACGGTCCCCGCAATCTCCGCGGCGCGATCACCTGGCAGTCGATCGCGGAAGCGCGGCACCGCAAGCCCGAGGCCGCGCTCGCGGACGCCGTCGACCCCAGTGCACAGGCCCTGCCCTACGACCGCGACCTCTTCGAAGTCCTGCCGGTGTTGCAGGAGCGCAAGTTCGTGTTCGTCCTGGACCAGACGCGAGCGGTCATGGGCGTGGTCACGACCACCGACGTGGCCCGGCACTACGGCCAGCTGTCCACCCCGTTCGTCCAGCTCGGCGAGCTCGACCAGACGTTGCGGTGGATCGTGAGCCGCGCTTTCGACCTCCCCACGATCCGGCCGCTCTGCGCCAGGAAGATCACCGGCTTCGACCAGCTCACCATGGGCGACTACCAGAACATCCTGGGCAGCAGGGAGCTCTGGCCGAAACTCGGCTGGCCCCTGGACCGCGAGGTCTTCACCGCGCGCTTGGACGAGATCCGGCTCATCCGCAACAAGGTCATGCACTTCCACCCAGACCCCGCGCCGCCGGACGCCGTCGACAAGCTCCGCCAGTTCAACAAGATGCTGCACAAGTACCGCGAGCTGCTCTAGCCGCTCAACCCCAGTGGGTCGCCGCGAACATCTTCAGCACCGTCGGCAGCACGACCACCGAAGGCCCCGGCGTCCGCAGTGCCTTCGCCACGTCCGCCCCCACGGTATCCACAGTGGACAGGACCGCCGGGATCCCGAACGATTCCGCCAGCGCCACGAAGTCCGGCCGCGCCAGTTCGGTGGCCGTCGTGGAGCCGAAGGCGTCCGTGAGGTATTCGCGCAGGATGCCGTAGCCGCCGTCGTCGAGGATGAGCCAGGTGACGTCGGGGGAGTGCTGGCGGGCGGTGGCGAGTTCCGCCAGGCCGTACATGGCGCCGCCGTCGCCGGAGACGGCCAGGGTGGGGATGCCGGTGGCTGCGGCGCCGAGCGCGCCGGGCAGGCCGAAGCCGAGGCCGCCGGCGCCCTGGGCGGTGTGGATCGGCGCGCCGTCGGGCGGCCACGCCGACCAGGCCCAGTAGGCGGCGATCGTCATGTCCCAGAACGTTTGCGTGCCCGACGGGACCGCGGCGCGCAGATCGGCGAGGAGCCGGCGTTCCACTGCCAGGTCCTGACCGTCCAATCGGGACTCGACGCGGCCGAGCAGCTCGGCCACGGCGGCCTCGGCTCGTCCGTTCGCCGGCCGCGCCGGGACGTCCAGCGCCTTCAGGAACAGCCGCACGTCGGCGTGGATGCCGAGCGCGGGGTAGTTCGACTCGAGCTTGCCGAGGTCCGCCTCGACCTGGATCACGCGGCCGCGGGGCGCGAACTCGCGGTAGTTGCTCGACAGCTCACCGAGCCCGGAGCCCAGCACCAGCAACACATCCGCCGCCGCGAGGAACTCCGTGGTGTGCCGGTCCTCCATCCACGACCGTGCGGAAAGCGAGTGGTCCCACGGGAAAACGCCCTTGCCGCCGAAGGTCGACACCACCGGGGCCCGCAGCGTCTCGGCCAGGGCCAGCAGCTCGGCCGCAGCGCCGGACCGCAACGCGCCGCCGCCGGCCAGGATCACGGGGTTGCGTGCAGCCGCCAGAAGGCGAGCCGCCTCCGCGACCAGCTCCGGCAACGGCGGCAAGGGCACGGGCGCAGCCGACACCGAGGTCAGCGGTGGCAGAGCGACCTCAGCGAGCAGCACGTCCTGCGGGATCTCGACCCACACCGGCCCGTACGGCACCGTCGCCGCGGTCGTCCACGCCTCGCGCAGCGCCGTCGGGATCTGGCTCACGGTGCGGACCACGTGCACCGACTTCACGACGTCGCGGAAGCTTGCCTGCTGGTCGGGCAGCTCGTGCAGGTAGCCGTGGCGTCCGCCGCCGAGCCCGGCGACCGGGATCTGGCTGGAGATCCCCAGCACCGGCACCGAAGCCGCGCGTGATTCCTGCAGGGATGCCAAGGTCAGCAACGCCCCCGGGCCGGTCGACACGACCATCGGGGTCACCGGCACCGGACCGTCCGGCGAGGCGGCCAGCCGCGCGCGGGCGAACCCGTCGGCCGCGAACGCCAGGTTGTTCTCCACGCGCGAACCCACCACGCGCACGTCGTCCGCGCGCCGCAGTGCTTCGAACAGCCCCAGCGCGTGCTGGCCCGGCAGCCCGAACACCGTGTCGGCGCCGAGCGCCCGCAGCGTCTCGACGACCACGTCACCGCCGATGCGCGTCACTGGGACTTCCCCAGGGCCAGCAGGCTCACCAGGTCATACGCCACGTGCGAGGCCGCGATGGCGGTGATCTCCGCGTGGTCGTAGGCGGGGGCCAGCTCGACGACGTCGGCGCCCACGAGGTGCAGGTCGCGCAGCCCGCGCAGGATCTCCAGCAGCTCGCGGCTCGTCATGCCGCCCGCCTCGGGCGTGCCCGTGCCGGGCGCGTGCGCGGGGTCGAGCACGTCGATGTCCACCGACACGTACAGCGGCCGGTCGCCGATGCGTTGCCGCAGCGCGTCCACGGTCTCGTCGATGCCGCGGCGCAGCACGTCACCCGAGGTGACGATGCCGAAGCCCAGCCGGCGGTCCTCATCCAGGTCGCGCTTGCCGTAGAGCGGCCCGCGCGTGCCGACGTGGGAAAGCGCCGCGGTGTCGAGGATTCCCTCCTCCACGGCCCGGCGGAACGGCGTGCCGTGCGTGTAGGGCTCGCCGAAGTAGGTGTCCCACGTGTCGAGGTGCGCGTCGAAGTGCAGCAGCGCCACCGGGCCGTGTTCCTGCGCCGTGGCGCGCAGCAGCGGCAACGCAATGGTGTGGTCGCCGCCGACCGTCACCAGCCGGGTGCCGTCGGCCATCAGCGCCTCGGCGTCCTGGTGCACCCTCTCGATCGCCTCGCCGATGTGGAACGGGTTCACCGCGATGTCGCCCGCGTCCACCACCTGCCGCTCGGCGAACGGCGACACGTCCAGCGCCGGGTGGTACGGCCGCAGCAGCCGGCTGGCCTCGCGCACGGCGGCGGGGCCGAACCGCGCGCCCGGCCGGTAGGACACGCCGGAGTCGAACGGCACGCCGACCACGGCGACGTCGGCGCGCTCGACCTCGTCGATCCGCGGCAACCGCGCGAAGGTCGCGAAGCCGGCGAAGCGCGGGATGCGCGACGAATCGAGCGGGCCGATCGGGGGCAGGTCACTCACTGCGGGTTCTCCTTCGGGGTTTCAGGCTCGCGCGGCCGCGGGGGCCGCCTGCTCCTCGGCGGAGGGAGCACCGTTCAGGCGCCGCGTCCACACCGACAGGATGTTTTCGGGGGTGCGTGGCGTCGCGAGGCTCACCGCGACGTAGACGACCAGGCTCGCGCCGAGACCCCAGTAGATCGGGCTGTTGGCCGCCACGCCGTCGATGATCATGAACGCGATCACGAACCCGGTGCCGGCGACCATCGACGCGTACGCGCCGTGGCGCGTGCCGCGCTTCCAGAACAGCGCGCCCAGGATCGTGACCAGCAGGCCGCCGACGAGGATGTCGTAGGCGATGGTGAGGGCGTTGACCACGTCGTCGACGACCATCGCGATGCCGATCGCGACGATCCCCAGCACCAGCGTCGTGATCCGGTTGCGCAGCACTTCGCCGCCCCTGAGTCCGATCCGCCGCAGCAGGTCCGACGTCGTGGTGGTGGCGCACGCGATCAGTGCACCGCTGGAGGTCGACATGAGCGCCGACAGCGCGGCGGCCAGCACCAGCCCGCGCACGCCGGTGGGCAGCAGGCGTTCGGCGATGGTGGCGAACGCGTCCTGCGCGCTGCCGAGGTCGGGGTAGAGCACCTTCGCGGCCGTGCCGATCAGCGCGCCCGCCACGCCGTAGACGAGGCAGTAGACGCCGGAGACGATGCCGCCACCGGTGGCGATGCGCGGGGTGCGGGCGGTGAACACGCGCTGCCAGATGTCCTGCCCGATCAGCAACCCGAAGGTGTAGATGAGGAAGTAGGTGAGGATGGTGTCGCCGCCGATCGAGGCGAACTCGAAGTAGCTCGCGTCGAGTTCCTCCGCCATGCCACCGAAACCACCCGCCGATACCAGCGCGATCGGCAGCAGCACGAACAGGATGCCGATCGTCTTGATCACGAACTGCGCGATGTCGGTGAGCGTGATCGACCACATGCCGCCGAGCACCGAGTACAGGACCACGATCGAGCCGCCGATGGCGATGCCCGCCCAGCCCGGGATGGCGAACAGGACCTTGAAGATCGACGCGAACGCCAGCGTCGAGGTCACGGTGAGCATGAGCGTGTAGCCCCACATGACCACCCCGGACACGGCACTGGTGCGGCCGCCGTAGCGCAGGTCCAGCATCTCGCCGACGGTGTACACGCGCAGCTTCACCAACCGTCGTGCGAACACCGTGTGCAGCACGAGGATGCCGACGCCGATCGTGACCACGAGCCACGCGCCCGAGACGCCGTAGGTGTAGCCGAGCTTCACGCCCCCGACCGTCGAAGCGCCGCCGAGCACGACGGCCGACATCGTGCCGGAGTACATGAACCAGCCGAGCCGCCGGCCCGCCACGAGGTAGTCGGACTTCGTCTTCGCCAGGCGCAGGCCGATCCAGCCGACACCGATCATGCCGGCGATGTAGAGCGCGATCACCGCGTAGTCGCCGCCCACGGGGTCCTCCTCGGTTCTGCGGGGGTGGTCGGGTCACCGTAGGTTCGCGAGCCACCACTCCGGCATGGGACGATCCGGCCAGGAATCGTCGGAAGCCGGGATGAAATGACCCAGATTCTCGAGCATCATTCCGCGGACGTGAATGTCCCGCTACGGACGGTCGTCGGCAACCCGGAGCTCGCGCTCGACGTCGTGCAGGAGACACTGCGGCCGGGCGCGCTCGACGCGCCGGTGCGCTGGGCGCACGTGAGTGAGCTCGACGACCCGGCGCCGTACCTGCTCGGGGCCGAGCTGGTGCTCACCGCGGGGGTGAACCTGCCGCGCGAGCCCGAGCAGTACGTTCGCCGCCTGCGCGACGCCGGGGTGACCGCGCTGGGTTTCGGCCTCACGCCGACCGTGTCGGAGACGCTTCCCGACCCGCTGCGGGAAGCGTGCGTGCGCCACGGCTTGCCGCTGGTCGTCGTGCCGCCGAGCACACCGTTCCTGGCGATCAGCCGGGCCGTCGCCGTCGCGCTGGCCGAGGCGGGGCAGCGCGAACAACGCCGCACGGCCGTCGCGCGCGAAGCCCTGACGCGAGCCGCGGTCGACGGCATGGGCGCTCTGGTCACGGCACTGGCCGAGCGGCTGCGGGGCTGGGTGGCCCACGTCGGGCCCGCTGACACGCTCGTGGCCGGTCACGACGCACCGCAGCCGCTGCCGGCCGAGGTCGCCGAGCTGCTGGCGACACTGCGCGCCGGGTCAGGCATCCGCAGCGCCACCACGGAGCTGGCGGACGGCACGTACGTGGTGGCACAGCCGGTTTACCCCCAGGCGACGGCCGCGCACCTGCTCGTGGTCGGCCGCCGGCACCGCTTCGACGGCGGTGACCGCGCGATCCTCGCCGTGGGCACGGCCCTGCTCGGGCTCGTCGGCCGCGCCGGCTCCGACACGGCCGAGCTGGGCGCGGCGGCCACCGGCTTGCTGCTCGGCCAGAGCGGCGCGGACGTCCTGCCGGCGCTGCTGGGGTCGGCCGAGTGCCGGCTCGTGGCCGGCGTCGCGCACCGTCGTGGTCCGGACGAGGTCGCGGCGCGCCCCGACTGGCTGCGCGTGCACCTCGACACGCCACTCGTGCAAGTCCGGCCCGGGCCGGGCTTCCTGGCCGTGGTCGGCGCGGCGCCCGAGCTCGACGGGTTGCGCGAACACGGCTGGCTCGCCGTCGCCGGCTCACCGGTGTCCGCGGACGGCCTGCCCGGCGCGCTCGCCGAGGCGCAGCTGCTGCTCGCCCGCGCGCAGGCCCTCGGACGGCCCGTGGCGGCGGCCGACCCGCTCGGCTTCGACGCGCTCGTGACCCCCGCCGCTGCGGCCGGGTTCGCCGAGCGGCTGCTCGCGCCGCTGCGGGAGCTGGATCGCGCGCACGACCGTGAACTGGTGGCGACGCTGCGGACCTGGCTCGCGCACCACGGCGGCTGGGACCGCACGGCCGCCGAACTCGGGGTGCACCGCAACAGCGTGCGGCACCGGATCGGGCAGGCCGAGCGCGCGCTGGGCGTGGATCTCGCGGATCCGGAGACGCGGATGCGGTTGTGGTTCGCGCTGCGCTGGGCCTCGGCTTGAGGCGTCGGCGGCGAGTGTCCATTCAGGTCTCTCAGGTGCTCTCAGGAAACTGTGGGATTGTGGTCTGGTGCGTGTTCTGGTAGTCGAAGACGAAGAGCCCTTGGCCGACGCGATCGCCCGCGGCCTGCGCCGTGAGGGCATGGCGGTGGACGTCGCGTTGACCGGCGACGACGGCCACGAGAAGTCGTCCGTCACGCGGTACGACGTGGTGTTGCTCGACCGCGACCTGCCCGGGATGTCGGGTGACGAGCTGTGCCGCGAGATCGTTGCGTCGGGGGAGCTCACGCGGGTGCTCATGCTCACCGCGAGCAGTTCCGTGTCCGACCGCGTCGACGGGCTGTCCCTCGGCGCGGACGACTACCTCGCGAAACCCTTCGCGTTCCCCGAGCTGGTCGCCCGCGTGCGCGCGCTCGGCCGCCGCGCGACGCCGGCCGCCCCGCCGCTGCTCACGGCGGGCGACGTGGAACTGGACCCGGCCAAGCGCATCGTGCGCCGCGCCAACGGGCCCATCGACCTCACGCGCAAGGAGTTCGGCGTGCTCGAGGTGCTGCTGTCGGCCGCCGGTTCGGTGGTCAGCAGCGAAGAGCTGCTGGAGCGCGTGTGGGACGAGAACGCCGACCCGTTCACCACCACGGTGCGGGTCACCGTGATGACCTTGCGCAAGAAGCTGGGTGAGCCCGGGATCATCGAGACCGTGGTGGGCTCGGGCTACCGCGTGCCGGTCGCGGAGGCCGGCGCGTAGTGGACCTGCCCGGCACACGCAGCCTGCGGGCCCGGGTCACGATCCTCGCGACCGTGCTGGTGGCCGCGGCCGGGCTGCTCCTGCTGTGGCTCGCGTGGTCGCTCGTGGGCGACGCGGTCGACGCCGTGCCGCACATGCCGCCCGGCACGATCGTGCGCGTGGACGGGGTCGACGTGGACGCGTCCACGCTCGCGCAGCACCTGCGCACGCACGCGGTGAACCGGGTGCTGATCTTCGGCTCGCTGGCGTTCTGCTTCGTGGTCGCCGCGGCGGCGATCCTCGCGTGGACCTTCACCTCGCGCGTGCTGCTGCCCCTGCGCGAGATCACCGGCACCGCCCGCCGGCTCTCCGTGGAGTCGCTCGGCGAGCGCATCGGCGAGATCCGCTCGCGCGACGAGCTGGCCGAGCTGGCCCGCACGTTCGACGACATGCTCGACCGCCTGCAGGCGGCGTTCGACGCGCAGCGGCACTTCGTCGCCAACGCCAGCCACGAGCTGCGCACGCCGCTCGCGGTCATCCGCACGGAACTCGACGTGACGTTGTCCGACGACGACGCGGACGAAGCCGAGCTGCGCCGCATGGGCGGCGTGGTCCGCGACGCCACGGAACGCGCGGGCCAGCTCGTGAACTCCCTGCTGCTGCTCGCCCGCACCGACGGCGCCGGTCTGGTGGTGCGCGAACCGGTCGACCTCGCGGTGCTCGTCGGGCGTGCGTGGGCGGCCGTGCGCGCGGAGGCTTCTTCACGAGGCCTGCGCGCCGAGTTCTCGCTGGCGCCCGCCCCCGCCTTCGGCGATCCCGCCCTGCTCGAACGCATCGCCGGCAACCTCGTGGAAAACGCCGTGCGCCACAACGTCGACGGCGGCTGGCTCGAAGTCTCCACCCAACCCGGGCCGCAGTGGTCGACGCTGCGGGTGCGTTCGTCGGGCGGGCTGGTGGATCCCGCGGCGGTGCCGGAGCTGTTCGAGCCCTTCCGCCGCGCCGGCGTCGCCCGCACGGCCCGCTCGGGCGCCGGACTGGGTCTCTCGATCGTGCGCGCCGCCGTCCAGGCCCACGGCGGCGCGATCTCGGCGGAACCGGTGGTGGGCGGCGGGTTGACGGTCACCGTGCACCTGCCGGTGGGGCCGGCCCACTGATCGGTAACGTTCCCGCGCCCTTCACAGATGATCGTGCGTGGGAATTCGTGTGTGGCGCTGGCTCGCGCCGGTTGTGGTCGTCGCGCTGGGCGTCGGCGTCGGGGCCGCCTTCCTGCTCGCCGGGTCGGTGCGCGCCGGGGCATCGTCGGCGGCGTCGGCCGGGCACCAGCCGTGCGTGGCCGAGCAGGTCTACTTCCGCGACGACGACGCGATGCGCCGCGCGGCCGCGGTGCTCGAGAACGACCCGGAAGCTCGCCGGGTCGACCTCGATCCCCAGGCCTTGACCTGGTCGGCATTCAAGAAGCTGTACCAGGGGGACCCGGCGAAAATCGCGGCGACGAGTGAAAGTGCCATGCCGGCGACGGTGGTCGTGCTTCCGGTTCAGGGCACCGATCTCAACCGGTACGCCGCCGAGTTCAGGCAGCGGTTCCCGGACGCCAGGAAGGTCCAGCAGCTGGACGTCGAGGCAGTGTGGAAGAAGAACCACCCTGGCGCACAGGGTTTCGTCTGCAACTAGCCCCCGGCGGCGCCGGAACCGGGACCGGTCCCGGCTCGGGGTGTGATGATCTGACCATGGGGATTCGCATCTGGCGCTGGCTCGCCCCGGTACTGGTGGTCGCGCTGGGCGCGGGCGTCGGGCTGGCCTTCGTCACGGCGGCGATCGTGCGGCCGGCGCCGTTGCCGGTCGATCGCACGCCCGTGCCGCTGGCCGGGCACAAGCCGTGCGCGGCCGTGCAGATGTTTTTCGACGCCGGTACCGACTGGCGTGACATCGACCGCGAAATGCGGAGGGTGGCCGCGGCGCTCGCGAACGACCCGAAAGCGCGCCGCGTGTACACCCAGACCCAGGCCGAGAGCTGGGCGGAGTTCAAGCGGCTCTTCGCGGATCACCCGGATCTCATCGCCCAGGTCGAGGAGGCGGACCTGCCGGCGGTGGTCACCGTGATCCCGGTCCCGCGCACCGACCTGACCGACTATGCGGCCGAGCTGCACCGTCGCTTCCCGACTGCCGACAAGGCGCAACCCTACGACGTCGACTCGCTCGCGAAGACCCTGCCTTCGAACCGGCGCGGCCCCGCCTGTCCACCGGCCGGCGAGCGGTGAAACCGGGGTGGCCGTCCACACAGGACAGCCACCCCGGGCAGAACTCAGGCCACCGGCACCGAAGCGACGCCCGGAGCCAGGAACGGCTTCCCGTTCACCCGCTCCGAAACGCCCGCCCGGTCGAGGTAAGGCGTGATCCCGCCGTTCCAGAACGGCCAGCCCGCGCCCAGCAGCAGGCACAGGTCGATGTCCTGCGCCTCGGCCACCACACCCTCGTCGAGCATGATGCGGATCTCCTCGGCGATGGCGTTCAGCGCGCGGTCGCGCACCTGCTCGGCCGTGGACGGGTTGTCACCCTGCGTCCACAGCTCGGCGACCTCGGGGTCGACCGACGCCTTGCCCGAAGAGTCCCAGGTCCACACGCCCTTCTTGCCCGCCTGCACGAACTTCGCGAGGTTCTCGCTCACCGTGAAGCGGTCGGGGAACGAGCCGTGCAGCGTTTCGCCCACGTGCAGTGCGATGGCCGGGCCCACGAGCTGCATGAGGTTCAGCGGCGACATCGGCAGGCCCAGCGGCTCCAGAGCCGAGTCGGCCACCTCGAACGGCGTGCCCTCGTCCACGGACACCAGCACCTCGCCGAGGAAGCGCAGCAGCAGCCGGTTCACGACGAACGCGGTGGCGTCTTTCACCAGCACGCTCGACTTCTTCAGCTGCTTGCCGACCGAGAACGCCGTGGCGAGCGTGGCGTCGTCGGTCTTCTCGCCGCGCACGATCTCCAGCAGCGGCAGCACGGCCACCGGGTTGAAGAAGTGGAACCCCACCACGCGCTCGGGGTGCCGCAGCTTCGACGCCATCGCGCTGATCGACAGCGACGACGTGTTCGTGGCCAGGATCGCCTCCGGCGACACGTGCTGCTCCAGCTCCGCGAACACCGCCTGCTTCACGCCCAGCTCTTCGAACACGGCCTCGATCACGAAGTCGGCGTCGGCGAACGCGGCCTTGTCGAGCGAGCCGGTCACCAGCGCCTTGAGCCGGTTGGCGCCGTCCGGTGACACGCGCTTGCGCGCCAGCAGCTTGTCGATCTCGTCGTGGACGTAGCCCACGCCCTTGTCCACGCGCGCCTGGTCGACGTCGGTGAGCACCACCGGCACCTTGAGACGGCGCACGAACAGCAGCGCGAGCTGGCTCGCCATCAGGCCCGCGCCCACGATGCCGACCTTGTTCACCTTGCGCGCCAACGACTTGTCCGGCGCGCCGGCCGGCCGCTTCGCGCGCTTGTTCACGAGGTTGAACGAGTACAGCCCCGCGCGCAGCACATCGGACATGAGCAGCTCGGCCAGGCCATCGGTCTCGGCGGCGTAACCCCGGTCGAGGTCGTTCTCCCGCGCCAGCTCCAGCAGCTCCACGGCCTTGGTCGCGCCGGGCGACGCGCCGTGCGTGCGACCGTCCACGATGGACTTGGCCCGCGTGATGGCCGCGTCCCAGCCTTCACCGCGGTCGATCTCGCGCCGGGCCGGCGTGACCTCGCCGCGCACGACCTTCGCGAGCCACAGCAGCGACTGCTCGAGGTAATCGGCCGAGCCGAACACCTCGTCGACGATGCCGAGCTCGGCCGCCTGCTTGACGCCCAGCATCTTGTTCTGCGCCAGCGCGTTCTCGATGATCACGGTCACGGCCGCGTCGGCCCCGATGAGGTTCGGCAGCAGCTGCGTGCCGCCCCAGCCCGGGAACAGGCCGAGGAACACCTCGGGGAACGCGATCGCCGCCGTGTTCTCCGACAGCGTGCGGTAGTGGCACGACAGCGCGAGCTCCAGCCCGCCGCCCATCACCGCACCGTTGACGAACCCGAACGTCGGGATCGTCGACTCGGTCAGGCGGCGGAACACGTCGTGGCCGGTCTGCGCGATCTTGCGCGCCAGCGCCGGGTCGGACACGGCCTCCACCCCGGACAGATCCGCGCCGACGGCGAAGATGAACGGCTTGCCCGTCACCGCGATCGCCGCCGGCTCGGCCGCGAACGCCGTGTCCAGCGCGGCGTTCAGCGACACCAGACCCTGCGGGCCGAACGTGCTCGGCCGGGTGTGGTCGTGGCCGTTGTCGAGCGTGATCAGCGCGACGGGCTCGTCGAGCCCGGGCACCTTCACCAGGCGCGTTTTCGCCTCGGTGACGACCTCGTCCGGGAACGCGGCCTTCGCCTCTTCAGCGGTGAACATCACTTCGCCCCCTCGAACGCCGGGTTCTCCCAGATCACGGTGCCGCCCATGCCGATGCCGATGCACATGGTGGTCATGCCGTAGCGCACGTCGGGGCGCTCGGCGAACTGGCGCGCGAGCTGCGTCATCAGCCGCACGCCGGACGAGGCCAGCGGGTGGCCGCACGCGATGGCGCCGCCCCACTGGTTCACGCGCGGGTCGTCGTCGGCGATGCCGAAGTGGTCGAGGAAGGCGAGCACCTGCACGGCGAACGCCTCGTTGATCTCGAACAGGCCGATGTCGTTGATCGACAGGCCGGTACGCTTGAACAGCTTCTCGGTCGCCGGCACCGGGCCGATGCCCATGACCTCGGGCTCGACGCCCGCGAACGAGTAGCCGACCAGCCGCATCGCGACGGGCAGGCCCAGCTCGCGCGCGGTTTCCTCGTCGGCGAGGATCGACGCGGTGGCCCCGTCGTTCAGGCCCGCCGCGTTGCCCGCGGTGATCCGGCCGTGCGGACGGAACGGCGTCTTGAGCTTCGCCAGCTGCTCCACGGTGGTGCCCGGCCGCGGCGGTTCGTCCTCAGTGGCCAGTCCCCAGCCGAGTTCCTTGCTTCGGATGGCGACGGGCACCAGTTCGGGGCCGATCTTGCCGGTCTTCACGGCTTCGGCGTAGCGCTCCTGACTGCGTGCGGCGTAGGCGTCGGTGCGCTCCTTGGTGATGCCGGGGAACCGGTCGTGCAGGTTCTCCGCGGTCTGGCCCATCACGAGCGCGGTCGGGTCCACCAGCTTGTCGGCGATGATGCGCGGGTTCGGATCCACGCCCTCGCCCATCGGGTGGCGGCCCATGTGCTCGACGCCGCCCGCGATGGCGATGTCGTACGCACCGAAGCCGATGCCGCTCGCCACCGTGGTCACGGCCGTCATCGCGCCCGCGCACATGCGGTCGATGGCGAAGCCTGGCACCGACTTCGGCAGCCCGGCCAGCAGCGCCGCCGTGCGGCCGATGGTGAGGCCCTGGTCACCGATCTGGGTCGTCGCCGCGATGGCGACGTCGTCCACCCGCTCGGGCGGCAGCTCGGGGTGCCGCCGCAGCAGCTCCCGGATGGCGTTGACGACCAGGTCGTCCGCGCGGGTCCCGGCGTAGATGCCCTTGTCGCCTGCCTTGCCGAAGGGCGTGCGTACCCCTTCGACGAACACGACGTTGCGCACCCCTCGCGCGGTCGGCGCAAGGGGCGGCGTTGCTGGTGCGGCCACGAATGCTCCTGAAGTAGACAGAAATCCTGTCCGCACGATAGCCCTTGTTACCCACGGGTAACCAGTCGAGTGGCCCGGATGAGTGGGGGACGGCACACTCCCGGGCGGCGGGCGCCCTCAGGCGCGCAGGTGGGCGAGCCAGCCTCCCTTCGCCGAAATGTCCTCCGCGCCGGCGAGGGCCGCCGGTTCGCAGAGGAAGCCCGAGACCTCCGAGCCGTCGGCGAGCCGCACCCGCCCGATTGCCAGCGGCGCGGGGACCGCCGCCACGAAGGCGCCGAAGCCCTCCACCGGGAGGTCCCACACCTCGGCCGCGATCGCAACGCCGTGCTCCGACACGCGCACGAGCCCGGGCTTCGGCGGGATCGTGGACAGGGCGTGCAGCCGGTACTCGGCCGCCGTTTCGGTCGCGGTGACGAACCGGCCCCCGCGCGAGGTCAGTTCGTGGTTGAGCGGCTGTCCCCGCAGGTGGGCCCCGACGACGGCGAGCCGCACCCGGCGCTCGACGCCGCGGGCCAGCGCGGCCAGCCGGGCGTCCGTGTTCGCCGGGCCGACGAGCATCACCCCGAACGGCAGCCCGCCCGCCGTCCCGCCGGGCACGGCGAGCGCGGCCAGGCCGAGCAGGTTGGCGAAGTTCGTGAAGCGGCCCAGTGCGGCATTCGTGCCGACCGGGTCGGCGGCCACCTCGGCGATCGTCGGGTGGCCGGTGGTGGTCGGTAGCAGCAGGGCGTCCACGGTGGCGAGCACGGCGTCGGCCTCGCGTTTGAGCCGCGCGAGCGAGGCCTGATCGGCGAACACCCGGTGCGCGGGCAGGTCGCGTGCCGCGGCGATGATGCCCGCGACCGTCGGATCGACGTCATCGAGGTGCTTCTCGACGAACTCGCCCACCGCGGTGTAGCGCTCGGCGACGAACGAGCCCTCGTAGAGCAGCCGGGCCGCGGCGAGGAAGGGCGACAAGTCCACAGTGGTCACGACCGCGCCGGCCGCGGCGTAGTCCGCCACCGCGGCGGCGTAGGCCTCGGCCCAGCCCTCCCGCAGCGGACCCAGGGCGGCCGGGACGCCGATCCGGAACGCACCCCCAGCCGACAGGCACCGCAGCGCGAACTCCGCTTCGGCCACCGTGCGCGCGAAGATCGACACGCAGTCGATGCTCGCGCACGCCGGCACGACACCGTCCGTCGGCAGCAGCCCCGGCGTCGGTTTCAGGCCGACGACCCCGTTGAACGCCGCCGGGACCCGGCCCGACCCCGCCGTGTCCGTGCCGAGTGCGAGGTCCGCGATCCCCAGCGCGACGGCGACCGCGGACCCCGAACTCGACCCGCCCGACACGTACGCCGGATCGACGGCGTTGCGCACCGCGCCGTACGGGCTGCGCGTGCCGACGAGCCCGGTGGCGAACTGGTCGAGGTTCGTCGTGCCGAGGACCAGCGCGCCGGCCGCCTTCAAGCGGGCGACCACGGGTGCGTCGGCTTCGGGCAGGGACGCGTACGCCGGGCACCCGGCCGTGGTCGGCAACCCGGCGACGTCGATGTTGCCCTTGATCGCGGCGAGCCGGCCGTAGAGCGGCAGCGGCTCGCCCGCGGTGTACCGGGCTTCGAGTGCCGCGGCTTCGGCGAGCAGGTCCGCCTCCGGCCGCAGATCGACCCAGATCTCCGGCCGGTCGACCTGCTCGACGCGCCGGTACGCGGCGCGCACGCGTTCGCTGATCACCCGAGCACCACCAGCGGGGTGCCGGGCGCGACCTGGTCGCCGGGGGACACGAGCACCTCGAGCACCTTTCCGTCGGCGGGCGCGGGGATCCGCGCCTCGGTTTTCATGGCTTCCAGCGTGACCAGCGACTGCCGGTGGTCCACCCGCGTGCCCGCCTCGACGTCCACCCGCCAGACGGTGGCGGCGAACGGCGCCTCGACGACGTGCCCGCCGGGCGGTGCCTGTACGCGGGCCGGCGGCCGGGTGACGGGCTCGGGCTTCGGGTCGAACTCGCCCGCTGCCGCCCAGGCGCGGCGTTCCGCCTCGAAGGCCGCCGACTGCGTGGCGCGGAACGCGGCGATGCTCTCGGCGTGGTCGGCGAGGAACCGCTGGTAGTCGGCGAGCCGGAACTCCCCTTCGGTGATGTCGAGCTCGAGCTGGCCCGCGGAACCGCGGGCCCGCAGGTCGAGCAGCTCGTCGGCAGACACGGGGTACCACGAGATCCGGTCGAAGAACCGCAGCAGCCACGGCGAACCCGGCTCGAACGCGCCGCGCTGGTGCCAGCCGCTCCACACCTGCACGGTGCGCCCGACGAACTGGTACCCGCCGGGCCCCTCCATCCCGTAGACGCACAGGTACGCGCCGCCGATGCCCACCGAGTTCTCGGCCGTCCACGTCCGCGCCGGGTTGTACTTGGTGGTCACCAGCCGGTGCCGCGGGTCCAGCGGTGTCGCCACGGGTGCGCCGAGGTAGACGTCGCCGAGCCCGAGCACCAAGTACTCCGCGTCGAACACCGTGCGGTACACCTCGTCCACATCGGACAGACCGTTGACGCGTCGGATGAACTCGATGTTCCAGGGGCACCACGGGGCGTCGTCGCGTACGCCGGTCATGTAGCGCTCGATCGCCTCGCGCGTCGCCGGGTCGTCCCAGGAAAGCGGCAGCCGCACACCGCGGCTCGGCACCACCAGGTCCGCCGTGCCCGGCAGGTCGTCCTCCAGCTCACGGACGAGGCCGAGCGCCTTGCCGACCGGCAGCGCGTCCGGGTCGACGTGCACCTGCAGCGACCGGATGCCCGGCGTGAGGTCGACGATCCCCGGCACCCCCTCGGCGGCGAGGCGCTCGGCCAGCGCGTGGACGCGCATCCGCAGCGCGAGGTCGAGGGTCATGTCGCCGTATTCGACGAGCAGGTTGTCGTCGCCGCTGCGCCGGTAGGTCACCGATGGCTCGTCCTCGGCCGCGGCCCGCCGGGCGAGCACGCCGCCGTCGTCGAGGACCCCGCGGCTGGCGAGCAGCGGTCCTGCCGGGCGGCGGCGCAGGGCTGCCGCGTGGTCGCTGTCGATCGGGACGAAGCGCACGGTGTCGCCCGGCCGCAGCTGGCCGAGTTTCCAGCGCTCGCCGGTCGCGACCGTCGCGGGGCAGACGAACCCGCCGAGGCTCGGCCCGTCCGGGCCCAGCAGGATCGGCAGGTCGCCGGTGTAGTCGACGGCGCCGATCGAGTAGGGCGTGTCGTGGATGTTGGACGGGTGCAGCCCGGCTTCACCACCGTCCTCCCGCGCCCACTGCGGGCGGGGGCCGACCAGCCGGACCCCGGTGCGGGCGGAGTTGAAGTGCACCTGCCAGGCGGTGCGGTAGAACGTCTCGATGTCGGCCGGTGTGAAGAACTCCGGTGCGGCGTGCGGACCTTCGAGCGCGCCGATCGTCCACTGTGCACTCAGCCGCGGCCGGTCGCCGGCGGGGACGGCGCCGGCGACCGGGTCCGCCGGCTCGGGCCCTGGGGTGAGCACGTCGCCCGCGGCGAGCGCGCGCCCGCCGTGCCCGCCGAACCGGCCGAGGGTGAACGTCGCCGCGCTGCCGAGGAACTCCGGCACGTCGAGGCCACCCCGCACGAGCACGTAGCTGCGCAACCCGGCCGTGCCCGCACCCACGTCGAGCGTGCCGCCCGCCGGGACGGCGAACGGGGTCCAGGCGGGCACCGCCGAGCCGTCGAGAAGCACGGGTGCGGTCGCACCGGTCACGCAGACGGTGGCCTCGGCCGAGAACCGGAGCGTGACACCGTCCACAGTGCACTCGAGACCGGGTGCGCCCTCGGGGTTGCCGAGCGCGAGGTTGCCCAGCCGCAGGGACAGGTCGTCCATCGGGCCGGACGGCGGCACCCCGACGTGCCAGAACCCGGTGCGCCCCGGCCACTCCTGCACGGTGGTCATCGTGCCGCCGCGCACGACGTCGATCCGCGGCTCGGCGTCGGTGACGGCGTCGAGCGTGGCGGTGTCGTGCCGGGCGGTCGTGAACGCGGGAGCCAGCGCCGCCGCGCGGAGCTGCCCGAGGTTCGTGCGGACCCCGCCGACGGCGGTGCCCGCGAGCGCCGCACGCAGGTTCGCCAGCGCGTCCGCGCGGTCGGTGCCGGTGCAGATCACCTTGGCCAGCAAGGGATCGTAGTGCGTGGTGACGGTGGCGCCGGCCTCGATCCACGTGTCCACGCGGACGTCGGACGGCAGCGTCACACCCGTGATGAGGCCGGCGCTCGGCCGGTGGTTCGCGCTCGGGTCCTCGGCGTACACCCGGGCCTCGAAGGCGTGCCCGCGCGGCTCGGGAACGGCGGTGAACATCCCGCGGTCGCCCTGCGCGAGCCGCAGCATCCAGCCCACCAGATCGATGCCGTAGACCGCCTCGGTCACCGGGTGCTCGACCTGCAGGCGGGTGTTGACCTCGAGGAACGCCGCCTCCTCGCGCACGGGGTCGTACACGAACTCGACCGTGCCGGCCGAGCGGTAGCGCACCGACGAACACAGCGCCACCGCCGCGTCGGCCAGCTGCCGCCGCACGGCGTCCGGCAGGTCCGGCGCCGGGCACTCCTCCACGACCTTCTGGTTGCGGCGCTGCAGTGAGCAGTCGCGCGTGCCCAGCGCGAGGACCGTTCCCGCGCCGTCGCCGAACACCTGCACCTCGACGTGCCGGGCACTCGTGACCAGCCGCTCCAGGAACACGCCGGAGCTGGCGAAGCTCTTGGCCGCCACGCTGCGCACGGCCTCCCACGCGGCGGACAGTTCCTCGGCCGACGCGCACGCGCGCATCCCGATCCCGCCTCCGCCGCCGGTCGCCTTGAGCATCACCGGGTAACCGATCTCGCGGGCTCGCGTCAGCGCCTCGTCGACGTCGGCCAGCAGCCCCGTGCCCGCCAGCAGCGGCACGCCGGCGGCGATCGCGGCCTCGCGTGCGGTGTGCTTGCTGCCGAACACCTCCAGGTGCTCCGGCGCCGGGCCGACGAACGCGATCCCGGCGTTCTCGCACGCGCGGGCGAACGCGGTGTCCTCGCTGAGGAAGCCGTAACCCGGGTGGATCGCGTCGGCGCCGGTGTCCAGTGCTGCACGGATGATGGCGTCGGCCAGCAGGTAGCTTTCGGCCGCGGGTGCCGGGCCGAGCCGCACGGCCTCGTCGGCCAGGCGGACGTGGGGCGCGGTGCGGTCGGCGTCGGAGTACACGGCGACGGTCGGGATGCCCAGCTCCCGGGCGCCGCGCAGGAGGCGGACCGCGATCTCGCCGCGGTTGGCGACCAGCAGTTTCACGCCGCACGCTCCGGTTCGGTCACGACCATCCGCACCGGCGTCGGGTCGAACCCGTTGCAGGGGTTGTTGATCTGCGGACAGTTGGACACGAGTACGAGCACGTCGGTTTCGGCCCGCAGGCGGACCTCCAGGCCCGGCGCGGAGATGCCGTCGACGATCCCGAGTGTGCCGTCGGCCTCGACCGGGACGTTCATGTACCAGTTGACGTTGCTCACCAGATCGCGTTTGCCCAGGCCCCATTTGCTCCCCTCGATGAGGAAGTTGTCGGCGCAGGCGTGCTGGAACCGGGTGTGCTGGCCGTAGCGGAGGCTGTTGGACTCCTTGCTGCACGCGCCGCCGAGCGTGTCGTGGCGGCCGCAGGTGTCGGCGACGACGGTGACCAGCGGAGAGCCCTCGCCGGAGCGCAGCACGCTGCCGGTGGTGAGGAAGATGGTGCGCTGCGCGGCGATCGTCGCGGCGGCGCTGTAGCGGCGTGAGGTGTTTTCCGCGTCGTAGCAGAGGAAATCGACGGCCTGGTTGCCGCCGAGGTCGATGATCGTGAGCTCCTGGCCGCGGCGCAGCACCGTGGAGAACGGGGCGCGCGCGGGGACTTCGACGTCGAGCACGGTCGTGGTCATGCGATCCCCCGGGCGGTGAGGTGGTCGGCGGTGTTCTCGAAGGCACGCTGCACTTCCGGCGTGTGCGTCCACTCCGGACTGCCCGGCCCGGTGGGGCGGTCGCGCCAGGCGAGGACTCGCAGTGGGCTCACGGTGTAGTCCTCGCGCGGGTCGAGCGGGTGCGCGGTGTTGGCCAGGAGCACGATCACGGGCAGTTCGATCCGCAGGTCCACCGAGGTCCCGGCGCCCGCGGAGCCGGTGAACGCCAGCTCGCCGTCCGCGCCGACCCGCACGCCCTGGAAGAACGACAGGCTGGGCGCGAGGTCCCGGGGCCCCAGCCCGTTTTTCGCCGCGGCCAGCGTGAACAGTGCGTTGCCGGCCGGTGCCGGCCCGTGCGGTGATCCGTCGCCGTAGCGTTCGATGTTGCCGTCCACAGTGGACGTTCCGCACAACGCGTCGTGCCGGCCGCTGGTGTCGGCCACGACGGTCGCGAGCACCCGCGCCTGGTCCGAGAGCAGCGCGACGGACGCGCCGAGGTAGGCGTTCCACTGCACCTTCACGGTGTCGGCGACGTTGAGCCGCTCCCACGGCTGATCGGCGTGGAACAGCAGCAGGTGCGCGCAGGCATCGCCCTCGGGGTCGGTGAGCCGCAACCGGGTGCCGCGGGCCAGCACCTTGTGCGTGTAGCCGCCGCCGGCCACGGTCTCGGCCCAGGTCAGCGTGGCCGGATCGACGCCGGGCGGTGCGGGTGACGAGGTCGCCGGGATCGTCGGCATGGTGTCGACGACCGTGCCGGCTTGGGCCCGGGCGTGGTCGCGCGCGCCGTACGTGGTTGCCGTCGTGGTCATGGTCGTCCTCTCAGACTGCGGGTTCGAAGGCGGGGGAGGTGGCCCGGCGCAGCCGCAGCCAGCAGAACCAGCCGATCAGCAGCGCGGCGCCGACGAATTCGACCGGGAAGAGCAGCAGCCACGGCGAACCCGAACCGGCGAGGTCGTAGATCTCCGCGCGGGGCCAGGCGATGTTGACGATCATGACCACGCCGTAGGCCACCGCGGCGACGTTCACCGGGATCGCCCAGCGGCCCAGCGAGAACAGGCCGGGCTCGGCGGGGAACCGCCCGCGCAGCCGGCGCAGCAGCAGCGGTCCGGTGACGAGCAGGTAGGCGAGGTAGACCACGACCACCGACGTGCCGGTGATCGTGCTGAACAGCGTCGGGTTGCCGACGTTCACGCCGAGCAGCGCGATCGCCAGCGCACCGGAGATGACGGCGGGCCACAGCGGCGTGCCGGTGCGCGGGTTGACTCCGGACAGCCGCGCGGAGAACGGCAGGGCGTTGTCGCGGGCCATCGCGTAGATCAGCCGGATCGTGCCGGTCTGGATGGTGAGCGTGCAGACGACCACGGCGATCGCGACGTCGGCGAGGAAGACCCGGCCGAAGGTGTCACCGAAGACAGCGGTGATCACGTACGGCAGGCCCTGGCCGGCGAGCCGGCCGTCGGTCAGGCTCGGCGCGGCCATGAGCGCGGTGAGCACCACGGCGAGCCCTCCGAGCCCGGACACCAGCACCGCGCGCAGCACGGCTCGCGGGGCCGCCCGGCGGGCGTCGCGCGTCTCCTCCGCGACCGACGCGGCGGTGTCGAAGCCGTACAGCACATACGCGGCCATCAGCGCCGAAGCCAGAACGCCGCCGAGACCGGCCGCGGATCCGCCGTCACTCACCGGGAGGCTGTGCACCACGACCTGCGGCCCGCGGACGGCGAACAGGGCCAGGCCGCCGATGAGCACGACGACGCCGACGAGTTCCGCGGCGACTCCGACGTCGTTGATCCGGGCCATCACGCGGACGCCGGCGGCGTTGACCACCGTGGTGAACACGATCAGCAGCGTGCCGAGCAGCACCGCGTTCGTGGCGCCGGTCGCCGACGTCACCGAGGGGTCCCCGCCGACGAGCTGGAACCCGCTCCACACGGAGGGGAGCACGATCTGCAGCGCGATCGCCGCGGCCGCCAGCGCGACCACGCAGCCGAGCAGCATCATCCAGCCCGCGAGCCAGCCGGCGAAACCGCGGGCGAGCTGCTTGGCCCATTGGTACACGGACCCGGCGAGCGGGTAGCGGGCGGCCAGTTCCGCGAAGACGAGGGCGACGAGGAGCTGCCCAGCGAGCACGAACGGCCACGACCAGAAGAACAGCGGGCCACCGAAGGTGTAGCCGAAGCCGAAGAGCTGGAAGACGGTGGTGAGGATCGAGACGAAGGAGAAGCCGGCCGCGAAGGCGGAAAAGCCGCCCAAGCTGCGGCGGAGCTCCTGGCGGTAGCCGAACTGCGTGAGGTCGTCGGAGGGGACCGAGGGCGCGGGCATGCGAGGCTCCCGTCTGCTGGCGGGTATTTCGATCGGGTGACCGAAATTAAGCCGCCGGTGGGTCGGTGCCATCTCGCCCGCGTAAGGCGAGTGTTAACGGGTGTTTCCGGAAGGGGCTGTCGCGCGTAACACGGCAGTGCGCCTGGCAGGATCGACCGGGTGGACGGGAAGGTGACGGGAGTGGGCCGGCCGCGCGCGAGCGGCGCGGCGGCGAGCCGCCAGGACGCGCGCTCGGCGGTGCTCGACGCGGCGGGGGAGCTGTTCACCGGCGCGGGGTACGCGGCGACCACGACCCGCGCGATCGCCGAGCGGGCGGGCCTGCGGCAGGCGTCGCTGTACTACCACTTCCCCGCCAAGGAGGACATCCTCGCCGAACTGCTGGCGGCGACCGTCCGCCCTTCGCTGGCGGTCGCGGCCGGGCTGGTTTCGTCGTCCTCGTCCGAGCCGGCGAGCGTGCGCCTGTGGGCCCTGGCCTACGCGGACGTCCGGCTGCTGGGCGGGGCGCGGCACAACATCGGCGCCTTGTACCTGCTGCCCGAGGTGTCGTCGCCGAACCTCGCGGGGTTCCGCGCCGACCGGGCCGAGCTCAAGGCCGCGTACGGCACCCTCGTGGCCGCGGCCGGAGCCCCGGGGATCCGCACGGACCTGGTGTTCGGCCTGGTGGAGAGCACCGCGATCACCCGCCGCGACGACCCCGCCCTCGACGTCGAGGTCCACGCCCGCGAGGCCGCCGACGCCGTGCTCCGGCTGTCCGGCGCCGGCGAACCGGACGCCCCGCTGCGCGCCGCGGCCCGAGCGCTGCTCGACCTGGTCGGTCGGACATAATGGTCAATGTGGACAGGTCGTCGCGGTGAGTCTCTTCCGTTCGTTGCCCTACGACGAGGTCAGCGCCCTGCGCCGGGCCATCGCGCGGTCCAGCGGCCGTGAAGGCGCCCGCGACCTCCGGGAGCGCTTCGCCCTCGCTTCGCGGCTGGGCGCGCTGGGGGAGTGGCGCGACGCCGAGCCCGTGTTCCGCTCGTTGGTGCCGCCGATGACCCGGGAGTTCGGGCCGCGCAGCAAGGAGACGCTCGGCCTGTGGGTGCAGCTCGCGTTGTCCTGGTCCGGGCAGGGCCGCCCCGACGAAGCCGTGCCGCTGCTCGCCGAGACCGAGGGCGTCTACGAGGAGACCTGGGGCGCCGAGGCAGCGACCATCTGGTGCCGCCGCATGCTCGTGGAGGCCCTGGGCGTGGCGCATCGGCTGGACGAGCAGGTCGCCGCGTCGGCGTCGGTGGTCCGCTACTGCGCGGGCGAACTCGGCGACGCCGACCCCCTGACCCGCGAAGTCCGCTTCGGCCACCTGATCGCGCTGTGCGACGTCGACCGCCAGGACGAGGCACTGCGTGAGCTGGCGGAGAAGATCGTGCCCCACCTGAAGAAGCCCTTCGACCTGGACTGGGCGGAGGCGGCGCGCCTGGAGATCATCGCCGAGCTGGGCGCCGCCGGGGCTTCGGTGCCGCCGTTGCGCGAACTCGCCGCTCGCCACTCGAAGCACGGCTTCTTCCGCCAATGCCTCGCCGACACCCTGGTGTTGAACGACGACCTCGCCGAAGCGACCTCCGTCCTCACCGGACTCGTCTCGGAGTACTGGGGCGGGTGGCGCCAGGTGCTTCGCAACCGCGGGACCTTGGCGCAGATCCACCCGGATCCCGAGGTGGCGGCCTTTCACGCCCGTGCGGTGCTCGACGCGGTGGCGTGGCCGGTGGGCCACCCGGAGGTGCTTGCGGCGCAGGAGGTTCTGGACCGCTGGGGCTGAGGTTGCCGGGACTCCGGGCCTTTCACCGACGGCGGGCGAGGCCCGGGGTTGGTTGGCGCTTGTCGGGTCCTCGACCGCCTCGGCTGGATCCGGCAGACTGTCCCGATTGGATCCGGCAGACTGTCCCGATGCTCAGACCGCGTCGCCGCCGGCCGTGAAACTCTTCCGCGCTCGCACGGCGCCGGCGCCGGCCGATGAAACGGCGAGGCTGCGGGAAGCGCTGGTGAAGGCCCGCAACCCGGAAAGCCAGACCGCCCTCCACCGCAAGCACCACCTCGGAGTGCTGCTCATGACGGCCGCGGAGTGGTCTGCCGCGGAGGCGGTGTTCGCCGAGCTAGCCCCGGTCCAGGGGCGTGTGCTCGGTCCGCGGCACCCGAGCACGCTCGCCGCCTGGACGAACCTCGCGCTCAGCCAGGCCCAGCAGGGCCGCCCGGACGAAGCCGTCCCCGTGCTGGCCCGGACCGCCGAGGTCTACGAGCGCACGTGGGGCGCGAAGGAGCGCGGCACCTTCGAGGCCCGTCTCCACCTCGCGCACGTGCTCGTGGTGGCGGCGAGGTTCACGGAGGCCCTGGACGTGCTCGACACCCACCGGCGCTCCTGCGCCGCGGAACTCGGCCCGGCCCACGCGGTGACCCTCGCGACCGCCGCCCGCAAAGTGGCGCTGCTGTGCGAGCTCGACCGCCACGAGGAGGCCGAGCGTGAGGCCGCCGAGCTCATCACCCTGGCCACCACCGACCTCGCGCGCGACAGGATGACCGCCCTCGGCCTGGTGATCCGCGCCGAGCGTGGCGATTCGGCGAGGGTCGTCGCGCCCCTGCGAGAACTCCTTGCCCGCCACGGCACCCGTGGCTTGCGGGCAGCCCTCGCCACCGCCATGCTCCGCGCAGGAGAAGCAGAGGAGGCCGCGGCGTTGCTGTCCTCGGTCCTCGCGGCCGGCCCGAAATCCTCCCACCGGTCGCTGCTCGTCCGCGGCGAGCTCGCTCGCGCCCACCTCGAAGCCGGCCACCTCGACGACGCCGAGCGCGAAGCAACCGCCGTTCTCGCCGCCCGGGCGTGGCCCGCCGGCCACCCCGCCCTCCTCACAGCCCAGGCGACCCTCGCCCGTGCCGCCCACCGCCGCGGCCGGCGGGCGGAGGCGATCGAGGGACTGGAAGCCGTGATCACCGGCTTCAGCGCGGTGCTCGGCCCGGATCACTCGTGCACGGTCGAGGCCGCCGGCTGGCTCGGCGAGGTGTGACCGCGAACCGTCAGCGGGTCGACTCGTGCAGGGACCCGACGAGAGGCGGGCACCGACGGGGGCCGAAGCCGGACCCGGGTGCCCGGACGAGAGCACGTTCACGCTGAAAACCCTGGCCGCTCACCCGCCGCCGGCGCACCTGGATCTCAGGCCGAAGCCGTCGCCTGAAGAGCCTTGCTCAGCGCCCCCACCACCAGCTCCACCTGCCACGGCCGAGCACCACCGGCCCGCAGCACCGCGGCCACGCCGTCCTCCGACAGGTCGGCCGGCGGGCGCCAGCAGGTGCGCCGCACGAGGTCCGGCAGCATCAGGTTCTCCACGGGCAGCCGTCGGTCCTCCGCGATGGCCGCCAGCGCCGTGCGTGCGGCGGCGAGGCGGGCGGCCGCGTCGGGGTCCTTGTCGGCCCAGCGGTTGACCGGGGGAGGGCCGTCGGAGGGTTGGGTGGGGCTGGGGAGCTCGCTCGCGGGCAAGGCCTTGGCCGCCTGCAGGTGCCGCAGCCAGCTGGCCGTGTACTTGCGCTGCACGCGCCCGCTGAACACCGGCAGGGCCTGCAGTTCCTCGACCGTTTTCGGATCCGAAACCACCGCGTTGACGATGGCGCTGTCGGGCAGGATGCGGCTGGGCGCGCGGTCGCGTTTGCGGGCCAGCTCGTCGCGGGCCTGCCACAGCTCGCGCACGGCGGCGAGGCCACGCGGGCTGCGGATCTTGTGCACGCCCGACGTCCGGCGCCACGGCTCGGCCCGCGGGGCGGGCGGCGGCGCGGTGCGCACGTTCTCGAACTCCTGGCGCGCCCACTCCAGCTTGCCCTGCGCCTCCAGCTCGGCCTCGAGCTTCTCGCGCAGCTCGTTGAGGAGCTCGACGTCCAGCGCCGCGTAGTTGAGCCAGTCGACGGGCAGGGGCCGCTTCGACCAGTCGGCGGCGCTGTGGCCCTTCTCGAGCGTGTAGCCGAGCAGCAGTTCGACGAGCGTGCCCAGCGCCACGCGCTCGTAGCCCGCCAGCCGGCCGGCCAGCTCGGTGTCGAACAGCGACTTCGGGTGCAGGTCCAGCTCGGCCAGGCACGGCAGGTCCTGACTGGCGGCGTGGAGCACCCATTCGGTGTCGTTGAGGACCTCACGCAGGGGGGCGAGGTCGTCGGCCAGCGCGATCGGGTCGATCAGCACCGTGCCGGAGCCTTCGCGGCGCAGCTGCACGAGGTAGGCCTTGGGCCAGTAGCGGTAGCCGGACGCCCGTTCGGTGTCCACGGCCACGGCGCCGGTTCCCGCGGCGAGCCGCGTGCACGCCTCGGCGAGCGCCGCCGGATCGGTCACCACGGGGGGTGTGCCTTCGGCGGGCTCGCGCAGCAGCACGGGCGATCCGGCGTCTTCGGTGGTGGTCTCTCCGGTCCGGGCGCCGTCCGCCTGTGCACTTCCCATAACTGACGACCCTACGGGACGGGCGTACCGCGCCTGGTCCGCCCGCCCCGCGGGGCCTCTGTCCGCCTTCGTCAGCGGATCACACCGGCGCGCATTGCCAATGCGACCATCTGTGCCCGGTCACCCGTGCCGAGCTTGCGCCCGATGCGGGAAAGGTGCGACTTCACGGTGAGCGCGGAGAGCGAAAGCTCCTCCCCGATCTCCTTGTTCGACTGCCCGTCGGCGACGAGCTGGAGCACCTCGACCTCACGGGCGGAGAGCTCACGCGGGGTGTTGTCGGTACCCGCGACCCGCGTGCCGGTCGCCAGGACCGGGGCCACGCTCGGGTCGGCGTACACGCCGCCTTCCAGGACCCTGCGCACGCCGTCGGTGACAACCACCGGCGACGCGGACTTGAGCAGGTACGCCTGGGCACCGGCCTGGAACGCCGACCGAACCGCGTACGGGTCGTCGGACGATGCGAGCACCACCACGCGCGGCCAGCCGTGGCTACGGAGTTCCGTAACCAGCTCGATGCCGCTGCCGTCCGGCAGCCCGAGATCGAGGATCGCCAGGTCGCACGGGCCGGTGGCCTGTGCTCGCGCCCTCGCCTCGGCCACCGTGGCGGCTTCGTGGACCGTGCCCGCACCCATCTGTGCGAGTCGTGCTGCGATTGCCTCCCTCAACAGCGGGTGGTCATCGACCACCAACACGGAAAAAAGCTCTTCCCGCGGGTGCGGAACCATGCTCGCCGGCAATGCACCGGCTGGCGTGGATCGAACGGCCTGAGATAAGCCGACGGTAGCCACGTCACTACCTCCCTGGAGTCGGTCGTGCCCCCCGACCGGCACCGGGACCTTCGGCCGTTCAGCCGCGCCAGCTTTAGACCGAAAGTGGTGTCGTCGAAGGCACTGTAGCCGCCCGGGAGCCGTTACGGGGGGATCGAATGGGTATCTATCCGAAACGACTCGTCACTCAGGGCGTTCGTGGTCACACGATTGGGCTAGTGCTGCGCCCATTGTTAACGGAACTGCTTCCGGCGGCGATGCAACAGGGTTACCAACCCCGAAACGCCCGTGCAGGTGGGCCGTGCACCTGCGGGTGCTTCCGTCCGCGGGTCTCGTGGGCAGTCCACCAGACGTCGGAAATCGGCCTCCGCCGGGGCAAGATCAACTTTATTCACGTTTGCACAGAGCTGTCTCGCGGCGGTCTGCGTGGGGCCTCCGAGGGCGCCAAGGGGTGCCAGGCGGGCTTTGCGGGCGTGACCAGGGCATGACTGCCCGTGATCATGGGGTCTTCACGAACGTGGGCGTCCGCGCGTGCTAGCGCGTGCGGTCCCAGGTGGACGGACGTGAACGGCTGTCAGAATCGCGTTCGGTCGCCCGCGGGTGTGTCGAGTTGTCCAGACCACGAACGGCCGTCCTGGGCGCCCTGGGGCGTGCGGAGGACCCGGACGGGCGGCCCGTCCGGGTGAACTTGCGGGGATCAGGAGCTCTGGCGCTGTTCGAACAGCGTTACGCCGACCGGCGGCAGACCCACGACGCTCGCCATCACCTGGCAGAACGCGTACCCGTGGGCCCGCAGGGCGGCGTCGGTGGGCGTCCAGGACGCCCGCAGCTCGAGGTCGTCGGTGCGCGTGGGGCCGGAGATGTCGCCGAAGCGCGCCGAGGAGGTCTCGGTGACCGTGCCGCCGAGCGCCGTCCACGTGGCACCGGAGGCTTCCAGCGCGTCAGTGAGCCACGACCAGCCGACGGCGGGCAGGAACGGATCGGTGGCCAGCTCCCGGTCCAGCTCGGCCCGCACGTACATGACCAGGCGGAGCACGCCGTCCCAGCCTTCCTGGCCGTCTGGGTCGTGCAGCAGCACCAGCCGGCCCGACGCCAGCACGTCCGCCGGCCCCGCCACCTCGCAGCTCACCGCGAACGACCACGGCGCCAGCCGCTGCGGTGCCCGCATCTGCTCCAGCCGCACCTCGGGCCGCGGCCGGATGGACTTCAGCGCCGCGACGGCTTCGCGGAACAGCTCGGGCACTGGTGTCATCGCGGTCACCCATCGACTGTAGGGCGGCGACGCCCCGTTGCGAACGCAGGCGCGCCGAGGAACGACCCGACCGGCCCAGCGCCCCCGCGCGGCCGCCGCCGGAGCACGAATCGGGCGCACGGCGTTGATCACCGCGCGGGTCCGGCGACGGGCCTGGTGAGGCGGTCGCGGGTGACCGGATCGGCCCCGCGAGGCCCGTCACCTCCCAAGAGCCGGGTGACGGCGACCGAACCCGGCACCGGCACCGCCGCAGGGGCCCTCCTCTCGCCGCGTGGGACGATGGAACCGTGCCTGAGCTTTCGCCTGCCCCCGAGCCCGCCCCGTCCGGATCCACCCCTCGCGCGCGGCGTGACCTCACTGCCGCGCCGTTCCTGGTCGCGGCGCGGGGGGAGAAGCCCGTGCACCCGCCGGTGTGGTTCATGCGCCAGGCCGGGCGGTCGCTGCCGGAGTACCGGAAGCTGCGCGAGGGCGTGGCCATGCTCGACGCGTGTTTCGACCCCGAGATGCTGGCCGAGATCACGCTGCAGCCGGTGCGCCGGCACGGGGTCGACGCCGCGATCCTGTTCAGCGACATCGTGGTGCCGCTCAAGGCGGCGGGCCTCGACATCGACATCGTGCCCGGCACGGGACCCGTCGTGGCCGAGCCGGTGCGGGACCTCAAAGCCGTGCGCGCCGTCCCGCTGCTGGAGGCCGAGCAGGTCGCGCGCGTGGCCGAAGGTGTGGGCCTGCTCGTCGAACGTCTCGGTGACACGCCGCTGATCGGCTTCGCCGGGGCACCGTTCACGCTGGCCAGCTACCTCATCGAGGGCGGACCGAGCCGCAACCACGAGCACACCAAGGCCCTGATGCACGCCGAGCCCGAGCTGTGGCACGAGCTCGCGGGCCGGCTCGCCGACATCGCGCTCACGTTCCTGCGGGCCCAGCTCGACGCCGGCGCCGACGCGATCCAGCTGTTCGACTCGTGGGCGGGCGCGCTGTCCGAGCGCGACTACCGCGAGTTCGTGCTGCCGCACTCGGCGAAGGTGCTCGCGGGAGTTGCCGAGTACGGGGTGCCGCGGATCCACTTCGGCGTCGGCACGGGCGAGCTGCTCGTGGCGATGCGCGACGCCGGCGCGGACGTCGTCGGGGTCGACTGGCGGGTGCCGCTCGACGAGGCCGTGCGGCGGCTCGGCGGCAAGGCCGTGGTGCAGGGCAACCTCGACCCCGCGCTGCTGTACGCGAGCTGGCCGGTGATCGAGGCCGAGGTGCGCCGGATCGTCGACGAGGGCCGGGCGGCCGACGGGCACGTGTTCAACCTCGGCCACGGCGTGCTGCCGAGCGTCGAACCGGAGGTGCTCACGCGCGTGGCCGAGCTGGTGCACTCGCTGTGACGCGCGTCGCCGTCGTCGGCGGCGGGATTTCCGGCCTGACCACGGCGTACCGCCTGCGGACGCTGCTCGGTGACGCCGTCGAGATCACCGTTTTCGAAGCCACCGCGGCGACCGGCGGCAAGCTGCGCACGGCCGAGGTCGCCGGTGTGCCCTACGACGTCGGCGCGGAGGCGTTCCTGGCGCGTCGGCCCGAGGTGACGGCGCTCGTCGCCGAGGTCGGGCTGGGTGAGCGCCTGGTGCACCCCACGAGGGCCCGCGCCAAGATCCACGCCGGCGGCACCGTCACGGGCCTCCCGCCGGGCACCGTCATGGGTGTGCCGGCGTCGGCCGACGTCGTGGCCGGGGTGCTGTCGGAAGACGGCCGCCTCGCCGTGGAGAAGGAACGCATCCTCGGGCCCGTCGAGCTCACCGACGCCGATCTGGCGCTCGGCCCGCTGCTGCGCCACCGCTTCGGCGACGAGCTGGTCGACCGGCTCGTCGACCCGCTGCTCGGCGGCGTCTACGCGGGCGGCGCCGACGGCCTCGGCCTGCGCGCGACCATGCCCGGCCTGGCCAACGCCGTCGCCGAGGGCGCCGGGTCGCTCACCGAGGCCGCGGCGTCCCTGCTCCCGAAGACCCCCGGCACCGCGCCGGTGTTCGGCACCCTGACCGGCGGGCTGACCACGCTCCTGGACCGGCTGCGTGAGCTGTCGCGCGCCACCGTGCGGACCTCGGCCACCGTCCGCGCGCTGTCCCGCACCGGCACCGGCTGGCGCCTCGACGTCGGCTCCGCCGCACCGGCCCACGCCCCCGAAGACACTCCGGTCGACGTGGACGCCGTGGTGCTCGCCGTGCCCGCGCCCGCCGCGCGCCGGCTGCTCGAGAACGTCGCCCCGCTCGCGTCCGCGGCCTACGGCGAGGTCGAGCTGGCATCCATGGCCGTGGTCGCCCTGGCGCTGCCACCCGGCACCGAGCTGCCCGGCGCGTCGGGGATCCTCATCGGCGCGGGCGAGCGTGATGCGCAAGGCGTGCCCTACGCGTCGAAGGCCTTCACCTTCTCCGCCAACAAGTGGGCTCACTACGGAGCCGCCGGGCCGGTGCTCGTCCGCGGATCCGTCGGCCGCTTCGGCGAGCCAGGCGCGCTGACCGGCGACGACGACGCCCTGGTGCACGCCGTCCGCGACGACCTCGCGCGCCTCACCGGCGTCACCGCGCAGCCGCTCGACACCCTGGTCACGCGCTGGGGCGGCGGCCTGCCGCAGTACGGCGCCGGGCACCTGGAGCGCGTGACGAGGATCGAGACCGCCGTCGCCGGGCTGCCGGGCCTGGCCGTGGCGGGCGCGACGTTGCACGGCGTCGGGCTGCCGGCCTGCGTCGCCACCGCCGAAGCCGCCGCGCGCCGGATCGCGGTGAAGATCAAAGTGTGACGGCGGCCGCTTGGCGCCGGTCGAGCACGCGGTGGGAGGATGGTCGCATGGCGCGGCTGAACTACAACGAGCTCAACGACAGCATCCGCTACACCGCCTGGTCGGTCTTCAAGGTCGAGGCCGGGTGCCTCGGCGAGGACCGCGGCACCGCGGGGCAGGAGACGGCCGAGTTCCTCGACGGGCTCGCCGACAAGGGCGTGGTCGTGCGCGGGGTCTACGACCTGTCCGTGCTGCGCGCCGACGCCGACTACATGGTCTGGTGGCACGCCGAGGAGATCGAGCAGGTCCAGGCGGCGTACAACGGGTTCCGCCGCACGCCGCTGGGCCGCGCGTCGAACCCGGTGTGGAGCCAGGTCGCGCTGCACCGCCCGGCGGAGTTCAACAAGAGCCACATCCCGGCGTTCCTCGCCGGTGAGGAAGCGCGCAAGTACATCTGCGTGTACCCGTTCGTCCGCTCCTACGAGTGGTACCTGCTGCCCGACGACGAGCGCCGCAAGATGCTCGCCGACCACGGCAAGGAAGCCCGCGACTACCCCGACGTGCGCGCCAACACCGTGGCGTCGTTCGCGCTGGGCGACTACGAGTGGATCCTCGCGTTCGAGGCCGACGAGCTGCACCGCATCGTCGACCTGATGCGTCACCTGCGGGGCACCGAGGCGCGTCGCCACGTGCGCGAGGAGATTCCGTTCTACACCGGCACGCGTGTGGCGCCCGCCGAACTCGTCGCGGCTCTGCCGTAACCGCCGTGCAGGACGTGCTGGCCGGGGTGTGGCAGACGCTCACCGGCGATTCGCTGCCGCCCGTGTCCGCGACCGGCGCCGAGTCCGTGCTGCCCGGCACGTTCCGGGTCGAGGCCGCGGCAACGGCCGGGATCGCGGCCGCCACGCTGGCGGCCGCCGAGCTGCTGAAGCTGCGTGGCATCGACCCCGGCGCCGTGGCCGTGGATTCGCGGCACGCGGCGGCGACCGTGCTCAGTGAACGGCTCCTGCGCGTGAACGGCGAGCCGCCGCCCGACGTCTGGGGCCCGATCGCCGGCGACTACCGCGCCGCCGACGGCTGGGTCCGGCTGCACACCAACTACCCGCGCCACGAGGCCGCCGTGTGCTGGTCGCTCGGCGTGCCCGCGGAGCGTGAGGCCGTCGCGAAGACCGTGGCCGCCAAGACGGCCGCCGAGGTCGAGTCCGCCGTGATCACGGCCGGTGGCGCGGCCGCGCTGATGCGTTCGCGCGACGAGTGGCTCGCGCACCCGCAGGGCCAGGCCGTCGCGGACCTGCCGCTCGCCGAGATCCGCCGGATCGGCGACGCGCCGAAGAACACGTTCTTCGCCTCCGACCGCCCGCTCGGCGGTGTGCGGGTGTTGGAGCTGACGCACGTGCTCGCCGGGCCCGTCGCCGGCCGCGTGCTCGCGGCCCACGGCGCCAACGTGCTGCACGTCGGCGCCGCGCACCTGCCGCGCATCCCCGCGCTCACGATGGACACCGGCCACGGAAAGCGCTCGGCGTTCGTCGCCCTCGACACCGAAGGCGGCCGCGCGCGCCTCAAGAAGCTCGTCGCCCGGGCCGACGTGGTCCTGCAGTCGTTCCGTCCCGGCGCGTTCGCTCGAATCGGGTTCGGTCCGGAGGACATGGCCGAACTGCGGCCGGGTCTGGTCACGGCTGACCTGTCGGCGTACGGCTGGGCCGGCCCGTGGGGCCGCCGCCGCGGGTTCGACAGCCTGGTGCAGATGGCCTCGGGCATCGCCGACGAAGGCGCCCGCGTGACCGGCGCCGACCACCCGGTGCCCCTCCCCGCGCAGGCGCTGGACCACACCACGGGCTGGCTCGCGGCCGCCGCCATCATGACCGCGGTTCGCCGCTCGGTCGTCGAGGGCGGCAGCTGGCACGTCCGGCTTTCCCTCGCCGGCACGGGTCGGTGGCTGGATTCGCTGGGGCGCAAGGAGCCGGGGCCATCCACTGTGGACTTCAGCGATCTCGTCGAAGACGTCGACAGCGACTTCGGCAAGCTCACGCGCGTGAAGCTGGCCGGCGAGCTGCCGGGCGCCGAGCCGCACTGGGACCACGCGTCGCACCTGCCGGGCGCCGACAGCGCGGTGTGGCACCCGATCGGCGGTTGAGTCAGCGCCGGAACCACCGGCGGCGTCGCGGCTGCTCGGGGAGCTCACCGCGGGCCGTGAGCCAGCCGGCGAACGCGTCGGCGTAGTCCCGCGCGCGGATCGTGTCGGTTTTCGGCTGCTCGACGGCATAAGCGCCGAACAACGTGCTGAACCGCTCGCCGAGTGCTTCTTCGAGATCCGGCCGCAGGTACGCCACGAGCCGCCGCCGTTTGGTGAGCAGCACGTCGGCTTCGAGGCGCAGGCGCTCGGGGGTGAAGCCCGGCGGTGGAGCGGCGCCGGTGAGCAGTGCGTCGAGCAACGCGGCCTGCCGGGCGGCGAGGTCCTCGCGGCTCACGCCGTCACCGTCGCCCGCAGGGCGGCGAGTTCGGCGGCCAGTTCGGTGTCGGTGGGGAAGTCGTCGTCGCGTTCGAGCAGCACGCCCGGCGGATCGGTGCGCCGGCGCAGCTCGGCGAGCAGGTCGAGCACCTCGGGGACGACCGGGTGCGCGTGGGTGTCGTGGTAGACGCCGTCGCGCTCGATGCCGCCGGCGATGTGGACGTAGGCCAGGCGTTCCCAGGGAATCCCGTCGAGGAAGGCCACCGGGTCGGTGCCGACGTTGCGGGCGTTGGCGTAGAGGTTCGCCACGTCGACGATGAGCAGGCAATCCGTGCGTTCGGTCAGCTCGGTGAGGAACTGCTCTTCCGACAGCGTGTTCTCGGGCCACTGCAACAGAGCCGCGATGTTCTCCAGGGCCAAGGGAACGTCCACTATGGACTGGGCGAGGCGGACGTTGGCCACGAGGACGTCGAGCGCTTCACGTGTGCGGGGCAGCGGCATGAGGTGCCCGGAGTCGAGCCCGCCCGCGCGCACGAAGCACACGTGGTCGCTCACGAGCGGCGCGTCGAGCTCGCGCGCCAGCTCGGCGAGGTGCTCCACGCGATTCGTGTCCAGCGGTTCCGCGCCGCCGAGCGACAGCGAAACGGCGTGCGGCAGCACCGGCATCCCGCGTTCCCGCAACGCCAGCAGGCTCGCCGGCAGGTGCGGCACGTGCAGGTTCTCCGCGACGACCTCGACCCAGTCGACGCCCGGCAGCCGCGCGATCGACAGGTCGAGCTCGGCCCGCCAGCCGATGCCCACACCCAGCCGCTCAGCCACCACACCCACCGCCACCCCCGCACGAAGAGCCGCTGCTGCAGGAGGACCCGCTGCTGCACGAAGACCCTGTGCTCCAGGAGGAACTGCTGCAGGAGGAACCGCCGCTCGAGGAGCCGCCGCCGAAGCCCGCGAAGGGCTGGAACGGTGGAATCAACGCCGCACTCAGCTCGTCGTCCGGGTACATCGCGAGCCCGCCCAGCGCCACGGCCCCGGCGGCCCCGGCGAGCACCAGCACCGGCCCCGCCGAACGGCTCGTCGCCCGGGCCCTCACGAGGGCGCCCCGCCCCAGCCGCGAGACCCGCACCCGCTTGCGGTTGCGCACCAGCACGGCGGCGATCAGCAGCACGAGCGTGACCACGAGCAGCAGCACCAGGAACCCGACGGGCCGGCCGTGGGCCGCTCCCGCGGCGAACCGCACGACGCCCACCGCCAGGAGCGCCCCGTAGACCAGAACGACCGCCTTGTGGAAGCGCCGCAGGTCGTCGCCGGCGGTCAGCAGGCCGAACCGTCGCATGTCGGTCACGAGCATGCCCATCGCCGCCGACCGCGCGACCTTGGCCCGCAGGCCGCGGGTGGTGCCGGTCGAACCTTTCGCACCTTCGTGCACCGAACGCTCGATCTTGTGCGACGGGCGTTTCCCGGCCGACGTCACCGTGCCTTTGCTGCTCACCCGCAGCAGGCCCCGCTCCACCAGCGCCGCGATCGCCGTGTCGGCCACGCGCTCGGCCCCGCCCGCGAGGTATGCGAGGTGGTACACGTCCGGCAGCTCACCGGTGTGTTCGACTGCCCGCGTCCGCGCCACCCGAGGCCAACCCACCTGCACCACGAGCACCACGGCCAGCGCGATGCCGTACCACGCCAGGAACTGCGGTCCCGAAATACCCCAGGTCTCGTCCACGGTGTCCCCCTTCACCCTCGCGGTCGCCGGACCCTACCGACCTGGCTCGCCCGGCGGGTCGGCACAACTGACGCCGTCCGCGTCGCCTCGGTTCCCTTCGGCAGCGCCGGAGGGGAGCGTCGTGGTGCGTTCCCGGCCTGTCGTGTTCTGTGCACGCGCGAGGGCGTTTGGTGGTTGCCCGGAGTTCCGCGAGACCGGAATTTTCCTGGAAGAAGAGCGCCCTCCCGGTGGGGGAGGGCGCTCTTCGATGCTCGTCGGCGTCACTCGGCCTCGGTGGGCACCAGCTTCAACGAGATCGAGTTGATGCAGTACCGCTGGTCCGTCGGGGTGTCGTACCCCTCGCCTTCGAAGACGTGGCCGAGGTGGCTGTGGCACGACCCGCAGAGCACTTCGATGCGGCGCATACCGAGGGTGCGGTCTTCGCGCAGCAGCACGGCGTCGGAGTCGGCCGGGTCGTAGAAGGAGGGCCAGCCGCAGTGGCTTTCGAACTTCGTGTCGCTGCGGAAGAGCTCGGCGCCGCACGCGCGGCACTCGTAGGAGCCGGTGGTCTTCGTGTCGGTGTACTCGCCGACGAACGGCCGCTCGGTGCCGGCCTCGCGGAGCACGGCGTATTCCTCCGGGCTGAGTTCCGCCCGCCATTCCTGCTCGGACTTGACCACTCGCGGCGTGGTGCCGACCACGGGTTTCATACCTTTCACCACATCCACGTTACCGCGTGAGGAACGCGATCGCGTGGGTCACGATCTGCCATGCGGTCACGATCACTCCGAGCACGATCAACGCCGCGATGAGCGCCGAAACCCAGTAGCGCAGCCCGCCCGCGCGGCTGCTGGAATCGGCGAAGTCGGAGACCTGGTCGAGGCACGCTTCGACGGTGAACGTCGGGCCCGTGCGCTCCATCCGGTCGAGGTGCGCGGCGAACGCGCGCGCCTCCGGGTCGTACGGATCCAGCCCGACGAGATCCTCGTGGAACCGAGGATTCCAGCCCGGCTGTACAGCTCCGCTCTCGGCCATGGCTCCACGGTAGGCCATCACCCCTGCTCACCACACTCCCCGCGCGGCGAGTCTCACTGGTTCGCCACCGTGGCGTAGCTCCTGGTGACGGCGGGTGCCCGGCGCGTCACGGGCACTGCGCCCTACGGGCATTCCGCCCAGAGAATCGCCGTTGAGGTAAACGGCACTGATGAAAAGGAATGCACGCCGTTCTCGACGCCGGTGGAAACCCAGATGTCATTTTTCACGACACCATTGGCCGAAATGGGTTCCCCGTGTGCCCAGCAGATGCCGAACACCGTGTAGTTGGCGGGGTAACTGCCTTGTTTCTTGCTGGTCGACCACGGAGTTTGCCGGATGTTGCCGGCCTCGTAGGTGGTCACCATTGTGCCCGGCGTTCCGCTGGTCACGGCACGGGGCGACGCCTCGGCCTGACTGCTGAGGCCGACCGTCAGCGCGGCGATCGAAAGCGCGACAGCCAATGCCCGCTTTGTGAGGGAACGGCGGTTTCGGGAATTCGTCCGATTGATCACCAAGTGAAGCTGTTGCGTCGAACTGTGGCGGCATAAGCCGTCGGACGGGTGGCAATTCCGATCTGTGTGGCGGTGAGTGGGATTCCGTGTCAGCGCTGGCGCGAGTCAGCCCTGGGTGATGTCCTTCTGGCTCTTCGTGTTCGAGTCGATGAGGATCTGCCCGCCGGAGTTGACGACGCGGAACGCGCGGCTCTCCGTGTGGTCGGGGAACACCACGGTGACCGTCATGTTCACCGAGTCGTCTGCGTTGTAACTACCCCGAGCGGACTTGCTGCTCACATTGCCGAACTGCTGCCAGTACTGGTCGAACGCCGCCTGGTTGCCGTAGACCTGCTGGGCGGCCGGAGTGAGCATCGCCCACGCCGCCGCCGCGTCCTGCGGGAAACTGAAAAAGTCGATCACCCGCTGGCCGGCGGGCGTAAGCGCGAGTTTGCCCCCGTCGTTCGGCGTCTGGCCGAGCCCGGCAACCGGCGGCGATGCGGACGGGCCGGTGCTGGGGGTGTTCGGCGTGCCGGTCGAGTTCGTCTGCTGCGGCGGGTTCGCCGTGTTCGAACCGCTGCCCTCGCCACCGCTACCCGAGCTCAGCACCAGGAACACCACCACCGCGATCACGACCACGGCCGCGGCACCGCCCGCGATCAGCGCGAACTTCCGCTTGTTGTCCGCCGGGGGCGGCGTGCTCGACGCGTTGCGGTAGTTCGGCGCGGCGGCCGTCGGGGCCGGGCGGGGCTGCTGCTGCGTCGGCCGGACCGGAGGCGCTGGCTGGGCGGGCTGGGGCCGCGGCGGCGTGTTGGGCGGCGCGGCGGGCGAGCGCATCGGCATGAACGCCGCCGTCGGGGTGCGCGGCGGGTTCGACGGAGCCTTCTGCGCGGGGATCGGGGCGCCGGGCTTCGGGCCGTCCACGCGCTGCCACGGCGGACGTGAGCCGCCGCGGTCGAGGCGTTCGGTGGGGCCCGACGACAGCAGCTCGGGGCCGGCCGGCTCGCCGGACGCGAGCTTCGCCAGGCCTTCGCGCGCTTCGGCCATGCTCGGGCGCTCGCCGGGCTCGCTGCGCAGCAGGCTCATCAGCAGCGCGGTGGCCGGGCCGGCCTGGGTCGGCGGGTTGATCTGGCCGTTGGCGGCCGCGTAGAGCAGCGCGAGCTGGTTGGTGGTGTTGCCGTACGGCGTCTGGCCCTCGATGGCCTGGTAGAGCGTGGCGCCGAGCGCGAACACGTCGGAGCTGGGCACCGGGTCGGCGCCGCGCGCCAGCTCGGGCGCGAGGTAGGCCGGGGTGCCGCCGATGAGGCCGGTCTGCGTGAGCGTCATGTCGCCGGCCGCGCGCGAGATGCCGAAGTCGGTGATCTTCGCGGTGCCGGTCTCGTCGATGAGGATGTTGCCGGGCTTCACGTCGCGGTGCACGATCCCGGAGCGGTGCGCGGCGACAAGCGCGGCGGCCACCTGCTCCCCGATGCGCGCGACCTGGCCGACGGGCAGCGTGCCCTGCTCGGCCAGCACGGCCGAGAGGCTCGGACCGTCGAGGAACTCCATCACGAGGCAGGGGTCGCCGCCGTGTTCGGCGATGTCGAAGACCACGATCGCGTTGGGGTGCTGGAAGCGGGCCGCGTTCTTGGCCTCGCGCATGGCGCGCTGGCGCATGTTGTCGCGTTCGGCTTCGGAAACGCCCGGCTGGGGGAGGATCTGCTTGATCGCCACCGACCGTTCCAGGCGCACGTCGACGGCGCGCCACACCACACCCATGGCACCGCTACCAATGTGCTCGACGAGGCGGTAGTGCCCCGCGATCAGCTGACCGGTGTCGATGGCGACCGCTCCTGACGAAATCCCGGTGATCGTGGCCTCACTCAGCGCGGATACCCCTCGCGCACCCGAACGAGTGTAGCGGTCGAGTGGATGTTGCCGCCGTCAGCCAGCCGGTGTCGTGGCGGCGGGCGCTTCCTCTTCGACGACCGGGGCGCGCTTCTTCAGCACCCTGACCAGCCCGACCGCTCCGGCGGCGGCGAAAACCACGTAACAAGCCAACAAGACCGGCGGCGTGTCGCCCGTGAGCGCGTCGGCCAGCACCACCACGGCGACCGTGCCCGGCACGCTTCCCAGCAGCGTCCCGACCAGGTACGGCACCGGTTTCACCGTCGAGACGCCGCACAGGTAGCTCAGCGGCGCGAACGGCACCACGGGAATCAGCCGCAGCGAGGTGATCGCCAGCACACCGCCGCCGGAAAGGCGCTCGTTGACCACCCGCACGGGGGCGCGGTGCAGGTGCCGCAGCACGAGGTCGCGGCCCAGCAGCCGCGCGAGCCCGAACGACAGGCCGGCGGCGATCGTCGTGGCCACCAGGCCGATCGCGATCCCCGCGACGCTGCCGACGAGCAGCCCGGCCGCGAGGTTGAACACGGTGCGCGGGATCGGGGCCACGGTGAGCAACGAGTACGCGACCAGCAGCACCAGCGGCGTCGCGGGACCGGTCGCCTGGGCCCAGCGGCGCAGGTCGGCCGGGCCGGGGATCGGCAGGAACAGCGCGGCGGCCGCGAGGAGGGCGAGCACGGTGAGCGCGAGGATCAGCTTGGTTCTGCCGGACACCCCGTCCACGGTAGAGGAACGCGTGATCGGCGGGCGCGCGGCGTGGATCCGGCTACGGTGGGCCCATGCCCAAGAACGGCGATCCGGTCGAGTACCAGGTGGGGGAGCGCACCGTCAGGGTCACGAGCCCGGACAAGGTGTACTTCCCCGAGCGCGGCATCACCAAGCGGCAGGTGGTGGAGCACTACCTCGCCGTGGGCGAGCCGTTGCTGAGGGCGATCGGCGAGCGGCCCACCACGCTCAAGCGCTACGTCGACGGCGTGGCGGGCGAGTGGTTCTACGCCAAACGCGTGCCCAAGGGCGCGCCCGAGTGGGTGGAGACCGCGCGGATCACGTTCCCGTCCGGGCGCACCGCCGACGAGGTCTGCCCGACCGAGCCCGCGGTGTTCGCGTGGGCGGCGAACCTGGGCACGTTCGACTTCCATCCGTGGCCCGTCCGGCGGTCCGATGTGGACCATCCGGACGAGCTGCGGATCGACGTCGACCCGCCGGACTCCGCCGGCTTCGACGACGCCGTCGCGGTGGCGCGCGTGGTCCGCGAGGTGCTGGCCGACGCCGGCCTCACCGGCTACCCGAAGACGTCCGGCGGGCGCGGGGTCCACGTGCTCGTGCGCATCCGGCCGGCGTGGGATTTCATCGCCGTGCGCCACGCGGTCATCGCGCTCGGGCGCGAGGTGGAGCGGCGGATCCCCGAGCAGGCGACCATCTCGTGGTGGAAGGAGGAGCGCGGCGGCCGCGTGTTCCTCGACTACAACCAGGCGGCGCGCGACCGCACCGTCGCCTCTTCCTGGTCGGTCCGCGGCACACAGCGTGCGACCGTGTCGACGCCCCTGACGTGGGCGTTGCTCGACGACGTGCACCCGGACGACTTCGACGTGCTCACCGTGCCCGCGTTCCTGGCCGAACAAGGCGACCTCCACGCGCCGATGGACGAAACGGCCTTCGGCCTCGAAACCCTGCTCGAGTGGTACGACCGCGACGACCGCGACCTGGGCGGCGCCGAACTGCCGTACCCCCCGGATTACCCGAAGATGCCGGGCGAGCCCAAGCGAGTGCAGCCGAGCAAGGCCCGTTCCGACACGGAGTGACCGGTCGATCGCCGCGGGTGCTCACCGTCCGTGATCAACTTCGGCGAACGCGAAGAATTCCCACCTTTACGGCTGCATAACGTTCGTGCAGGTCAGGCCGTGAGCGGAGTAGCGTGCGGCGGCCGGGGGAGCTCTCGCGGAGGATCCGGCGCGTAACGCCCCGGCGCTGCGCGGCGACTATCCGCGCGCCGGTCTGGTCCAGTCCAGTCCGCTCTGGCCCGGCGCCGACCCGGCTCCGGTCGGGCTCGGTTCGAGGAGGGAGACGCTTCGTGGACGACCTGATCGCGTTCCTCGCCGCGCGGGTGGGTCAGCGGCAGGCGCTGATCATGCAGGCGGTGCAGAAGGCGAAAACCGGCGAACCCCTCAACCGCGGCGAAACGAAGATCGCGGTCGAACAACGCATCCGCTCCCTCGGCGACCTCGAGCTCGACGTGGTCAACCAGATGATCAACGAGGTCGAGGTCACGCGCCGCGTCATGCTCGCCCACCGCACCACCGTGTCCGAAAAGGTCCCCGGCTTCCCGTTGTACGGCAGCGAATACTGGTGCGAAACCTGCCACGTCCCCGCCGACGAGGCCGGCACCAACTGGTGCGCGACGCTCCGGCTGCTCGCCCTGCCCTACGCCGACCACCCGGACTACAGCGAACGCTGGCGCCCCTGACCGGCGGCGGGTCATCGGCGGATGTCACGGCCGTGCGGGCCGACCGCTGAGCTGACCCGCTCCGGCATCGCCGCCGGCGTGCCGGGGTTGGAGTCTCCAGCGCCGCTGCGCCTGCCCCGTGATCGGGGAATCCGCGGCTCGACCCCCGTGTTGATCCTTGCGTGAACCTCCGCCTTTCCGTGCTCGACCGTTCCCCCGCGAGGCGCGGCCGGGGCAGTGCACAGGCGTTGCGGGACACCGTGGCCTTCGCGCGCGAGATCGAGGCGCTCGGCTACCACCGGTTCTGGGTCTCGGAGCACCACAGCGTGCCCGGGGTGGCCGGGTCGGCGCCGACGGTGCTGGCGGCGGCGGTCGCGGCCCGGACGGAGCGCATCAGGATCGGGACGGGCGGCGTGATGTTGCCCAACCACCGGCCGTTGGTGGTGGCGGAGCAGTTCGGGGTGCTGGAGGCGCTTTACCCCGGCCGGATCGACGTCGGGCTGGGCCGGTCGGTGGGCTTCACCGACGGTGTGCGGCGCGCGCTGGGGCAGGGGCGCGAGGCGGCCGACGACTTCGGCGGCCAGGTGCGCGAGCTGCTGGCCTTCTTCCGCGGTGACCAGACGGCCTACCCCGGCGTCCACGCGATCCCGGCCGAGGGGCTGAACCTGCCGACGTTCCTGCTGGCCACCGGCTCCGGCGCGGACCTCGCGGCCGAGCTGGGGCTGCCGCTGGTGATCGCGCCGGCGCGGGGCGAGGCGGCGATGGTCGAGGCCATCCGCCGCTACCGTGACCAGGCCGCCGAGCCCTATGTCGTCGTGTCGACATCGGTGGCCGTGGCGGAGACGGCCGAGCAGGCGCGCCGGCTGCTGGTACCGGAGGCGTGGTCGACGGTGTACTCGCGCAGCCACGGCGTTTTCCCGCCGCTCTCCCCGGCCGACGAGATCCTGGCGCTGCCCATGACCGACCGCGAACGCACCCGCCTCGACGACATCGTCGCGAGCCAGATCGGCGGCACCCCCGCCGAGGTGACCGACCGGCTGGGCCGGCTGGTCGAGACCACCGGCGCCGACGAGCTGCTCGTGAGCACCAGCACCTACGACCAGGCCGCCCGCGTCGCGTCGTTCGCCGCGCTCGCGGAGCTGGCCGGGCTTTCGGTCGACGCCTGGAAAATCCTTCGCCGGCACTGCTACGGTTCTTCCCATGACTGCCGGGTCGGCCGAGAGCCGTGAGCAGACGGGGTACCCGGCCTTGCCGTGACCTCCCGGCGGGCCCGTGGCCCGCCCCTCCCCAGCGAACTTCCGAGGACATTCCCGCGGTTCGCGAAGGGAGGTGAAATCGTTTGTCCACATCGGAATCCACTTGGCGCTCGTGGCTGTCCGACCACGCCACGGGCGGAGTTCTCGACGGCGTGGTCGTGCAGCAGCTGCCCTTCGGCGCGTTCGTCGAGGTCGCGCCCGGCATCCAGGGCCTGCTCGTGACCGACCGCGGCGCCGCTCCTGAGGTCGGCGCCCGCCTGTCGGTGCGCATCGAGCAGATCGACGTCGAACGCCGCCGCTTCAGCCTCGCCACGGCGTGACGCGCGGGGCTGGGGCAGTAGCGCTGCTGCCCCAGCCCTCAGCTCACGGCGGCGAGGATCACCCCAGTGCCACCGGGGTGAATCCCGCGGGCGCGGCCACCCGGCCGGTGGCGGACAGCAACGCCTCCCGGTCATCCGCCGACGGCAGCGCACGACCGGCCACCCCCTCCACCACCGCGCGCGTGGCGGCCAGCGTCGACGCCGGCGGACCGTCCACACCGGACAGATGCAGTGTGAGATCCAGGTGGTGCAGCGTCGCTTCGACGACGTACGTGGTCAGGTAGTCCGCCACCGTCAGCACCTGGTCGCGGGTTTCCACGCGAGCTGCGGGATCCACCAGGGCCGCGGCTTTCCCCGCGGCCACGGCGAGGTCGTCGAAGTGGTGAGTCAACGCCGCCGGCCCCGAGTACGCCGCGGCCGAGCGGCGCACGAAAGCCGACTCCGCGTCCGTGCCGTCGCCGGGAACGCCGGATTCCCAGTAGCTCACGGTGTCGCGCGTGGCGGGCGCGTCGGTGGTGGTGACGAGCGTGATGAGGATGTCCTGCGCGCCGATGATCAGGTGGAACACGACGTCCTGCACGAGCCACCCGGCGCAGCCGGACGGCGCGACCCACTGCGGCGCCGAGAGCGAGTGGACGGCTTCCTGCAGGGCGCCCCAGGCCCGGGGGAAAAGATCCATACCGGCACCCTAGCCAGCGCGAGCGGGCCACCGCACAAGGTTCTCCAAGCGGTTTCTCCAAGCGGTTTCTACAGGCGCAGCTGCAGTTGCGTGAGCAGCCGCTGCGCCGGATCACCGAGGTCGACGCCCGACACCTCGGCCGCTCGCCGCACGCGGTAGCGGACGGTGTTCGGGTGGATGTTCAGCGCCTTCGCGGCCGCGCGCACGTCGCCGAACGCGTCGAGGTACGCGAGCACCGAGGGCACGAGGATGCCGCCGTGGTCACCGTCGTGCGCCAGCAGTTCGGTCAGCCGCGGGTCGCGGATCCGGGGCTGCTCGGTCAAGAACGCCAGTACCTCCGACAACAGCACGTCGGCGCGCACGTCGGCCAGCGAGGCGACGGCGCCGGGCCACCGGCCGCGTGTCATCGCGAGCAGCACGCGGTCGGCGTCGCCGCGCGAAGCCGCCGCGTCGGACAGCCGCGGCACCACCCCGCCGAGCGCGGCGCGCACCGGCACGTCGAGGTGTCGCCCGGCCGTCGCCACGATCTCCTTGGCCAGCGCCAGAACCGCGGCGTCCGAGTGCTCCGGCAGGTCGGGCAGCAGCGCGTACACCCGGCCGCCCAGCACGCTCACCAGCGCACTGCGCCGGTACGCCGCCGTGTGCACCGCGATCAGGTGCACCAGCTCCGCGCGCCGCAGCAGCCGGTCGGAGGCCGCGGGCCCCGCCGAGGACAACGCGAACGTGAGCACCTGCGCGGGCCGCGCCGGGTCGGCGCCGATGTCGTCGGCCACCGACTCGGCGTCGACGCGGCCCTCGAGCAGGCCGGCCAGCAGGTCTTCGCGCAGGCGCAGCTGCGGGCTGGGCAGCGTGCGCGCCCGGATGAGCTGGGGCGCCAGCGTGCGGCTCGCGCCGAGCAGCGCGACCTCGGCCTGCTCCGTGAGCGGCGTCGCGCCCTCCTGCACCCAGATCGTGCCCAGCGGCTGCGACCCCGCGTGGATGCCCGCCGCGATGCGCCGCCGGATGCCCAGCTCGGGCCGCTCGTCGATGCGCACGATGCCTTCGCCCGCGCGCAGCCGCTGGTACACGCCCCATTCCCGCAGCATCGCCAGGTACCGCTCCGGCCCCTCCCGGCCGAGGATCGACAGCCGGCGCAACTCGTCGACCTCGTCCGACGAGCGTGAGTACGCCAGCACGCGGCTCGCGGTGTCCTCGATGCTGACAAGACCGCCGGTGAGCGTCGCGACGGTCTGGGCCAGGGCGAACAGGTCGCCCAGGACTTCGCCGGTCTCGGCCTCACCGCCGGCCCGCGCCGCGTCGACGACCCCGCGCGCCAGCGCCTCCACCTGCTCCCACCGCGCCTCGGCCCCCACGGTGAGCAGCGCGACGCCCGCGTCGGCCGCCACATCGGTACCGCCCTCACCCTTCAACGCCACCGCGGCCGCCCCGCCCCGCCCGGCCGCCCGAATGGCCGCGGCCGCCGCCCGCCCGCGCGCGCCGATCACCAGCACGAGATCACCCGGGTGGGCTTCCGGCGGGTCCTCGGGATCGAGGATCACCACGTCCTCCACGGGCACCCCTAGCCCGCGCGGCGCGACGAGCACCCGCACGAGCGGCTCGCCGAGGGTGGCGAGCACGTGGCGCAGTGAGGTGGCGGGGAGGCCGTCGGACGCTTCGGTGGTCATGGGCGCACCTTCATCCGACGGGATCCGTGCGGTGGCCCGATCCTGCTTGGCGTCACCACGGTGCGTCGGGCTGAGCCGGTCGCCCGGCGGCAGGAGGGTTGGGCGGTCGTGGGGTACGCCTCGACCGGCGCTCCCAGATTTTGCGGCGCCACGACGAGTACGTGCCGTAGCGAGGCGGTGGGGAGGCCGGCTGACGCCCCGGTGGTCACGGCAACACCTTCATTCGAATGCACGCGCGCGGTGGCCCGATTCTGCTTGGCGTGGCCAGGGTGCGTCGGGCTGAGCCGGGGGCCCGGCGGCAGGAGGGTTCGGTCGTCGGGGGGTACGTCCTCCACGGGCACCCCGAGCCCGCGCGGCGCGACGAGCACCCGCACGAGCGGCTCGCCGAGGGTGGCGAGCACGTGGCGCAGCGAGGTGGCGGGGAGGCCGTCGGACGCTTCGGTGGTCATGGGCGCACCTTCATCCGATCGGACAAGTTCATCACCCGTATTCTAGCCGGTCGGACAAACCCACCGGCGCGTTGCGGAGTTACCGTTCGGGCATCCAGAGCAGTAGCGCCAGACGAAGGATCGAGGGAGCCGCCGTGGACGCCGTGACCCAGACACCCGCGCCGAAGAACGAGCCGGTGTACACGTATGCACCGGGAAGCGCCGAGCGCGCCGAGCTGGAAGGGGCGCTGAAGAAACTGGGTCAGGCCGGTCCGGTCGACCTGACCGTGACCGTCGGGGGCGAGCAGCGCGCCGGGGGCGGCGAGAAGATCGACGTCGTCGAGCCGCACAACCACGGTCACGTGCTCGGCACCATCCACAGCGCCACCCAGCAGGACACCACCGACGCCATCGCCGCCGCCGCGAAGGCCGCGCCGGAGTGGCGGGGCCTGTCGTTCGACGACCGCGCCGCCGTACTGCTGCGGGCGGCCGACCTGCTCACCGGCCCGTGGCGCTCGACGCTGAACGCCGCCACGATGCTCGGCCAGTCGAAGACCGCGACGCAGGCCGAGATCGACTCCGCGTGCGAGCTCGCCGACTTCTGGCGCTTCAACGTCGAGTTCGGCCGCCGCGTGCTCGCCGAGCAGCCGGCCAGCTCGTCCGGCGTGTGGAACCGCATGGAGCACCGCCCGCTCGAGGGGTTCGTCTACGCGATCACGCCGTTCAACTTCACCGCGATCGCCGGCAACCTGCCCACCGCGCCGGCGCTGATGGGCAACACCGTGCTGTGGAAGCCCTCGCCCACGCAGAGCTTCGCCGCGCACCTGACCATGCGGCTGCTCGAAGAGGCCGGCCTGCCGCCGGGCGTGATCAACCTGCTGCCCGGTGACGGCAAGGCCGTGTCCGAGGTGGCGCTCACGCACCGCGACCTCGCGGGCATCCACTTCACCGGCTCGACGGCCACGTTCCAGCACCTGTGGGGCACCGTCGGCGCGAACATCGCCGGCTACCGCGGCTACCCGCGGCTCGTCGGCGAGACCGGCGGCAAGGACTTCGTGCTCGCGCACCCGTCGGCCGACCTCGACGTGCTGCGCACCGCGCTCGTCCGCGGCGCGTTCGAGTACCAGGGCCAGAAGTGCTCCGCGGCTTCGCGCGCATACGTGCCGCGCAGCCTGTGGGAGCAGCTGAAGGACGGCCTGGTCAGGGAAACCGAGGCCATCACCTACGGCGACGTCAGCGACCTGTCGCACTTCGGTGGCGCCGTGATCGACCGCCGCGCGTTCGACAAGCACGCGGCGCTGTTCGAGCGCGTCAAGGGCGACAGCGAGGTCGAGATCATCACCGGCGGCACCGCCGACGACAGCGTGGGCTACTTCGTGCAGCCGACGATCCTCGTGTCGGGCAACCCGAAGCACGAGATCTTCAGCACCGAGTACTTCGGCCCGATCCTCTCGGTGCACGTGTACGAAGACGCGCAGTTCGACGAGATGCTCAAGGTCATCGACGAGACCGCCGCCTACGCGCTCACCGGTTCCGTGATCGCCAACGACCGCACCGCCGTTGCCAAGGCCTCGCACGCGCTGCGCTACGCGGCGGGCAACTTCTACGTCAACGACAAGCCGACCGGTGCCGTCGTCGGACAGCAGCCCTTCGGTGGCGCGCGCGCCTCGGGCACCAACGACAAGGCCGGCTCGATCTTCAACCTGCTCCGCTGGACGAGCCCGCGCTCGATCAAGGAGACGTTCGTGCCGCCGACCACCGTGAGCTACCCGCACCAGGGCTGAGGGAGAAACCGCCATGCTGCGTGCCCCGTTGCTCGCCGCCGCCCGATCCCGGCGGATGCGCGCGCTGATCGAAGCGGTGCCGGCGACGCGATCCGTCGTGCGCCGCTTCGTCTCCGGGTCCACGACCGCCGACGCCGTGCGCGCCGCGCGGGAACTGGCTGCCGACGGCCGGTCGATCACCATCGACCACCTCGGCGAGGACACGACCGACGCCGCCCAGGCGGCTACCACGGTCCGAGCGTACGAGGACCTGCTCTCGGCCCTGGCCGAGCAGGGCCTCGCGGCCGGGGCCGACGTCTCGGTGAAGCTCTCGGCCGTCGGGCAGTTCCTGCCCGGCGACGGCGAGGGCGTGGCCCTGGAGAACGCGCGGAAGATCTGCGCGGCGGCCGAGGCCGTCGGCGCCACGGTGACGCTCGACATGGAAGACCACACCACCACCGACTCCACGCTCGGCATCCTGCGTGAGCTGCGCGGCGAGTACCCGTGGGTCGGCGCGGTGCTGCAGGCCTACCTGCGGCGCACCGAGCAGGACTGCCGCGAGCTGTCCGGCCCGGGTTCCCGCGTGCGGCTGTGCAAGGGTGCCTACGCCGAGCCTTCGTCGGTGGCGTTCGAGGACAAGGCCGACGTGGACCAGTCCTACGTGCGCTGCCTGCGCGTGCTCATGGCGGGCGAGGGTTACCCGATGGTGGCCTCGCACGACCCGCGCATGATCGCCATCGCGCAGCGCCTCGCCGCCGACAACGGCCGCAAGGCCGGCGACCACGAATTCCAGATGCTCTACGGCATCCGGCCGGAGGAGCAGAAGAAGATCGCGGCCTCCGGGCGCACCATGCGCGTGTACGTGCCGTGCGGCGACGAGTGGTACGGCTACTTCATGCGTCGGCTGGCGGAGCGCCCGGCGAACCTCGCGTTTTTCCTGCGGGGCCTCGTCACGCGGTCCTGAGGCTTCTCGAAACGCCGAAGACCCCTCGCTGCTCCTGCTGCGAGGGGTCTTCGGCGTTCCCGGTCACGTGCGCCTGTGGTGCGCGGTGCGGTCAGGCCTGCGCCTGAGTGGCCTGCTCGGCCGCGGCCTTCTTCACCTCGTCCATGTCGACCTCACGGGCCTGGCGGATGAGGTCTTCCAGAGCGGCCTCGGGCAGGGCGCCCGGCTGCGCGTAGATCAGCGTCTTGTCGCGGATCACGGCCAGCGTCGGGATCGAGCGGATGTCGAAGGCAGCGGCGAGCTGCTGCTCGGCCTCCGTGTCGACCTTGGCGAAGACGATGTCGGAGTGCTTCTCCGAGGACTTGTCGTACACCGGCGCGAACTGGCGACACGGGCCGCACCAGCTCGCCCAGAAGTCGATGAGGACGAAGTCGTTGTCGGTGACGGTCTGGTCGAAGTTGGCGGTGGTCAGCTCAACGGTGCTCATGACACGGTCAACGGAGGGCGCGGGTTGGGAATTCCCCGGGTGCCTCGGGGGAGTGGCGCCGGTCGCACCGCGCCTCGTCGAGCTCGGCCCGGGCTTGCGCGTCGGCGTTGTCGAGCTCGGGCCCCGGGGTGCGCGTCGGCGTTCCCGGGGCCGTCCGCGGCTCGCCTACTGGCGGTAGCCCTCGACCTCGCCGACGCTGCGGACCTTCGCGTCGTCCGGGTTCTCGTGGAACTCCGTGCGGGCGCGGCGCTGGCGGAGCAGGTCCCAGCACTGGTCGAGCTCCTGCTCGACCTTGGTCAGCTTGGCCTGGTCATCGCCGGACAGGCCGGTCCCGACCGACCGCGACCGCAGCTGGTGCTCTTCCGCGATCAGGTCGTCGATGCGGCCCAGGATCTCGCCGTCTGCCATGGGTGTTCTCCTCGGGGTTGGATAGCGGTTGATGACGCTACATGAGGTGTCGAGGTTGGGGGTGCCTCGCGGGCGGCTCGTCGCGCCTGGGGCGCGACGTTGCGCCCGGCTGAGCGGGGTGGGCACCCCGATTTTTCGATTGTGTCGGGATAAGAATCGGGGCCGGCCGGGGGAAGGGTGCGGGGAGGGGTGGTTCTGAGGTGAGCTGGTTCGCCGCGTGGCAGTTCATAGGTGGGAAAGGGCGCTTGCGCGCCTGAGGTGCGGGCGTGCGATGTGGAGCTGGGCGGCGGCTCTTGAAGAGGCACCGCTGGGAGCAGGTGATGCGCAGTCCGTTGTTGCCCGAGCCTCGCCGCGACACAGACCCTCGCCGCGACACAGACCCTCGCCGCGACACAGAGCCCCGCCCTCCCGAGGGGGGCGTCCCCAAGCCCATTCTACCGGCCCCCACCGACAAAAACGCTGGTGAGAGGCGGTGCGGCCCCAGTTGTCCACAGCCGAACGGGTGGCTTCGACAACCGCAACCGGCGCGCTGCACCGGCAGAGCGTCAGGTCCGAAAGAACCTCGCCGTCGACCGGAAAAGACTGCGCGGCGGTGGGAAAGCGCGCCCAAGGTCCGTGCCAAGGCAGCGACCTAAGCCGGGCAGAGTGTCCCATCCGAAGGCACCTTGCCATCGATCAAGAACGCCTGCGCGGCGGCAGTGGCGCAGGGCGAGAGACCGATCGCACCGTGGCCGGAGCCCTGCCAGGTGATCGTCACGGCGCTGGGCATCTGGTCGGCGGCGCGGGTGGTGCCGATTTCCGGCGTGACGGGGTCGGCGGCGGTGGCGGCCACCAGGATGGGCGGGGCGCCCGGCGCGCCGGCCGCGGGGAGGGGCTCGCGGCGGACGGGCCAGGCGCCGCACCAGGCGAGTTCCTGGGCGATGGCGGAGCCGAACTGGGGGTACTTCGCGCGCATGCCCTGGTCGACCTTGTCGATCTGGTCGGCGGGGAGGCGGGTGGCGGCGTCGTTGCAGCGGGTGGCCATGGTGCCGCCGATGCGGGACGTGCGGCCTTGGGCGTCGACGATGACCGGGTCGGCGAAGGACTCCAGCGCTGTCACGTTGCCGGCGCGGGCGGCGGCCAGCGCGGAAGCAAGGTCGGGCCAGCGGGTGCGGTCGGCGAGGCCCAGGTACACCGCATAAGTCGCGATGCCGGGGGTCACGGTGACGCCGTCGGGGGTGGTTTCCGGAGCCGTGCGAAGGCGGTCGGTCACCTGCTTCAGCGCCGCCTTCGGGTCGCCCAGCGAGCAGCCGCGCGCGGCGCAGTCGGCGGCGAAGGCGTCGAAGGTGGCCTGCGCGCCGGCGGCGACGGCGTCGAGGACGGCGGCGCGGTCCTCGCCGGGGTCGGGCAGGCCGTCGAGGACCATGCGCCCGACCTGGCCGGGATAGCGGACGGCGTACTCCGACAGCACCTTCGAGCCGTCGCCGCGGCCGAGGGCGTTCAGCCTCGGGATGCCGAGCTGGGTGCGGAGTTCTTCGAGGTCACCGGCGGTGCGCCAGCTGTCGAGGGCCGTCTGGGCCGTGTCGAGGTCGATGGCGCACTGCTGGCCGGCCCGCCGGGCTGCGTCGAGGACGTCCGACAGATCGCCCTGGGCCGGGTCGGCGCTCAAGAGCGCGTCGCGCGCTTCGGGGGGCACGCACTGCACGCCGCCCGAAAGGCCCGTGCCGCGGCGGTCGACGCCGATCAGGGAGAACTTCTGCAGGAACGCGGGCGGCAGCTGGGCCGCCAGGCGCGCGGCGAAGACGGAGCCGGGTTCGCCGCCGATGTCGTTCACGACCACCAGGGGGATCGGGCCGTCGCCGGCCTTCAGCACGAGGATGCGCGCCAGCAGGTGCTGCGTGTCGTCCGGGGCGTCGAGCGGGCTGGTGAAGCGGGCGCACGTGAAGTGCAGCGAATCGGGCACGGACGGCGAGCCCATGCGCTGGCGGGTGTCGTCGTTGCAGTCGGTCCAGCGCAGGCCGGCCGACTGCGGCTGCGTGAGCGGCGGCAGCGGCACGGGCGCGGCACTCGAGGGCGGCGCGTGCGTGGCCGGGCCGTCGTTGTCGACCACGGCCGGGCGCACCGAAGGGCCGGTGGTGCAGCCGGCGACGGCCAGCACCCCGAGCATCGCCGCCAGAACACGCAGACGGGGACGGCTGGCGGAACGGCGGCGCACGGGCTGGTCCTCACGTGATGTCTCGAAACTACAGTCCGTCGAGCTTGGCACGCCGGATGTGGGACGGCAGTTAGCGGGTCCGCACGACCTCGCCGCGGAACGCCGCCGCCAGGTCGTAGCGCGCGGGTTCCTCCAGCTGCGCGTAGCCGCACGAAGCCGGCTCACGGTCCGGTCGCCAGCGCTTGAACTGCGCGGTGTGGCGGAACCGCGCGGGCTCGCCGCCCTCGGTGTGCTCGTAACCGACCTCGACCACGCGCTCGAGCCGCAAGGGCACCCACGGCTGCTCGGTCGAGCGCCAGCGCGTGATGCCGCCGGGGATCCGCTGGCCTTCGCGCACGGCGTCGCCCAGCCACGGGTGCCCCTCGCCGTCGGTGATCAGCGGTGCGAGCTCCTCGGCCAGCTCGCGGCGCCGCTTCACGGGGAACGACCCGACCACCCCGACGTGGTGCAGCAGCTCCTCGGCGTCGTACAGCCCGAGCAGGAACGAGCCGACGGCCTCGCCCGGCTCGCCGTCGACGTGCCAGCGCAGGCCGGCCAGCACGCAGTCGGCGGTCCGCGAGTGCTTGTACTTGAACAACACGCGCTTGCCCGGCGAGTACGGCTCGTCGAGCGGCTTGCCGATCACCCCGTCGAGCCCGGCACCCTCGAACAGCTCGAACCAGTGCCGCGCGGTGTCCGGGTCGGTGGTGGCGGGCGTGAGGTGCACGCCGTCGCCCGCGATGTCTTCGAGCCGGGCGCGCCGGGCCGACGTCGGTTCGTCCACGAAGGACTCGCCGCCCAGCGCGAGCACGTCGAACGCCACGAACTCCGCGGGCGTCTCCCTCGCCAGCAGCTGCACGCGGGAGTCGGCGGGGTGGATGCGCTCGGTCAGCGCGTCGAAATCGAGCTTGCCGCCGCGGCCCACCACGAGCTCGCCGTCGAGCACGACCTGCTCCGGCAGCGTGGCCAGCAGCCGCTCGACGACCTCGGGGAAGTAGCGGTTGAGCGGCTTTTCGGCGCGCGACTGGAGGACGATCTCGTCGCCGTCGCGGAAGACCAGGCAGCGGAAGCCGTCCCACTTGGGCTCGAAGAGCAGTCCGCCGGAGTCGGGGATCGCCTTCGCCGGCTTGGCGAGCATGGGCTTGATCGGTGCCTGCACGGGAAGGGCCATGCCCGCATTCTGGGCGAAACGCGCGGTCAGCGCACGCGTGCCGGGCCCGTCGTGTCGAGTTCGAGCCGGACGGCCGTCGGCAGTGAGTCCAGCCCGAGCGCTTCGCGGGCGCGCGTGAGCACGAACTCGTCGAGGTCGGTCCACACGCGCCGCACGTCGGTGCCTTCGGCGAGCCACAGTGTCACGCGTAGTGCCGGCGCCGCAGCCGTGCCCGCGGCGCGCGCCCTCGCCCGCGCGACGCCGGCGATGGCCTCGGCGTCGGTCTGCACCGCGCCCGCGAGCGCGCCGGCGGTGACCGTGAGCTCGGCGCCGGGGGTGTCGTCGAGTGCCAGGTCGGGACGGCGTTCGGGACGCAGCGAGCGGAAGAACCACCACAGGCCCAGCACGAACAGCAGCACCCCGAGCACGACGGCGCCGAGCCGCGCGTAGAGCTGGTTTCCGGCCAGCCAGCTCACGGCGATCGGGTCGAGCAGCGGCCGCTGCGCGCGGAACGTGCCGAGCCACCCCAGCCCGACCACCAGCGCGGCCGCGCCCGCGAGCGCGGCGACGAGGCCGAGCAGGAACGTCAGCGTGCGTTCGGCGCGGTGGGAACGGGCCAGCGCACGGCTTGCGGTGCTACGGCTCATCGGCGGTCCTTCGGTGAATCGACGACCACGCTGACCTTCGGCCGGCGCTCGAGCGGGACGTCGTCCAGCACTGTCGCGACGGTCTCCAGCAGCCGCGGCCGCAGCTGTTCCTCGTTCTCCAGCCGGCTGGTCGCGCGCACGCGCACCTTGCGGGCACTCGCGCTCACGCTCGCGCCGGTCACGTTGGCCTGCGCGCGCACGGCGAGGCCCACCAGCCGCGCCAGCGCCCGCGGCGACGTGCTCACGCAGATCCCGTCGGCCGGGTCGGCCATCCGCACGGCCCGGTTGCCGGCCGCGAGTGCGAACACCAGGAACAGCAGCCCGGCCACGAGCAGGATCACGGCCGTGACCCGCACGGGCGTGGCGGTCCAGGAAAGCCCGGCGAGGTCTTCACGCCAGCGTTCCCACGGCACGATCAGCGGCGCGCTGCCCGGCCGCCACCACCGCCACCCGACCTCGATCGCCAGCAGGGCCCCGCCGACCGCGACGGCCAGACCGAGCACAGTGGACAGAAGCCGCACGAGGAACCGCATCAGCGCACCCGCGGGCGGACGTCGGGCAGCAGCGCCGAAACCGTGACCGCGATCGAGCGCACGCGGTACGCCGTGATCCGCTCGACCTCCTCGGTCACCTTCGCGCGCACGTCACCCGTCACGGCTCGCACCCGAGCCGGGTAGCGCAGGGCGAGGTCCAGCGCCAGGTCCACGTCGTTGTCCTCGCCCCCGACCTCCGCGCTCGCGCCGGACGGCCCGCGCGTGAGGCCGGTGCGGCGCTCGGTCCGCACGGTGCCGGGCACCTGGTCGGCCGCGTGCTGGGCGACCTTGCGCACCACGGCGTGGGCGATGCTGAGGCTGCCGCGCTCCTCGGGTTCGGCCAGGTCACCACGCGGCAGGTCGACCTGCAGGGCCCGCCCGGTCACTTGTCGCGGCCCCGGCCGAACAGGTCGCCGAGGTCGAGCTCGCCGTCGACCACGCGGCCGATGACGAGCCCCACGACCCCCACGGCGAACGTCACCAGGAACGCGGTGAACCCCTGGGTCGCGGCGAGGCCGAGAATCAGCCCGGCGAGGATCCCGGTCTGTGTTGCGTTCAACGTTTCCTCCTGCTGCTCGGTGCCGGCTCGGTCATTCGACGCGCGAGGACTCGGGCGCGTCCTCTTCGTCGGGCAGGTGCACGTCGTTGACCGCGATGTTCACCTCGATCACCTCGAGCGCCGTGATCTGCTCCACGGCCTCGATCACGTTGCGCCGCACCGCGCGTGACACCTCGACGATCCGCGCGCCGTACTCCACGACCAGATCGAGGTCGATCGCCGTCTGCTTCTCGCCCACCTCCACGGCGACGCCCGCCGTCGAGGTCGTGCCGGACCCCGGGATGCGCTCCTTGAGCGCCCCGAACGCCCGCGACACCCCGCCCCCGAGCGCGTGCACGCCGGCGATCTCGCGCGCCGCGAGGCCGGCCACCTTCTGCACCACCAGCGACGAGATCGTGGTCCGCCCCGCGGCCCCCTCCTCGTTGAGCGGTGTGGTGATCGCGGTTCCCGGCACCTCGGTCCGTCGGGGGCTCGGTTGCACCATGAAGTTCGCTCCTCGCGCTCGATTCGCTGTCGATGGGGACGGCGCCGCTGGTGTCGGCGCCGGAAGCTTGCCCACTCCTACGATGTCCGAACCCGGAAAAAGCTCACGGCGGGTCACTCGAATGGGTGATCACCGGCGGATTTGGGGCGCGACGAAAACGACCGTGGCCGAAGTGCGGCCACGGTCGGGTACAGCGGATTCCGGAGCGGTTCAGACCTTGCGAGCCACTCCGCCCGCGATGATCTGCTGCGCGATCGTCGGCTTCGTGTACCGCGGGCCGTCCGGCCACCAGCTCGCCACCGGCACCACGTCGGCCTCGCCGGTGGCGCTCGACGGGATGATCTCCAGCCCGTGGAACAGCTCGCGGATCTCGTCCTGCGTGCGGGCCGTGATGTCGCGCATCGAGCCGCGTCGGATGACCTCGAGGGTGTTGCGCAGGGTCTCGTCGTACTCGGAACCGTCGGCGGGATCGAGCACGTGGCTGATCACCACGAACGAGCCCGGCGGCAGGCGGTCGATGAACTGCTTGGTGACCTCGGCGGGCCGGCCGCGGTCGCCCTTGTGGTGGTGCAGCGCGGCGACGAACAGCAGCGCGATCGGCTGGGTCCAGTCGAGCGTCTCGCGCACATCGGGGTTGTCGAGGATGCTGTCGGGCTCGAAGATGTCGGCCTGCACGAACTTCGTGTTGCCGTTCTCCTCCAGCAGCGCGCGCCCGTGGGCGGCCACCACCGGGTCATAGTCGACGTACACGACCTTCGCCTCGGGGTGGATGCGCTGCACGACCTGGTGCACGTTCTCGGCCGTCGGCAGGCCCGAGCCGCAGTCGAGGAACTGGCGGACCTCGGTGTTGCTTGCGAGGAAGCGGCACACGCGGGTCAGGAAGTTGCGGTTTTCCCAGGCGACGTCGGGAACCTCGGGCATCGCCGCGATGATCCGCTCGGCCTCGTGGCGGTCGACGTCGAAGTTGTCCTTGCCGCCCAGCAGGTAGTCGTACACCCGGGCGACGAACGCTCGTGTCGGGTCCACTCCCACGGGGGTGTTGTCCGAGTCGAGCACCACACGAACCTCCCGGGGCAAAGACGCTGTGACCGACGCGGCACCGAGGGTAGCCCCACCACGTCGAGGGCCGGAAGCGGCCCGCGAGGGGTTGCTCCGCTCGGCCGGTCCGCGCTGGTGCTTCGGCGGGGCGGCTCATCGACGTCGACCGGTGATGGTGGCCACACGCCGCGCCCACCGCCAACCCGGCACGGGCACCGACCCCGCCCCGACCGGGGAATTTGCAACCCCGACGCCCGGTCGGGCCGCGCGCCGGGCCTCGTTAGGCTCTGCAACCATGCCCGTAGCTGCCCTGACGGACCGGTTTCCCGAGCTCGGGGCCGACGAACTGATCTCCTCGCTGGTGCCGCCGCCGCGGTTCGGCGAGGCCCGGTTCTCCACCTACCTGCCGAACCCCGACGAGCCCAGCCAGGCCGAGGCCGTGCGGTCGTGTTCGGCGTTCGCGGCGCGGATCGGCGACCGGCCGGCGAAGAAGTCGCGGCTCAAGTCGCTGTTCGGCGGGGGAGAGGGCGCCCCGGCCGGGCCGATGGGGCTGTACCTCGACGGCGGGTTCGGCGTGGGCAAGACCCACCTGCTCGCGTCCACTTGGCACGACGCGCCTTCGCCCAAGGCGTACGGGACTTTCGTGGAGCTGACCCAGCTCGCGGGCGCGCTCGGGTTCGCCGAGGCCGTGCGGCGCCTGTCGCAGCACCGGCTGCTCGCCATCGACGAGTTCGAGCTCGACGACCCCGGCGACACCACCCTCGTGAGCCGCCTGCTGCAGGAGCTCACCGACGCGGGGGTGTACATCGCCGCCACGTCCAACACACTGCCCGACAAGCTAGGCGAGGGCCGCTTCGCCGCCGAGGACTTCCTGCGCGAGATCCAGGCGTTGTCCCGCCGCTTCGAAGTGGTGCGAGTCGACGGCGCGGATTACCGCCACCGCGGCCTGCCCGACGCGCCGCCGCCGGCGGGCGACGACGAGCTCGACGCGTCGGCGGCCGCGCACGAGGGGTCCACTGTGGACGAATTCGACGCGCTCGTGGCGCACCTCGCGAAACTGCACCCGTCGCGCTACGGCAAGCTGCTCGACGGCGTGCGGCGCGTGCACCTCAGGCACGTGACGCCGGCGCCGGACCAGAACGTGGGGCTGCGGCTCGTGGCGTTCGCCGACCGGCTCTACGACCGCGCGATCCCCGTGGTGGTGTCCGGTGTGCCGCTGCCGGAGCTGTTCACCGAGGAAATGGTGAACGGCGGCTACCGCAAGAAGTACCTGCGCGCGGTCAGCCGGCTGACGGCGCTGGCACGCGACGCGGTGTGACGGCCCGCAGCCCGGTCACCACGGCGGTGGCGAAGAACGTGCCGCCGGCGATGTCGGTGAGGTAGTGGTAGCCGAGGCCGATCATGCCGATCGCCGCGCAGCACAGCAGAACCACGCCGACCACGGCGACGAGGACCTTGCGGCTCGCCAGCGCAACGACGACCGCGAGCACCGTCACCAGGCTCACCGTGTGGCCGCTGGGGTACACGAGGATGCGCTCTTTCCAGCGGTCGAACAGCGGTTTGAGCACCCACGTGTTCAGCACGACGGCGAGCACCGGGCCCATCACGGCCAGCGCCGCGTCGGGCCAGCGCCGCCGGTACGCGCAGATCCCCGCGATGACCGCGATGGCCGGCACGAGCACGTACGGCTCGGTGGGCAGCACGAGCACGTCGAGCAGACCGCGGCCGAGGCCGGCGATCACGTTCGCGGCCCACGCGTCGAGCGCGCCGGGTGAGTGGCCGCCCGCGTAGACCAGTCCCAGCGCGACGGTCGCCACCACGCACAGCACGGCGACGAGCGCCAAGATCCGGTTCACCGTCGTTTTCCTCCCCGCCGCCGAGCCTACGCGGATGGCGGGTGGCGCGGTCGGCCCCGCGTCGGCGACGATCACGGCGGGAGCACGAGCGGAGGGAGCGGCATGCGGATCACGGTGGCCGGCGGCGGTGTCGTCGGGCTGAGCTGCGCGTACCGGCTGGCCGAGGCCGGCCACAGCGTCACCCTCGTCACGGCGGGCAAGCCGGCGGAGACGACGTCGGCCGTGGCCGGGGGCCTCATCTATCCGCCGGTGGTGCGGCCGGACGAACACGTGGTGCGCTGGACCGAGACCACCGTCGGCGTGTACCGCTCGCTGCTCGCCGCGCCCGGCATCCGGTTCCTGCCGGGCTGGATCCGGGTGCCCGCAGGGGAACCCGGCCCGCCCTGGCTCGCGGCGATGACCGACGTTTCGCGCGAAGGCTCGGTGCTGTCGTTCACCACGGCGCTGGTGGACACCCCGGTGTACCTCACGTGGCTGGCCGAGCAGGTCGCCGCACTGGGCGTGCGCACCGAGTACCGCACGGTCACCTCGCTCGCCGACCTCGACGCCGACGTCGTCGTGAACGCCACCGGCCTCGCCGGCGGCACCCTCGCGGGCGACGACACGCTCGTGCCGGTCCGTGGCCAGGTCGTGCACCTCGCCGACCCGGGCCTCACGTCGTGGTCCGTGGAGGAAGCCGACGGCGAATTGACGTACGTCATCCCCCACGGCCGCCACGTCGTGTGCGGCGGCACCGAGGAGATCGGCCGGGGCGACCTCGACCCGGACCCGGCCGTGGCCGCCGCCATCGTGCGCCGCTGCCGCGCACTCGAACCACGCCTGGCCGACGCCACCGTGCTCGGCACCCGCGTCGGCCTGCGTCCCGGCCGGCCCTCCGTTCGCCTGGAACGCGTCGGCGCCGTGGTGCACTGCTACGGCCACGGCGGTGCGGGGATCACGTTGGCGTGGGGGTGTGCCGACGACGTGGCTGAGCTGGTCAGCTCGTGAACTCCGCGTGGTCGGCTTCGGTCTGGTCGGCGTAGCGGACCGCGTACGCGCCGATCGCCTCGTCGAGGTGCTCGTCGTCGGCGAAGTAGCCGGCGAGCAGTTGCGGGTGCAGTGAGCGCGTGTGGGCGCGGGCGAGCAGCGCGCCGGCGAGGCGGCCGTAGTCGTCGAGGTGGTTCTTGCGCAGGGCGGCGGGGTCGATGGCGCCCTTGAGATTGCGGAACTGGCGGACGACGAAGGGGAAACCGTCGATCGTCGTCCAGCCGAGGAGGATGTCGGTTTCCGCCTGTACGAGCCGCGCGCCGTGCACGACGCGGCGGCCTTCGTGCTCAGCCGCGGGTGCGTCGAGGTACGGGGCCAGCGCCGAAGGTTGCGCTTGTTTCACCTGCAGCACCAGGTCTTCGTCCTCGTTGCCGTGCAGCAGCACGACGTAGCTGCGCAGCCCGACGCTGCCCGTGCCGACCACGCGGAACGCGACGTCGGCCACCCGGTAGCGCCCCACCAGGGTGCGTCGCGACTCGCGCAGGGTGTCCACATAGGACGCCAGTCCCTCGACGACCGATGCGGCGGTGGCGTCGGTGACGTGCGTGAGCACCGGCGGGTCCTCGACAAAGCGGTGGCGCGCCAGGCCGGTCTCGTGGTCGTCGACGTGGCGGGTCCACTTCGCCACGACCTTGGCGCTGTCGTTGCGCCGCGCCTTTTCCTCGGCCTCGGCGAAGTCGTCGATCAGCTCGTCGGCGCGGGCACGCGACACGGCCGAGGAGTCGGGCAACGCGTTCCACGACCGCAGGAACGGCAGGGCCGCCAGGGAACGGATCGTGCGCCGGTAGGACTTCACCGCGTCCTCGGCCGCATCGCGACAACCGTCCTCGCCGATGCCACCCTCGCGCCCGGCGAGCACGAGGCTCGCCGAAAGCCGTTTGAGGTCCCATTCCCAGGGCCCGGGCACGGTTTCGTCGAAGTCGTTGACGTCCATCACGATCCGGCCCTCGGGGGTGCCGTAGAGCCCGAAGTTGGCCGCGTGCGCGTCGCCGCAGAGCTGCGCGGTGAGGCCTGAGGACGGTGTGTCGGCGAGGTCCGCGGCCATCAGGCCCGCGGCGCCGCGGAAGAAGGTGAACGGGGAGCTCGCCATCCGCTCCCGCCGCAGCTCGATCAGCTGGGGCAGCCTGTTCGTGTTGCTCGCGGTGAAGTACTCGTGCACGCCCGGCCTTCGCCTGCCCGCCGCTTCGTGGTCGTGCGCCTCGACGGGCGCGCGCTCACGCAGTCGCTTGCCCCGCGCGTACAGCTGCGCGGGGTCGACGTCGTCCGTGCCGACCAGCGGCCGTTCCACCCAGTCCATACCGGACTCAACGAGCGAACCGGGCGAAACGCTCCCGGCCTACGCTTGCACCACCTTCGCGATCGCGTCGATCCCCCGATCCAGCTCCGCCCTCGTGATCACCAACGGAGGCGCGATCCGCAACGTGTGATCGTGCGTCTCCTTGCACAACACCCCCATCCCCGCCAGCGCCTCGGACGCCGCGCGCCCCGAAGGCCCGCCAGCGGCAATGTCCACCCCGGCCCACAACCCGCGCCCACGAACCGCCGACAAGCCGTGCCCGACCAGCGCGGCCAGCCGTTCGTGCAGATGCGCACCCAACTCCGCCGACCGCTGCTGGAACTCCCCGGTCTGCAGCAGCCGCACCACCGCGCGGCCGACGGCGCACGCCACGGGGTTGCCGCCGAAGGTCGAGCCGTGCTCGCCGGGCCGCAGGACGCCCAGGACGGCGCGGCTGCCGACCACGGCGGACACCGGCAGGATGCCGCCGCCGAGGGCCTTGCCGAGGGTGTAGACGTCGGCGCGCACGCCTTCGTGGTCGAGGGCCAGCACGGTGCCCGTGCGGGCGAGGCCCGACTGGATCTCGTCGGCGATGAGGAGCACGCCGGTTTCGTCGCAGGCGCGGCGGACGTCGGCGAAGTAGCCCGCCGGCGGCACGATCACGCCGGCCTCGCCCTGCACCGGCTCGAGCAGCACCGCCGCGGTCCGCGGGGTGATCGCGGCGCGCAGGGCGGCCGCGTCGCCGTAGGGCACGGTGACGAACCCCGGCGTGAAGGGCCCGAAGCCCGCGCGGGCGGTGTCGTCGGTGGAGAACGACACGATGGTGGTGGTGCGGCCGTGGAAGTTGGAGCCGGCGACCACGATCTCGGCCGTGCCGTCGGGCACGCCCTTCACCTGGTGGGCCCACTTGCGCGCCACCTTCACCGCCGATTCCACGGCCTCGGCGCCGGAGTTCATCGGCAGCACCATCTCGGTGCCGGTCAGCTCCGCGAGCTCGCGGCAGAACAGTCCGAGCTGATCGTGGTGGAACGCGCGCGAGGTCAGCGTGACCTTCCCCAGCTGCTCCACGGCCGCGGCGATCAGCGCGGGGTGGCGGTGGCCGAAGTTCAGCGCGGAGTACCCGGAGAGGAAGTCGAGGTAGGACTTGCCCTCCACGTCGGTCACCGTGGCGCCCTCGGCTTCCGCGATCACGACGGGCAGCGGGTGGTAGTTGTGCGTGCTCCACCGCTCGTCGAGCTCGATGAAGCTGTCGGTGGAGGCAGGGCTGGCGGTCTCCCGACCGGCGAGCGTCGTCATGCGTTCAGGCTAGATCCAACGCGCGGGGACTTCAGCCGGGAAACGTTGCTTTCACCCGTCGTTCGTTGCGCAGTCGGACGGTTGAACCGGTGATTCGCTGCGCGCGGCCCCGCAACCTTGACGGGCGACTCCGTAAGCCGTAACTTACCGTTCGTGGGGACTTACGGAAGCGATCAGCTCTCCGCTCTCGCGGACCCCTCCCGCCGGGCCATCTTCGAGGCTCTCCGGGACGGGCCGCGGGCGGTCGGGGAGCTCGCCGCGGCCCTGCCCATCAGCCGGCCCGCCGTGTCGCAGCACCTGAAGGTCCTGAAAGAAGCCGAGTTGGTCGTCGACGAGGCCGTGGGGACCAAACGGCTGTACCGGCTGCGTCCCGAGGGGATCGCGGCGATGCGCGCCTACCTGGACGCCATGTGGTCGGACGCGTTGAGCTCGTTCAAATCGAAAGCGGAGGAACCATGACACTCGAACCGATTCGCAAGACGATCACCGTCGCGTGTTCGCGGGAGCACGCGTTCAAGGTCTACACCGAGGGTTTCGACAGCTGGTGGCCGCGCGAGCACCACCTGGGCGAGGCAGCGCTCGCCGAGGCCGTCCTCGAGCCCAAACCCGGCGGGCGGTGGTACGAGCGGCTCACCGACGGCAGGGAGTGCGACTGGGGGGGCGTGCTCGTGTGGGAGCCACCCGGCCGAGTGGTTCTGTCGTGGCACATCGACGGGGACTGGAAGATCGATCCGGACCCGGCGCACGCCAGTGAGATCGAGGTGGTTTTCACCGAGGAAGGGCCGGGGACCACGCTGGTCGCCATCGAGCACCGGGCTTTCGAGCGCCACGGCGAGACCGCGCGGAAGGTGCACGACGGCGTGGACACCGAGGGTGGCTGGACCGGGCTGCTGAAGATCTTCGCCGCGAAGGCGGCTTCCTGAGGTTATCGTCGCCGGATGGCGAAAAAGGACAACGGGACCCGGGTCCGCGACGCGCTCCGTGCCACGGCGGAGCTGCCGGACCCGGGGTCCTCACCGGTCGGGCCGGGCAAGAAGGACAAGGGCGAGAAGAAGCTCGCCACGGCCGGTGAGCGGCTCGACGCGCTGCAGGAGGCCCTTTACGCCGAGGGCACCAGCGGAGGCGGCCGCAGCGTGTTGCTCGTGCTGCAGGGCATGGACACCTCCGGCAAGGGCGGCACCGTCCGGCACGTGCTGGGGCTGGTGAACCCGATGGGCGTGCGCTACAAGGGTTTCAAGGTCCCCACGCCGGCCGAGCGCCGCCACGACTTCCTGTGGCGCGTGCGCAAGGAGCTGCCCGCCTCGGGGCAGATCGGGGTGTTCGACCGGTCGCACTACGAGGACGTGCTCGTGCCCCAGGTGTCCGGCCTGCTCACCGCGGCGGAGCGGCGCCGGCGGATCACACAGATCAACGCGTTCGAGAAGGAAGTCACGGCGGCCGGCACCACGATGGTCAAGGTCTTCCTGCACATCTCGCCCGAAGAGCAGCGGCGCCGCCTCGTCGCGCGGCTGGAGCGGCCGGAGAAGATCTGGAAGTTCGCCCCGTCCGACGTCGAGGCCCGCGCGCACTGGAAGGCCTACGCCCAGGCCTACGACGAGGTGCTCGCGCGCACGTCCACCGAGCACGCGCCGTGGTACGTGGTGCCCGCCGACCGCAAGTGGTACCGCAACTGGGCCGTCGCCGAGCTGCTGATCGAGACGCTCACGGAAATGGCGCCCAGGTTCCCCGAGCCGCACTTCGACGTCGCCGAGCAGCTGGCGAAGCTGAAGGGCGATGGCGGACAGGCCTGATCGTCTGGAAGAGTGCGGGAGTGACCGACTCTGCTCTCGACGACGTTCCGTTCCTGCGCCGCCAGGCCCGCACCCAGCGCTTCACCCTCGGCGCCCCCAAGCAGTTCCGCGTGGCCCCCGACGGTTCGCGCGTGCTGTTCCTGCGCAGCGAGACGGGCACGGACCCGCGCCACAGCCTGTGGTCGCTCGACCTCGCGAGCGGTGCAGAGGCCAAACTCGTGGACGCCGCCGAACTGCTTCCCGGCGAAGAGGACCTGCCGCCGGAGGAGCGGGCGCGGCGCGAGCGCGCGCGGGAGACCGGTGGCGGCGTGGTGGCCTACGGCGTGGACGACGCGTTCACCGTGGTCACCTTCACGCTGTCCGGGAAGCTCTACACGCTCGACCTGGCCACGGGCGCCACCGCGGTGCTGGTCGACGGCTCCGTCGTCGATCCCCGCCCCAACCCGACCGGCACGCACGTGGCCTACGTCCGCGACCGCCGGCTGCGCGTGATCGAGCTCGCCACGGGCACCGACCGGGCACTCGTGGAGGAAGCCGGCGACGACATCGCGTGGGGCCTCGCCGAGTTCATCGCCGCCGAGGAGATGGACCGCAACCGCGGCTACTGGTGGGCGCCGGACGGGCGGAGCCTGATCGTCGAGCGCTCCGACCGCGGCCCCGTGCCGCGCTGGACCATCGGTGACCCGGCGAACCCGGACCACCCGGCGAACGTCGTGGCCTACCCGTCGGCGGGCTCGCCCAACGCCGTCGTGTCGCTCTCCGTGCTGGGCCTCGACGGCAGCCGCGTCGACGTCGAGCGCGGCGACTGGGAGTACCTGACCACGGTGCACTGGTCGGCCGGTGGCGCGCCGCTGCTCGCGGTGCAGCCGCGGGACCAGAAGCGCCTCACCGTGCTGGCCCTCGACCCGGCCGACGGTTCCGTGTCGGAGCTCCACACCGAAACCGACGAGCACTGGGTCGACATCGTGCAGGGCGTGCCCGCCTGGACCCCCGACGGCCGCCTCGTCACCACCAGCGCCGCCGACGGGGACCACCGCCTCGTGGTCGCGGGGGAGCCCGTCACCCCGCCCGGCCTGCAGCTGCGCGCCGTGCTCGATGCCGGCGACGAGGTGCTCTTCACCGCCTCCGAGGCCGACTCCACCCAGATCCACGTCTACCGCACCGCACCCGGCGGCGTGCAACGACTGTCCACTGACGACGGCGTGCACGGCGGCTCGGGCAGCGCCGCGCTGACGGTCCTCACCGAATGGAGCCTCGCCCACAGCGGCCCGGTGGTCACGGTCCTGCGCGACGGCGAGCGGATCGCGGACATCACGTCGTCCACTGTGGACCCCGAGATCGAGCCCAACCTCACCCTGCTCACGCTGGGGGAGCGCGGTCTGCGCGCCGCCCTCGTGCTGCCCCGCGGCTACGAACCGGCCGAGGGCAAGCTCCCCGTGCTCCTCGATCCGTACGGCGGCCCGCACGCCCAGCGCGTGCTCCAGAGCCGAAACGCCTTCCTGACCCCGCAATGGCTGGCCGACCAGGGCTTCGCCGTGCTGGTCACCGACGGCCGGGGCTCACCCGGCCGCGGCCCGGCCTGGGAACGCGAGATCGCGGGCAACCTGGCCGACGTCACCCTCGCCGACCAGGTCGACGCCCTCCACGCCGCCGCGGCCGAGCACCCCGAACTCGACCTCGAACGCGTCGCCATCCGCGGCTGGTCCTACGGCGGCTACCTCTCGGCGCTCGCGGTGATTCGCCGCCCCGACGTCTTCCACGCCGCCGTCGCCGGCGCCCCGGTGACCGATTGGGCCCTGTACGACACCCACTACACCGAGCGCTACCTCGGCACCCCGCAGGACGCCCCCGAGGTCTACGAGCACAACTCCCTGATCGCCGACGCCGGCGAGCTGTCTGGCGCCCTGCTCATCGTCCACGGCCTCGCCGACGACAACGTGTTCCCCGCCCACTCCCTGCGCCTTTCCGGTGCTCTGCTGGCCAAGGGTCGCCCCCACGTCTTCCTGCCGCTGGCCGGCGCCACCCACATGACCCCGCAGGCCGAGGAAGTCGCCGAGAACCTCATGCGCACCCAGGTCGACTGGATCCTGCGCGAACTCGCCTCCGTCACCGTCGACAAGGAGAACGCATGACCCGCTGGGGCCTCACCATCCCGCTCACCGGCGTCCCGCTCACCGCGCACCGCGCGCTGGTCGAGCAGCTGCCCGACCTCGGCTACACCGACGCCTGGACGGCCGAAACCGCCGGCACGGATGCCTTTGCGCCGCTGGTGCTGGCCAGCCAGTGGGCGCCGCAGCTGCGTCTGGGCACCGCGATCGTCCCGGTGTACACCCGCGGGCCCGGCCTGCTGGCCATGAGTGCCTCCACCCTCGCCGAACTGGCCCCGGGCCGCTTCGTCCTCGGCATCGGCGCCTCCTCCCCGGTCATCGTGGAGAACTGGAACGGCGGCACGTTCGACGAACCCTTCGCCCGGACCCGCGACACCCTTCACTTCCTCCGGGCGGCGTTGGCCGGCGAAAAGGTCTCGGGGAAATACGACACCTTCTCCGTCAACAAATTCCGCTTGGAACGCTCCCCGGATCCCGCCCCGAGCATCATGCTCGCCGCCCTCCGCCCCGGCATGCTCCGGCTGGCCGCCGAGGAATCCGACGGCGCGATCACCAACTGGCTCGCCGCCACCGACGTCCCGAAGATCCGCAGCACCATCGGCCCCGACGTCGAACTCGCCGCCCGCATCTTCGTCTGTCCCACCGAAGACAAGGAAGCGGCCCGGGCCCTGGGCCGCATGATGATCTCCAGCTACCTCACCGTCCCCGTCTACGCCAAATTCCACGACTGGCTGGGCCGCAAGGAAATCCTCGCGCCCATGCACCAGGCCTGGGCCGCCGGCGACCGCAAACGGGCCAACACCCTCATCCCCGACGAAGTCGTCGACGCCCTCATCATCCACGGCACCGTCGAATCCTGCCGCGACCAGGTACAGTCCTATGTGGACAACGGTCTCACGACCCCCATCATCGCCCTGCTTCCCACCGGCAATGACCCCTTCGACCTGGTGAAGGGTTTGGCGCCAAAACGCTGACCCGCCGGGTGCAGCCACCGGCCGGTGCAGCGCGCCGGTTGCGGTTGTCGATGCCACCCGTTCGGCTGTGGACAACGGGGGCCGCACCGCCTCTCACGAGCGTTTTTGTCGGTGGGGCCGATAGAATGGGCTTGGGGACGCCCCCCTCGGGAGGGCCTCGGGAGGTCGGGGGTCTGTGTCGCGGTGGGGTCTGTGTCCCGGCGGGCCAGGGCAACAACGGACTGCACATCACCTGCGCACCAGCGGTGCCGTTTCAAGGACTGCCGCCCAGCTCTCCATCGCACCCGCCACCACGCCGCAGAAAAAACACGAACGGCCGACGCACTCCACCCCTTCCACCAGCATCCTGAAACAGAGGCCCCCCACCCCTCTCCCTCTAGGTGTCCGTACAGTTGCGTAGGGTAGGCAAGGTTACCCTAAGAAAGGCGACTCCGTGGACGAATCAACCTGGCTAGCCGGCGGCATCGACGGCACCGACCACCTAGCCAAGCTGATCCCAGCAACCCTCCGCGGCCTCGACTCCGGCACCACCGAACGCAACGGCCCCATCCCCTCCGGTGGCCCCGCCTCAGTAGCCGCCACCCTCGCCACCACCGGCACCACCCCACGCCTCCCCAAAACCGGCATGGGCGCCGAACAAGCCCTCGAGCACTACTCGGCACTCCTGGCAGCAGGCTCCGCCGACCCATCCCACCCCCTCTGCGCCGCCCACCTCCACTGCCCGCCTCTGGCCGTCTCCATCGCCGCCGACATAGCCGCCTCGGCCATGAACCCCTCCATGGACTCCTGGGACCAAGCCCCCATGGCGAGCGAACTCGAGGCCGAATTCCTCGCCGGCATCGCGAACCTCTGCTACCCCACAGCACCCCATCCCGACGCCGTGGTCACCTCAGGCGGCACCGAATCCAATCTCCTGGGCCTCCTCCTGGCGAGAGAAACCACCGGCACCATCCGCCCCGTCTGCGGCACCAACTCCCACCACAGCGTCTCCCGCGCCGCCTGGCTCCTCGGTCTCCCGGCTCCGATCGTTGTCCCGTGCCACAACGACCGCCTCATTCCCGAAGCCCTGGCAGAAACCCTCAAACCCCTGGGCGCCGAAGCAGTGGTAGTGGCCACCGCCGGCACCACCAACACCGGCCGCATCGACCCCCTGCAACAGATCGCCGACATCTGCCACCTCTCCGGCGCCCGCCTCCACGTCGACGCGGCCTACGGCGGCCTCACCCTCTTCAGCGAAACCCTCGCCCCCAAACTCGAAGGAATCGACCGAGCCGACTCGATCGCCCTCGACATGCACAAGTTCGGCTGGCAACCCGTCGCCGCCGGCCTCTTCGCCGCGCGCGACGCCGCCGACCTCTCGGCCCTCACCGTCCGCGCGGAGTACCTCAACGCCGACGACGACACCGAAGCCGGCCTGCCCGACCTCCTCGGCCGCTCGATCCGCACGTCGCGCCGCCCCGACGCCTTCCGCATGGCCGTGACCGTGCGCGCGCTCGGCACCGACGGCCTCGGCGCCCTCGTGGAACGCTGCTGCACCACCGCGACCGAGGTCAACGAGCTGGTCGAACGCCACCCGGCCCTGCAGTCGTGGGGCACGCCCGAGCTGTCCACCGTCGTCTTCCGCCCGCGCGGCGCCGACGACGAGGTGGTGGCCCGCGTCCGCCGTACGTTGCTGGAAGCCGGCACCGCCGTGATCGGCCGCGGCCTGATGCCGACCGGCCCCGACGGTGCGCCGCAGCTGTGGCTCAAGCTCACGCTGCTGCACCCGCACACCACGGCCGCGGACTACGTCGCGCTGCTCGACCAGGTCGCCGCGACGGCCGAAACCGAGCGAGCCAACCCGGCACCGGCCGCCCCGGTCGCGTCGTGAGGCGGTTCGACCTCGCGGGGGTGGGGATCGGTCCGTTCAACCTGTCGCTCGCCGCGCTGGCCGACCCGCTCGAGGGCCTCGACGTGGTGCTCTTCGACGCCCGCCCGGAGTTCCGCTGGCACCCCGGCCTGCTGGTCGAAGGCGCGACGCTGCAAGTACCGTTCCTGGCCGACCTCGTGTCGCTCGTCGACCCCACCAGCACGCACTCGTTCCTCAACTACCTGCGCGAATGCGGCCGGCTGCTGCCGTTCTACTTCGCCGAGCGCTTCCACCTGCCGCGCGCCGAGTACGACGACTACGGCCGCTGGGCCGCCGCGCGCCTGCCCGCGTGCCGCTTCGGCCACGAGGTCACGGGCCTGCGCTGGGACGAGGACCAGGAGGCCTTCGAGCTGACGGTCACGGGCACCGAGGCGGTGCTCGCGGCGTCCGTGGTGCTGGGGGTCGGCACGCGGCCGAGCGTGCCGGAACCGTTGCGGGACCTCGTCGCCGCGCCGGACGTGCTCGCGCTGCACTCGGCCGATTACCTCACCCACCGCGCCGACCTGCTGGCCGCCGACACGGTGACCGTGGTCGGCTCGGGGCAGTCGGGGGCCGAGGTGTTCCTCGACCTGCTGCGGTCGCGCTCCACTGTGGACGGTCTGCGCTGGCTCGCGCGCACGCCCGCGTTCGCGCCGATGGAGTACTCGAAACTCGGCCTGGAGCAGTTCACCCCGGACTACACGGCCTACTTCCACGCGCTGCCCGAAGCCGTGCGCGATCGGCTGCTGCCCGCGCAGTGGCAGCTGTACAAGGGGATCGACACCGAGACCATCGCCGCGATCCACGACGAGCTCTACCGCCGCAGCATCGGTGGCCGCTGGCCCGGCGCGGCGCTCACCCCCGGTGTCGAGGTCGTCTCCGCGACGGCCCGCGACGGCGGGATCGAACTCGGCCTGCGCCACGCCGAGCAGGGCCGCACCGCCACGCACCGCACGGCGGCCGTCGTCGCCGCGACCGGGTACGCCGAGACGCCCACGGATGCGTTGCTGCGCAACATTTCCGCGCAGCGCGACGCCCGGGGCCGGCTCGTCGTCGGCGCGGACAACCGGCTCGCACTGCACCCCGAAGTGACCGGTTCGGTGTTCGTGCAGAACGCCGAGCGCCACACCCACGGCCCCGGCGCCCCCGACCTCGGCCTCGGCGCCTGGCGCGCCGCGGTCATCCTCAACGCCGTGTGCGGCAAGCCGGTCTACGACCTGCCCGAACGCACCGCTTTCACCACGTTCGGCCTATCCGAGACGGAGGACCAGTGACCCTGACCGACGCCGCCGCCTGGCGGGCCGCGGGCTCGCTCGTGACGCACAAGGTACTCGGCGAGCTGTCCTACGAGGCGATGCTGCGGCCGCGGCCGGGCGAAGCCACCCGCGACGGCCACCGCACCTGGCACCTCGACCTGCCCGGCGGGGTCACCTACCGGTTCGAAGCGCGCCGCGGTGCGTTCGAGTCGTGGACGGTTCTCCCCGGCAGCGCGGTCCGCCGCGCCGCCGGCACCGAAACCCCCGCCGACGACCCGCGCACCCTCGTCGTCGACGCGCGGGAAACGCTGGGGCTCACCGGGTTGCGGCTGGCCGACGTGCTCGCCGAGCTCACCGCCACGGTCACCAACGAGGCCGCGCGCCTGCGCCGCGCCCCGAGTGCCGCCGAACTGTCCACGATGGACTACAATCTCGCCGACGGGCACCTCACCGGCCACCCTCGGCTGGTGCTGAACAAGGGCCGCGTCGGGTTTTCGGCCCCCGACCGCGCCCGTTACGCCCCCGAGGCGGGCGAGGACGTGCGCCTGCGCTGGTACGCCGTGCACCGTGACCTCGCACAGTTCCGTTCGGTGGCGGGCCTCGACGCCACCGGGCTCCTGCGCGGCGAACTCGACGACGACCAGCGTGAAACCTTCACCGCACGCGTGGCCGAAACCGGCGATCCGGCCGACTACGTGTGGGTGCCCGTGCACCCGTGGCAGGCCGACGAGATCCTCGGCACGCTGTACTCGGCCGAGCTGGCCACCGGCCTGATGATCGAGCTGGGGTGCAGCGCCGACGTCTACCGTCCACACCAGACGGTGCGCACGCTGGCCAACCGCAGCCGCCCCGACCGCCACGACGTGAAGACGGCCGTGTCCGTGCGCAACACACTCGTCTACCGCGGCCTGAACTCCGCCGCGACGCTGGCGGGACCGTCGGTCACCGAGTGGCTGCGCCGGGTCGACGCCGCCGACCCGCTGCTGTCGGAGAAGTACCGGTTCGCGCTGCTCGGCGAGGTCGCGAGCGTTTCGGTGCGCCACCCGTTGTTCGGCGCGCTCGAAGAACTGCCCTACCGCTTCCACGAAACGCTCGGCGCGCTCTGGCGCGAACCCCTCGTCGCGACGCTGGCCGAGGGGGAGCACGCGATCTCGTTCGCCGCCCTGCCCTACCGCGACACCGCGGGGGAAGCCGTGCTCACACGGCTCATCACGCAGTCCGGCGACAGCCCGCAGACCTGGCTGTCCAAGCTGTTCGACCTCCTGCTCACCCCGCTGCTGCACTGGCTGCTGCGCTACGGCGTCGGCTTCTGCCCCCACGGCCAGAACCTCGTCCTCGTCGTCGACGCCGGCAGCCGGCCGCTGCGGGTGGCCATCAAGGACTTCGCGCAGGGCGTGGACCTGATGGACGAGGACCTGCCGTGTTACGCCGACCTCCCGCCCGAGGCCGACGCCGACATGCTGCGCTGGCCCGCGCACCTGCTCGCGCAGTCGCTGTTCAGCTCGGTGTTCTCGGGCCAGCTGCGGTTCTGGGCCGAGGTGCTGCTCGACGACACCGGCCTCGCCCGCGGCGACTTCTGGGCGCTGGTGCGCGAGGTCGTCGGGCGTTATCGCGACGAGAACTCCGACGTGGCCGAGCGGTTCGACGCGTGCCGGCTGTTCGCGCCCGACGTGGAGCGCGTCACGCTCAACCGCGAGCACTTCGCCGGGCAGGGGTTCGACAAGGTCGAGCGCGACGACGAATTCGACGTGCGCTGGGGCCGGGTCCCGAACCCGTTGCACGCACCCGATCCGGACGGCGCGTGGTGACGCCCTTCGTCCGTCCCGTCGGCGCGCGTTCGTTGGCGGTACGCGCGGAAGCGGGCTCGGCGGCGGCGGACGTGCTGCGGCACGTGCTCACCGAGGACGGCACACGGCTGGTGCTGCTCGTGCCCGATCCGCACGCACGGTTCGCCACGGTGGAGCTGGAAGCGCCGTTCGCCGCGTCGGTGCTCGACGACGGCTACGGCGTGTGCAGCTACGTCTTCGCCTGGACACCGGAGCGGGAACCGTTGCCGGACACCGGTTCCCTGAGCGCCTACCTCGGCGTTTTCGGCGACCTGCGCATGCGCGTGGACGCCGCGACGGCCGTGCCGCTCGGCGACCGCACGTGGGCCGTGGTGTGCGATGCCGAACTGCCCTCGGGTGCGCCGGCGGGGCTCGCGCCGCGCACGGTCCTGCGCACGCAGCTGGCGGCGCTCGAGGAGTTCGGGCTCGTGCCGTCGGTCGGGATCGAGCACGAGGTCGTCTTCCGCGACGACACCGGTACGCCGCTGACCGGCCACGGCGTCGACTACGCGGTGGGCGGCACCGAACGGCTGGCCCCCTTGCTGGCCGACCTGCGCTCGGCCGCGTCCGTCCTCGGCGTGGAGTCCGCGCGCGCCGAATGCCATCCGGGGCAGTACGAAGTGGTGCTGCGCCACCGCGACGCGCTCACCGCGTGCGACGACGCCCTGCTGCTGCAGCTGCTCACCCGCCGAGTCGCCGCGAGCCACGGTGCCCGTGCCGACTACCTCGCGGCGCCCGAACCGGGCCAGGGCAACTCGTGCCACGTCCACCTGTCACTGTCCACTCAGGACGGTCCCGCGGGTTTCCCGTTCGGCCTCGGCGCGTTCCTGGCCGGGGTGCTGCGCGACGCTCGGGCGCTGACGGCTGTGTGGGCGCCGACGTGGAACAGCTACGTCCGCCTCCGGACTGCCGCCTTCTCCCCGCGCGTGCTGAAGTGGGGTGCCGACGACCGCACGGCCGCCGTGCGGCTCTGCGGTACCTCGGCGTCGTCACGGCTGGAGTTCCGCTTCGCGGGCGCCGACGCCCAGCCGCACCTCGTCGTGGCCGCGCTGGTCGCGGCCGGCTGCGCGGGCGTGGCCGACGCCCTCACCCCACCCGATCCGGGCACGGTCGTGGGCGAGCTCGCGTCGACGCCGTGGGAAGCGCTGGCGGAGCTGGAAAAAGGTCGCCTGGGCGAGCTGCTGGGTGAGGAAGTCTCCACCCAGCAGCTCGCGTTGCTGAACCAGGAACTGGGTGCGGGGCTCGACGCCGTCACCGATTTCCAACGCCGGCGCGGAGCCCTGCGGTCCTGACCCGGTCCACCACCAGTGCCGCGGTGCGGCCCCGACCACCGCACCGCGGCCACCCGGTGCGGGTCCGTCACGACCCCGACGGCCGGATGTTCTGGTTGACGTGGAACAGGTTCTGCGGGTCGTAGCGGTTCTTGACCTGCGCCAGCCGCTCGTAGTTGCCGCGGTAGGCGGTTTTCACGCGGTCGTCGCCCTCTTCCATCATGAAGTTGACGTACGCGCCACCGGCCGTGGTCGGGTGCAGCTCGGTCCAGTAGTCCTTCGTCCAGCGGGTGATCTTTTCCTTGTTGTCGGGCGAGGGGTCCACCCCCACGATCACACCGGACCAGCCGCCGTCCCGGTAGGGGAACGCCGTGGCGTCCGGGGCGACGCGCGCCGCCGCACCGTCGATCGGGTACATGTGCATGGTGGAGTGCATCGTCGGCAGGGCCTCGCCGAACCGGCGGTGGATGGCGATGGCCTCGTCGGAGATCTCCGTGGTGACGTCGGCGCGCCAGTACCACTGCAGACCCGCCGGGTACAGCCCGTCGAACGCACTCTGCAGCGCGGTGTAGGGCATCGGGTGCAGCCCCACCAGCAGCGGCGAGCCGAAGGAGCGCACCGGCTCGAGGACCTCGTCGGCCCGTGCGTGGGAACCGGTGTAGCACCACACGATGGCGCAGGCCTTGCGGGTCCACAGCTCCTCGGGGAACGGCGGGGCCGGCGGGATGGTGATGAGCCCGAACCAGCCGCTGAGCTCCTCGGGCAGCGACGGCAGCAGCTCGCGGTACCAGCGCAGCACGTCTTCGGTGTCCTCCAGCGAGTACAGCACCGGGCCGCCGATGATCGTGCCGTGTTCGCCGATGTCGTGGCAACGGAAGGTGAACGACGTGACCACGCCGAAGTTCCCGCCGCCCCCGCGCAGGGCCCAGAACAGGTCCGGGTTCGACTGTTCGCTGGCGTGCACGAAACTGCCGTCGGCGAGCACGACGTCCGCGGAGAGCAGGTTGTCGACCGTCAGCCCGAAGCGCCGGGCCAGGTAGCCGATCCCGCCACCGAGGGTGAGCCCGCCGACGCCGGTCGAGCCGATGATCCCCGATGGGGTGGCCATGCCGAAGCCCACGGTGGCGTGGTCGACGTCGCCCCAGGTGCACCCGGCGTCCACGCGAACGGTGTGCGTCTCGGGGTCGACGGTCGTGCTGCGCAGCGCCGAAAGGTCGATCACCAGCGCGTCTTCGGCGATGCCGAGGCCGCCGGCGTTGTGGCCGCCGCCGCGCACGGCGAGGTCGATCCTGTTCTCCCGCGCGAAGTTCACGCACGCGACGACGTCGGCGGTGTCCGCGCACCGGGCGATGGCGGCGGGGTGCTTGTCGATCATCGCGTTGTACACGGCGCGCGCCTGCTCGTAGCCTTCGTCGCCGCGCGTCACGAGCTCACCCCTCAGCGCGAGCGCCAGCTCCGGAAACGGTGCGGTGATGGTGGTCATGCGATTTCTCCCTGGATGTCCCTGAGGTGTCCCTGAGGTGGAACGGCAATCCCGGTCGGGCTGCCTGCCTCACCGAAGCTAGGTACGGGGCGTTCGCCCAGCGTTCGGGTTCGGCGCCCGCAGCGTTCGGGTCGAGTTTTTTGGCGGCGTTTCGGAGCGGACGCGAAGCCTTGCGGGTCGGAGTACCAGGGGATTTCCGGCATTCCGGTGTCCCGGTGGCGGCGGCGCGAGATCCACCCGGTGCCGCTCGCCCGACTAACGTGCCTGGTCGGGAGGCCCGGGATGTTCTACGTGTCGCTGCTGGGCGGGCAGTCGATCACCGACGGGGCGACCGGGCCGGCGGTGACCCGGTCGCCGCGGGCGATCGCGCTCGTCGGGTACCTGGTGACCCACGCCGGGCTGCCGCAGCCGAGACAGCGGCTGGCGGGCTTGTTCTGGCCCGACTCCTCCGACGCCCAGGCCCGCACCAACCTGCGCCGCGAGCTGCACCACCTGCGCCACGTCCTCGGCGACGAGCCGGCCTTGGTCGCCACCGCCACGGATCTCTCCTGGCAGGACACTCCCGGCTGCCGCGTCGACGTGCGTGTGTTCGACGCCGAGCGCCGGGCCGCGCTGGCCGCGAGCGAGGACGTGCAGGTGCAGGCCCACGCCCGCGCCGCGCTGGCCGAGTACCGCGGCGAGCTGATGCCCGGGCTGGGCGACGAATGGCTCTTCGCCGCCCGCGCCGAGCTGGAACAACAGTGCGTGGGCCTCTACGACCTGCTCGGCGACGCCCAGTGCCGGCTCGGCGACCTCGCGGCCGCCGCAGAGACCGCGCGGCGCCGGATCAACCTGCGTCCGCTGGAGGAGGTGGGTTACCGCACGCTCATGGAACTGCAGGCCGACCTGGGGGACCGCGCGGGTGCCGTGAGCACGTACCACCGCTGCGCCGCCGTGCTCGACCGCGAGCTGGGTGTGGTGCCCGATCGTGCGACACAGGCGGCGTTGCGGCGGCTGGTGGCCGACCAGCCGGCCGGTCCCCACGGCCGCGAATCCCGGCTCGTCGGACGGATCCGCGAGTTCGCGCAGCTGCGCGGGCGGTGGCAGCAGGCCGCGCGGGGGCAGCCGTCGGTCGCGCTCGTGCGGGGCGACGCGGGCGTCGGCAAGACGCGCCTGGTGGTCGAGCTGGCGCGCCTCGCGCGCAGCCAGGGCGCGGTGGTGGTGGGGACGCAGTGCTTCGGGACCTCGGGCCGGCTCGCGCTCGCGCCGGTGGCCGACTGGCTGCGCAACCCGGTGCTGCAGCCCGCGTTGACCGAGCTCGCGCCGGTGTGGCGCGCGGAGGTGGACCGGCTCGTGCCCGACCGTGCCGCGGCCACCGGCCCGGCGCCGGTCGTGCGCGCGGTGGCCGACGCCTGGCAGCGGCACCGGTTTTTCGAAGGCCTCGCCCGCGCGCTCACCGGCGCCGGGCGGCCGACGCTGCTTGTGCTCGACAACGCCCAGTGGTGCGATCAGGAAACGCTGGCGTTCTTGCTCTTCTGCCTCGGCCTCGAACCCCGCGCCCCGCTGCTGCTCGCCGCGACCCAGCGGTCCGACCCCACCGACACGACGCTCGCGGGCTGGACCGAACGCCTGCGCGCCACCGGCCGGCTGTCCGAAGTGGATCTGAGCCCGCTCGACCTCGACGACACCGCACGGCTGGCCGAATCCGTGTCCGGCCAGCTGCCCTCGGGTGATGAGCTGACCCTGCTGCACGTCGCCACCGGCGGTTTCCCGCTGTCCGTGGTGGAAGCCCTGCGCTCGGGCGGCCCGCCCGGTGACCTCGACGCCGTCCTCGCCGAACGCCTGCGCCAGCCCACCCCCGAGGCTCGCGAGATCGCGGGCCTGGCCGCGGCCGTCGGGCGCGATTTTTCCCTCGACCTGCTCACCGAGGCCAGCGACCTCGACGCCGAAGCCGTGGTCCGCGCCGTCGACGAGCTGTGGCGGCTGCGGATCCTGCGCGAGTTCCGCGAAGGCTACGACTTCTCCCACGACCTGCTCCGCGACGCCGCTTACCAGCAGGTGACCCGCGCCCGGCGCTGGCTGCTGCACCGCCGGCTCGCGCAGAGCCTCGAACTGCTGCACCCCGGTGACCTCGGATCCGTCTCGGCGCAGCTGGCCGAGCAGTACGCGCGGGGCGGCCGGCCCGACCGGGCCGTCGCCTTCTACCGCCGCGCGGCCGAGCTGGCCGCGGGCACCTTCGCCCACGGCGAGGCGATCAGGCTGCTGCGCGAGGCCCTGTCGCTGCTGGCGGGCGCCCCCGCGGGGCCGGAGACGGATCGGCGCGAGCTGGAAGTGCTGGAGGCCCTTTCGGGACCGCTCAACGCCCGGCTCGGCTACGCGTCACCCGACCTGCAGCGCGCCCTCGAACGCTCGATCGAGCTCTCGGAACGCCTGGGGCAACGGGATTCCACGGTCGTCGGCCTGGTCGGACTGTGGACGTCGCGCTTTGTGCAGGGCCGCACCGCACTTGCGCACGAAGCCGCGAAGCGGGCGCTGGAACTCGTCGACGACTCGAGAGACTCGAAAGCCGAACTCACCGGCTCGGCGCACTTCGCGTTCGCCGGTTCGTCGGTGAGCCTCGGGCGGCCCGGGGAAGCGTTGCACCACTTCGACCTCGCGGCCCGGCTCACGCGCGGCGCGCCGTCGCTGCCCATCGGCACGCGTCCGGAGGTGCACAGCCTGGCGTGGGCCGCGCACGCGCACTGGCTGCTGGGCCACGAGGACGAGGCGCTGCGCAGCTGCCGGCACGCCGTGACGCTGGCCCGCACCTTCCCCCATCCTTACAGCCTCGCCGTGGCCCTCGCGTACGCCGGCATCACCCAGCAAATGCGCGGCGACCTCACGGAGGTGACCGCGCTCGCCGGCGAACTGCGTGTCCTCTGCAACCGCTACGGCTTCGCCTACTACCGCGAATGGGGCCTGGTGCTGAGCGGCTGGGCCCGCGGCGACGCCGACGGTCTGGCCGACATCCGCCGCGGCGTCGCGAACCTCAAGGCCGAGGGATCGCAGGCCCGCATGCCGTACTGGCTCGCCCTGCAGGCCGATCTGCTCGCTCGCGCCGGACGCACCGGCCCCGCCCGCGCGGCTCTGGACGCGGCGCTCGTCGTCGGCCAGGCCCGCGACGACCTGTGGTGGCTCCCGGAGGTCCTGCGGCTGCGTTCGGCCTACGACCGGCCCGAACAGGCCCGCGTCCGGTTGAAGACCGCCGTGGACCTGGCTGCGGCCCAGGGCAGCACCACGCTGCGGCTGCGCTGCGAACGCGACCTCGAACGCCGCTGACGGTGCCCGCGCTCAACCGCATCCGGCGTGATCGGCGACGAACGCCCTGCACCGTGCCAAGGCATCGTGCAGCCGGCTCGCCCGTTCCAGCAGGAGCTCCAGCTCCACCACCGTGGGGACAACCGCGTGCGCCGTGGTTTCCCTCAGCCCCCACACCACCCCCGACATCTTCATCGACACGCCCCACGTCACCGCGTCCGCCGCGTCGAGCAGCTCCTGCAGCGCCCGGCGTTCCCTTGCGGACAGCGCCATCCCGCCCGGCGTCCCGGAGGGGTTGGCCCTGCCGCCACCCGACGTGGCGGCAGGGGTCGAAGCACCCGCTGGTTCACCGCTGCCGGTGCGGGTGGCCGCCATCAGCACTTCACCTTCGGCGGGATGCCGAGGGCGCGCCGGATCTTGTCGTCGCAACCGCCGCAGGTGGGATCGAGCCAGGGCTTGTCGGGCGTGTGGACGTCGGCCTCGCCGACGGTCAGGTCGTCCCCGCAGAGCGCGGTGAACGACGCACCCAAGTCGAGAATGCCCCGGTGCACGGCCTGCCTCACGTGCCGCTGACCGGATGCTTGTTGCCACACGAACATGAAGGCCTCCCCAAAACCCTGGTGGTTACGATCGCTGCATGCAGCACGATAAGAATGCGATGCATGCATCGATTGCGCAACCCCCGCGCGAGCCGCAATCGGGTGAATGACCGACTACTCTCGGCCGCTACTATCTGCTGCATGGCCAGCAGCATGCCCACACCGCGATCGCGCGAGTTCGGCTCCATCCTGCGCAATGCAGCCCAGGCGAAGGGGTTTTCGACCCGGCAGCTCGGGAGTCTCATCCGGCGCAACGGCTCCCATGTCTCGCGCTATTTCCAAGGGCTGCTCATCCCTTCGGAAGCCGAGACCGGCGCGATCTGCGTGCACCTCGGCATCGAGGGCGAGGCCCTCGAAGCGCTGCTTCAGATCCGGCTCGAAGCCGCCGATCCCAACTGGGTCACCGGAGTCAATCGGCAACTCGCCGTGCTCAGCGAGTACGAAGCCGCGGCATCGCAGATCTTCACCGCCCAGGCGCAGCGGATTCCCGGGCTGCTGCAGACTCGGGCCTATGCGGAAAACCTGATGCGCGCAACAGGCGCTGCGGAGGAGGACATCAAGTCCGGCGCCGACTTTCGTGTGGGTCGGCGGGAGCAGGTGTTCGCCTCGCAGGCCGAAGTCACCTTCGTGATCGGCGAGTATGCCTTGCGCTACCCGGAGTCCGACGACTCGGCATGGGGCGAACAGCTGCGGTTCCTGGTCGAAGTTGCGCAGCTGCCTCAGATCACGATCCGGATCGTGCCCATGGCCGCGCTGTACACGCCGCTTCGCGACGGCGGGTTCGTGTTGATCGAAGGCACCGAGCCGGGCGCCGATGTGGTTTACCTGGAGCAGTTCGCGAGCAGTTCCACACTGACTGCGGATCAGTACATCCGCGGGTACAAGGAAGCGGCGGAACGGCTTCGCCGCGACGCGATGAGTCCCGATGATTCGGTCGGGCTGATCCGCGAGTTGATCGAGGAGGTGGAGAAGAGAGATGGTGAGTGATTTCCACTGGCGGAAGTCGTCGTTCTCCGGGAACCCGCAGCAGGAATGCGTGGAGGTCGGGTTCCCTGCGGCGGGTTCGCTCGATGAGGTGGCTGTGCGGGACTCCAAGGATCCTGAAGGCGGCCATTTCGTGCTCTCGCCGGCCGGCTGGCGAGGGTTCCTGGGGACCTTGATGCGCTGACCGCCAGGCGAGCGGCTGTGCCCCAGCATCCCGACGGCGCTGGGGCACAGCCGTCTCCCGGGTGGTTTGGCCCATTCGGGTCTGCCGTAGCGCAAACACGGCGTTGATGCGGCGTGGCGGGCGAGAGCCAGGGCTTACGGCGCGCGGGGTGAAGCAGGACATCACCATCGCCGACCTGATGGCCCGCACTCAGCACGTGGTGGGCCGCGAGGTGCAGGTGGTCCGGGTCCAGCTGCTGCGCAATCACATCGACCTCGTGCCGGCCACGGGGTCGGTCGCCGATGCGCACACGGTGCTCGTCGAGGGCAAGCACGTCGGCGACCGGCGCACGGTGTCCGGCGACAACATCGTGATCGCCACGGGCACCCGGCCCGCGCGCCCCGTGCCCGTCGCCTTCGACGCCGCGCGCGTGATCGGCATCGTGTCCACAACGGACCGCAAACTGCTGGGCGTCCACGTCTTCGGCACGGGCGCCACGAACCTCGTCCACTTCGGCCAGGTCGTGATGGGCTGCGGCGGCACCGTCGACCACCTCGTGGACGCCGTGTTCAACTACCCCACCCTCTCGGAGGCCTTCAAGGTCGCCGCCGTCGACGCGACGTGCTTTCTCGGTCGCGGCCTGCGGGCTCCCATGCCGTACCGCGCTGGTGATCTTTGTCTGCTCCGGCGGTGCTCTTCTTCGGTCGCTCGCCTTCGTGTGATGGGCGGTGACACTCCGTCGTCTGCCACTTGATCACTCGATCAGGGTGACTGTTCGAACACCTGTTTGACACCCGATAGAACATGTGTTCGACTGAACGGGTGCGATGGGAACGACAACGAGCAGGGGAGGGCGAGCCGATCCTGCCTGGTCTGGACGGGTTGCTGCGATCGGTGCGGTCACCGGAATTCGACGGCGTCACCTTTCACGAGGTGCATGCCAAGTCGGTGCTGAACAAGGTGCCCGAGGGGTCGCAGGTGCCGTTCCGGTGGACCGTGAACCCGTACCGCGGGTGTTCCCACGCGTGCACGTACTGCCTCGAAGGCGCCACGCCCGTGCTGATGGCCGACGGCCGCGCGAAGCCGATCGCCGATCTGCAAGTGGGGGACCGGATCCTCGGCACGCGGGGCCACGGCGTCGCGCGGCGGCTGGTGCCCACCGAGGTGCTGGCGCACTGGACCACGGTGCGCGAGGCGTACCGCGTCACGCTCGACGACGGCACCGCGCTGGTCACCGGGCCCGACCACCGGTTCCTCAGCGCGCGCGGCTGGAAGTACGTCACGGGCAGCAAGCTGGGCGCGGCGCAGCGGCCGCACCTCGTCGAGGGCACGGAGCTGGTCGGCGCGGGCCGGTTCGTGCGCACGCCCGACGACACGCTCGGCTACCGCGCGGGCTACCTGTGCGGCATGTTGCGTTCCGGCGGCTTCGCGGCGGAGAAGGACGCGGCGGCGCGCGCGTTGCGGTACCTGCCGGACTTCGGGTCGTCCGTGGGATTCATGAGCCTGCCGCCGAAACCCGACGCGCACTGGGCGCGCGGTTTCCTCGCGGGGCTGTTCGACCTGGCAGGCGCGTACCGGCGTGGGGTGCTCTCGATCGCGCACGACGAGACCGAAGTGGTCGACGCGATGTTCGCCGCGCTGGACCAATTCTCGTTCGGGTACGAGACGGTCGGGCACCGCGAGTTCGAGGGCCGCCGTCAGGCGCGGCTCACAGGCGGCACCGGGGAAGTGCTGCGGTTCCTGCACCTCACCGATCCGGCGGTGAGGTGGAAGCGCTCTCTCGACGGCACGACCATCGGGTCGGTGCGCCGCGTCGTCACGGCCGTCGAGACGATGGGGCTGGAGCTGCCGCTGTTCGACATCACCACCGGCACCGGCGATTTCGTGGCCGACGGCATGGTGTCCCACAACTGTTTCGCCCGCAACACCCACACCTACCTCGACTTCGACGCCGGCCGCGACTTCGACACCCAGGTCGTGGTGAAGGTCAACGCGCCGGAAGTGCTGGCCGCGCAACTGAAACGGCCGAGCTGGCAGCGTGAGCACGTCGCGATGGGCACCAACACCGACCCGTACCAACGAGCCGAGGGCCGGTACCGCCTGATGCCCGGCATCATCCGCGCCCTGGCGGATTCCGGCACGCCGCTGTCGATCCTGTCCAAGGGCACGGTGCTCACCCGCGACCTGCCGCTGCTGGAGTCGGTGGCTGCCGACGTACCGGTGAGCCTCGCCGTCTCCATCGCCCTGCTCGACCGCGAGCTGCAACGCCGCCTGGAACCGGGCACCCCGAGCCCGCAGGCGCGCCTCGACCTCGTGCGCAAGGCCCGCGCGGCCGGCCTGCCGTGCTCCGTGCTCGTCGCGCCGGTGCTCCCGTACCTCACCGACTCACCCGAAGCCCTCGACGCGTTGTTCGCCCAACTCGCCGACGCGGGCGCCGACAACGTCACCGTCATCCCGCTCCACCTGCGGCCCGGTGCGCGCGAGTGGTTCGCCGCGTGGCTCGGGCGCAACCATCCGCAGCTGGTGCCCCGCTACAAACGCCTCTACGCCCACGGCAGCTACGCCGACCGCGGCTACCGCGCCCGCCTCGGCGAACGCGTCGGCCCGCTGCTGCGCCGCCACGGCCTGGCCCGCGAGCCCGGCTACAACCCGCGCACCGCCGCCGAGCCGGAGGTCCCGGTGCCCCGCGTCGAAACCCCACCACCCGCCGAACAGCTCCGCCTGCTCTGACTCCACCGGCCCGGTGCGGCCGAGACGGTGACCCGGCCGGCACGCCCCCCGAACGGCCGGGTCACCGCTTCTCGGGCTTCCGCCGCACTCGTGAACCAGTCTGCGCTCACGAGCAGCGTCAGCGGATGCAGAACTCCTGCCCCGGCGCCGACGATGTGTTCGCGACGTCGACGGCGAGTCCTGCTCAGCCCTCGGGGAACGCCGTCAGGTCGAGGGGGCCGTCACCGCGGGCCTGGCGCGGTAGGGGCAACCACGACTCAAACCTGGTCGCGCCCCCCGCGAGCCCGTTCGTTAGCCTCTGTGTTCGGCGAAAACCCCTCGCCGAACCCGTGGACCCGTGGGCTAAGGAGAGCAGTCGCAGTGCTCCGCACTCATCAAGCCGGCACCTTGCGTGCCGAGCAGGCCGGCCAGACCGTCACCCTCACCGGCTGGGTGGCGCGGCGGCGCGATCACGGCGGAGTCATCTTCATCGACCTCCGCGATGCCAGCGGGGTCGCCCAGGTGGTCTTCCGCGAGGGCGAGATGGCCGAGCGCGCGCACGCGCTGCGGTCGGAGTTCTGCGTGAAGATCGTCGGCGAGGTGTCCAAGCGGCCGGAAGGCAACGCGAACGCCGAGATCCCCACAGGTGAGATCGAGGTGCTCGTCACCGAGCTGGAAGTGCTGTCCGAGGCCGCGCCGCTGCCGTTCCCGATCGACGACCGGGTGGACGTCGGCGAAGAGGTGCGCCTGAAGTACCGCTACCTGGACCTGCGGCGCAGCGGCCCGGCGGCCGCGATGCGGCTGCGGAGCAAGGTCAGCCGGGCGGCGCGCGAGGTGCTCGACGCTCAGGACTTCGTCGAGGTCGAGACCCCGACGATGACGCGCTCCACCCCCGAGGGCGCCCGCGACTTCCTCGTGCCCGCGCGCCTGAAGCCGGGCAGCTGGTACGCGCTGCCGCAGTCGCCGCAGCTGTTCAAGCAGCTGCTGATGGTCGGTGGCCTGGAGCGCTACTACCAGATCGCGCGCTGCTACCGCGACGAAGACTTCCGCGCCGACCGCCAGCCGGAGTTCACGCAGCTCGACATCGAGATGAGCTTCGTGGACCAGGACGACGTGATCAAGCTCGGCGAGGAGATCGTCTCCGCGCTGTGGAAGCTGATCGGCCACGAGATCCCACGCCCGATCCCGCGCATCACCTACCACGAGTCGATGGCCAAGTACGGCTCGGACAAGCCGGACCTGCGCTTCGACCTCGAGATCACCGACCTCACCGAGTTCTTCGCCGACACGCCGTTCCGCGTGTTCCAGGCGCCCTACGTCGGCGCGGTCGTGATGGCCGGCGGCGCCGACCAGCCGCGCCGCCAGCTCGACGCGTGGCAGGAGTGGGCCAAGCAGCGCGGCGCCCGCGGTCTCGCGTACATCCTCGTCAACGAGGACGGCACCCTCGGCGGCCCGGTCGCCAAGAACCTGTCCGAGACCGAGCGCGAGAACGTGGTCGCGGCCGCGGGCGCGAAGGTCGGCGACTGCATCTTCTTCGCGGCCGGCAAAACCGCCACGACGCAGGGCCTGCTCGGCGCCGCGCGTGACGAGATCGGCAAGCGCCTCGGCCTGATCGACGAGGACGCCTGGTCGTTCGTGTGGGTCGTCGACGCGCCGTTGTTCGCGCCCGTCGAGGAGATCGGCGACGACGTGGCCGTCGGCTCGGGCAAGTGGACCGCCGTGCACCACGCGTTCACCTCGCCCACGCCGGAGTGGATCGACAAGTTCGAGCAGGACCCGGGCAGCGCCCTGGCCTACGCCTACGACATCGTCTGCAACGGCAACGAGATCGGCGGCGGCTCGATCCGTATCCACCGCGGCGACGTGCAGAAGCGCGTGTTCGCGCTGATGGGCCTCGGCGAGGAGGAAGCGCAGGAGAAGTTCGGCTTCCTGCTCGACGCGTTCGCGTTCGGCCCGCCGCCCCACGGCGGCATCGCCTTCGGCTGGGACCGCATCGTCATGCTCCTGGCGAAGGCCGACTCGCTGCGCGACGTGATCGCCTTCCCGAAGACCGGCGGCGGCTACGACCCGCTCACGGCCGCGCCCGCGCCGATCACCGCGCAGCAGCGCAAGGAAGCCGGCATCGACGCCAAGCCGGCCAAGCCCCAGAGCACCCAGCCGGCCCCGGCCGAGAGCGCGAAACCGGCGCAGCCGCAGGGCTGATGCTGCACTTGAGGGCCGTGTGCCCGCCGGAGCAGACCGCCGACGCGATCGAGCTCCTGCGGGCGCACGCCGGAACCGCGCACCTCATCGTGCACCACGGTGCCGCCGTGTCTCCCGAGGGTGACCTCATCGAGGCCGACGTGGCTCGCGAGGCGGCCGACGAGATCGTCGACTCCCTGTGCGCGCTGGACCTCGACCGCACCGGCGGGATCACGCTCGAGGCGCTCGACACGGCGCTGTCCGACGCCGCCGACGCGGCTGAAGAAGCGGCGCCGGGTGAAGGCGCCGACGCCGTGGTGTGGCAGGAGCTGCTGGGCCGCACGGGCGAAGAGTCGCGCTGGAACGCCACGTTCCAGGCGTTCCTCGTGATCGCGTGCTTGCTGGCGGCCACGGGCGTGCTCACCGACTCACCGGTCACGGTCGTCGGGGCGATGGTGGTGGGACCGGAGTTCGGTCCGCTCGCCGCCCTCGCCGTGGGCGCGGTGCTGCGGCGCTGGGACCTGGTCCGTCAGGCGGGCGTCGCGCTCGCCATCGGGTTCCCGGTGGGGATGGTGGTCACCCTCGGTGTGGTGCTGCTCGGCGCCGTCGCCGGGATCTTCGCGCCGACGGAGATCGGGGAAAACCACGACGTCGACTTCGTCTACCAGGTCGGAGCGGCGTCGTTCGTGGTCGCACTGCTCGCCGGCGCCGCGGGGATGCTCGCGATGACCTCGGCGAAGTCCGCCGCGCTGGTCGGGGTGTTCATCTCCGTGACCACGGTGCCGGCCGCCGGCTACGCGATGGTCGCGGCGGTCGCGGGGCGGTGGGACCGGGCGGGCTACTCGATCCTGCAGTTGTTCGTGAACTTGATCGGGATCGTGCTCGCTGCGGCCATTGTGCTGATACTTCGCCGCCGCAAGCAACGTTCCGGTGCTCTCTTACGTCCGCTTTCACGCGGGTGAAGCGGTTCGCCGCTTCTTGCCCGGATCACTGTGGTCATGGTTGCTCAGTCACGAGTAGGGTCGGTGCCAATGACAGTCGACACCTCCTCCGCCGGCGACGCGGGCGTCGGAGCAGGAGCCGGGCAAGATGCTGTCGCCGCGGCGGTGGCGGCGGGCGAAGCGGTGCTCACGCGCCGGTTCGGCAGCGCGATCACCCTGGTGTCACCGGAAGACCTCGAAGGCAGCGGACCGGCCACGGTCGTGCGGGCCCGGGTCGTGTCGTCGTCGTTCGCGCTGCCGCGCACGCTCGTCATCAAGCACTACCCCGACCCGCCCGAGCCCGGTGAGGCCGACCCGTTCGCGCAGGAGGCCGTGAGCTACCAGCTCTTCACGGCGCTCTCGCCCGACGAGCGCATGTGCCCCGAGCTGCTGGCCCACGACGGCCGCCACCGCGTGCTCGTGATCGAGGACCTCGGCCGCGCCCCGACGTTGCAGGACAAGCTCGCGTCGCGCGATTCGCGGGCGGCCGAGCGCGCGCTGCTGTCGTGGGCACGTTCGCTCGGGCGGCTGCACGCGAGCACCGCTAGCCGCGAAGCCGACTTCAACGCGTTGCTGCGCCGCCTCGGCGGGCCGGTGCGCAACCAGGACGCCCGCCTCGCGGACCTCACCGCCGAGGTTCCGCCGATGCTGGCCGAACGGCTCGGCGTGGTGGTCGCCGACCCGATCCACGACCGCGTGGCCCAGGCGGTCGCGCAGGCGCGCACGGCGTCGTTCCGCGCGTTCAGCCCGGTGGACCTGAGCCCGGACAACAACCTCGTGACCGGTTCCGGCGTGCGCTTCCTCGACTTCGAACGCGGCCGCGTGCGCACGGCCCTGGTCGACGCCGCGTTCCTGCGGCTGCCGTTCGCGTCCTGCGAACGCCCGCTGGCCTTGCCCGCGGGCATGAGCGAGGCGATGATCGCGGCCTGGCGTGCCGAGGTGGTGGCGGTATGGCCCTCGTTCGCCGACGACGAGGAGCTGGCCACGGCCCTCACCGTGAGCGAGCTGCTGCTCGTCTGGCTCGTCACGCGCGACGTGCTGCCGGACCTGGACCTGGGGCGGCACGCCACGCCCGTGAGCCGCGAGGCCGCGCTCGTCACGTGGTGGCGTGAGCTGGCCAAGCACGCCGGGTACGCGCGGCTGGCCGACATCGCCGAGCACGCGCAGCGCGTGGCGGCCGCCCTCGGTGCACGGCTCGGGCCGCACGCCGACCTGGCGTTCTATCCGGCCTTCCGCTAGCCCGATTTGCCGGTGATATCCCGGTTTTGGGTGGGTAAACAGGGGAAACCGGCATTCCCGACCCCGCCGGGCGGACAGGACATGCCAAGAGTTTCAGCCCCCGTCCATGCCGCGTTACCTCGGGATCACCGCAGGTGAGTTTCGGTGCCGGATGGTCTTCAGCGTGACCGTGATCAGCGTCGAAGTCACCCACTTCCCCGAACCCGCCGATCCCGCGCCGCAGCGGCAGACCACCGACGCCGCGCCGGCCGCCGAGCCACGCCGCGCGCGCCGGCTGGCCGTGCTGGGGGACTCGACCGCGGTGGGTCTCGGCGACCCGTTGCCGAACCGAGGGGGCTGGCGCGGTGTGGGTCCGCTCGTCGCCGCCGCGCTCGGTGTGGCCGACGACGGGTACCTCAACCCGTCGTTCGAGGGTGCGCGCATGCACGACGTGCTCACCGGCCAGCTGCCCGCCGTGCTCGAGTTCCGGGCCGACATCGCCCTGCTCGTGGTCGGCATGAACGACACGCTGCGGCCCGACTTCGACGCCGTGCAGATCGCCGCCGACCTCACCGAGCTCATCCGCACGCTCGCCGCCCACGGCACGCTGCTCGTGCCGGTGCGCTTCCACGACCACGGCAAGGTGTTCCGCCTGCCGCCGTCGATCAAGCGGGCGCTCAGCGCGCGCGTCGCCGAGCTCAACGAGGTCATCGACGCCGTGGTCGCCGCCGAGGGCGTGCCGTGCCTCGACCTCGACGCGATGCCCGGGGCGTACGACCTGCCGTCGTGGAGCGTCGACCGGCTGCACCCCTCGGAGCTGGGGCACCGGATGCTGGCGCTCGGCTTCACGGCGCTGCTGGCCGAAGCCGGCTTCGCTGTGCCGGAACCGGTGAGCCTCACGTGCTCCGGCGGCGTGCAGCAGAGCACCGCGAGCCACCTCGTCTGGCTCGTCGCGCGCGGCCTGCCGTGGCTGTGGCGCCGCGGCCGCGAATTCCTGCCCTACGCGGTGTCGATCATGTGGCGCTCGTTCCGCGAGCGCGTGGACTGAACACGCGCAACGCTTCCGCGTCGGACGCCGGATTCGTGATGAAGTAGTCGGCCCATTCGTCGATTCCGGCGTACCCTTCGGCCGCGAGCGCTGCTTTCGTGGTGTCGTACGGAGTCCGGCGCAGCTGCACCCCGGGGCCGAGCAGGGCCCAGTGCGCACCTGTTGTGCCGTAAGGCATTCCGACGCTGCCGGGGTTGACGACCCGCGTGCGATCGGCGAGCCGCAGGAACGGCATGTGCGTGTGCCCGCACACCACGGTCTCCGCGCTGACTCCGGCGAGCACCTCGGCCCAGCGCGCCAGGGGACTGTCCACGAGCACGACCTCCTCGTCGTCGCGCGGGGTCGCGTGGCAGAACAGCACCTCACCGAGTCCGTCCACGTCGAGCGTGACGGTGAGCGGGAGACCGTCGAGCAGCTGGATTTGGTCTTTTCTCAGCTGCTCCGCTGCCCACGGCGCGATCGGGTCGGGGATCTTCGTGGTGCCCCCGCGGGCGAGGGTCACGAGTTCGCGATCGGCGTTGCCCCGCACCCACACCGCGCGTTCGCCGAGGGCCTGGAGCCGGTCCAGCGTCCGCTGTGGCAGGGGTCCGGCGGCGTGATCCCCGCACAGCACCACCACGTCGGCCGCCTCGACGTCCGGCTCCGCGAGCACGGCGTCGAGCGCGGGCAGCACCCCGTGAACGTCCGAGAGAACGGCGACGGATTTCACCATCGCCCCAGTCTGCGCCTCGTCGCGCCACCGGTGAGCAATGTTCGCCGGTGGCGCAACGCGGTCAGACGCTCAGCGGCAGCGTCGTCACGCCCGTCATCGCCGGGTTGGGTTGGAAGGTCGGCGGTTCGTCCGGGATCGTGCGCAGGGTGGGGTAGCGGTCGAGCAGGATGTTGAGCGCCGTGCGGCCTTCGAGGCGCGCGAGGGGTGCGCCGATGCAGAAGTGGATGCCGCGGCCGAAGGCGAGGTGGGCGTGGGTGATGTCCTCGCGGGTCGGGTCGAAGGTGTCCGGGTCGGTGAACGCGCGGGGGTCGCGGTTGGCGGCCGCGATCCAGATCATCAGCATCCGATCGGCCGGGATCGTGGTGCCGCCGACCTCCACCTCGCGGTTGGTCACGCGCGCCACCGCCCCGAACGGCGACAGGTAGCGCAGCGACTCCTCGATCGTCGGCACCAGCAGCGCGCGGTCGGCGCGCACGCGCTCGTCCCACTCGGGGAACGTGTCGAGGCACAGCACGGTGTTGCCCAGCAGCATCGTGGTGGTGATGTGCCCGGCGATCAGCAGCACCTGCGCGAAGTTCACGATCTCCGCGCGCGTGAGGCGTTCGCCGTCGACCTCCGCCTCGACGAGCTTCGTGAGCAGGTCTTCGCGCGGGTTGCGGCGGCGGTCGTCGGCGTGCTCGCCGAGGTAGTCGGTGAACTTGCGGCTGACGGCGAGCTGGGCCTGCACCCGCGCTTGCTGCTCTTCGGAGTCGTCGGTGAGCGAGAACTGCTCGGGGCTCTCGAGCATGCGGTCCACCCACTCGCGGAACAGGTTCCGGTCGCTCGCGGGCACGCCGAGCAGCTCGGCGATCACGATCACCGGCAGCGGGTACGCGAGATCGGCCACCAGCTCGAGCCGGTCGCGTCCGGCGGCTTCGTCGAGCAGCTCGTGGGTCAGCTCGGCGATGCGCGGCTCCAGGTCGGCCACGACCTTCGGTGTGAAGGCCCGGCTCACGAGCTTGCGCATCTTGTTGTGCAGCGGGGGATCCAGCTGCAGCAGGTTGCCCGCCGAGAGTTCTTTGCTGTCGCCCAGGGTCTTCTCGGGCAGCAGCCGGGTGACGTCGGAGGAGAACGTGGCCGGGTCGGACAGGATGGCGTGCGCCTCGGGGTGGCCGTAGACGTGCCAGGAGCCCAGCTCGGGCTTGTACTCGACTTCGTTCGCCGGACGTTCGCCCCGCAGCCAGAACTGTCCTTCGTGGAGGGTCCAGGTCTCGGGAAGTGCGGTGCTCATGGTTCGACAGCCCCAATCTGTCTTCGGGAACGGGCCGGGCTCAGCCGGCCTCGGTGGTGGATTTCCTCTCGTGGATCACCGCGCGGGCGGCCGAGGCGTACTTTTCGAACACCGCGCGAAGCTCGGCGGCCGCCTTCTCGACCGTGCCCGGGTCGGGTTCTCCCGGCGGCTCGAACGCTTCGTGGATCACGCGCGCCAGTGCGTCGGCCTTGACCTCGAGCGGAACGTCCACGAAGGCCGGGTTGACGTTGCTGTAGAGGTAGAACCCGGCCGCCGCCGCGCTGAGGGCGTAGCGCAGGTTCGGGATGTCGTCGCGCAGCAGGCCGTGGCCCAGGAAGATCTCGAAGCTGCGCTCGACGGCCTCGGCCGACTCGGGCCGGGTCTCTTCGGCGGACAGCGCGTAGTCGCCGAGCAGCTCGGTGTCGTTGTTCAGCATCGCCGACAGCAGCGGATCGCGGGTGGTGAGCAGGAACGTCGAGCGGAAGTAGCGGTGCGGGAGGACCGTGCGCGGGTCGGTGCGCAGCTCGGCCGCCGACGCTTCGAGCAGCCGCACCGACGCGCGCACCAGCAGCGCCCCGAACAGCAGATCCTTGGTGCGCCAGTGCAGGTAGACAGTGCCCTTGCCGATGCCGGCGCGGCGCGCGATGTCCTCGATCGTCACCTTGCGCGAGCCCCAGCGCACCAGCAGCTCGGCGGCCGCGTCGAGGATCCGGTCCGCGCGTTCGCGGTTCGGGTCGTCGGGCATGCGCTCCCCTTGATCGTTGACTTGGTTGTTGACTTGATCTATGACTCGGTGACCGGATTTGCATTTCTGGTCACCGAGTCAACCGTAGCGCTTCGCGGCGGGCCGGGCAAGCGGAGTTGTCGGGGTGGTCGGTTAACGTCATCGCTGTGGCACAGGACGAACTCTTCACGGTGAACCCCGACCTGGGGCCGCCGCCGGAACCGACGCGCGCCGGCTCGCCGGTCGAACCGCAGGCCGACCCCGCGAGCTCGCCGCTCGCGGTGCGGATGCGGCCGCGCACGCTCGACGAGGTGGTCGGGCAGCAGCACCTGCTGCGCGAGGGCGCTCCACTGCGCCGGCTCGTGGAGGGGGCTGCGCCGGCGTCCGTGCTGCTCTACGGCCCGCCGGGCACGGGCAAGACCACGCTGGCGAACCTCGTGTCGATCGCCACGGGCCGCCGGTTCGTCGCGATGTCGGCGCTCTCGGCGGGCGTCAAGGAAGTCCGCGGCGTGATCGAGGAAGCCCGCCGGCGGCGGCAGTACAACACCGAGAACACCGTGCTTTTCATCGACGAGGTGCACCGGTTTTCCAAGACGCAGCAGGACGCCCTGCTGGGCGCGGTCGAGGACCGCACGGTGCTGCTCGTCGCGGCGACCACCGAGAACCCGTCGTTCTCCGTGGTGTCACCGCTCCTCTCCCGGTCGCTGGTGCTGCAACTGCGTCCCCTGACCGACGACGACATCGTCACCGTCCTCGACCGCGCACTGTCCGACGAACGCGGCCTGGCCGGTGAACTGACGTTGACTGACGAGGCCCGCGACCACCTCGTCCGCCTGGCCGGTGGCGACGCCCGCCGAGCCCTCACGGCCCTGGAAGCCGCCGCCGACGCCGCTTCGGCCACCGAGGCCAAGACGATCGACCTCGCCACCGTCGAGTCCACTGTGGACAAGGCCGCCGTCCGCTACGACCGCGACGGCGACCAGCACTACGACGTGATCAGCGCGTTCATCAAGTCCATCCGCGGCTCCGACGTCGACGCCGCGCTGCACTACCTGGCCCGCATGATCGAAGCGGGGGAGGACCCGCGCTTCCTCGCCCGGCGGCTGGTGGTCCACGCGAGCGAAGACGTGGGCCTGGCCGACCCGACCGCGCTGCAGGCCGCGGTGGCCGCCGCGCACGCCGTGCAGTTCATCGGCATGCCGGAGGGCCGCCTCGCCCTCGCGCAGGCCACCATCCACCTCGCGACGGCCCCCAAGTCCAACGCCGTGGTCACCGCCATCGACTCCGCCCTGGCCGACGTCCGCGCCGGCCTGGCCGGCACCGTGCCCCCGCACCTGCGCGACGGCCACTACGCGGGCGCCAAGCTCCTCGGCAACGCCCAGGGTTACCGCTACCCCCACAACGTCCCGGAAGGCGTGCTGGCCCAGCAGTACCCGCCGGACGAACTCGTCGGCCGCGACTACTACGAACCCACCCAGCGCGGCGGCGAACGCACTCTGGCGGAACGCGTGCCACGGCTGCGCCGCACGATTCGGGACGAGCGGCAGGGGTAGCCGTGCGGGCAGCGGTCAGTCGGTCCTGATCGAGTCCGGTCGCATCGCGGCGCGCAGAGCCGGCACGGCCGCTCCGGTCACCACGAAAACCAACGCCACCCCGCACCCGCGAGCGCACCGATCGTCGTCCAGTCGATGCGCAAGGCCGGGCCGAGCCCGGCATGTACAGCAGGACTTGACCACTGCAGTGGCCCTGGGTGATCAACTGGTCGCCTGGGCACCGTTCGTTCCCGCTCGGTCAAACGAGCGTGAACGTCGCCACTTTCTTCCGTATAACGGCGGTAGGGGGAATGCCCGGCCGTCAGGCCGGTTGATCCCGGCGACGGAGGGGGTGGCGATGACGCTGCTGACGGTGTGGCCCGACGACCAGCCGGGCCACGTGCTGCTGCGAACCGAGGACCCGGGCACGATCACGGCCGAGCTCGCCCGCATCGGCGTGGAGTTCGCCCGCTGGCCGGTGAACGGGCCGATGCCCGGCGCCACCGAGGCCGAGGTGCTCGCCCGCTACCGCGACCGCATCGACTCGCGGACCACGGCCGTGGGCTACCACGCCGTCGACGTGCCGATGGGCGAGTCCGGCCCGGTCGAACGCGGCCTGCCGCGCGACGAGGACCGCTTCTTCGTCACCGGGTCCGCCGTCTGGTACTTCCACGTCGGCCGCCAGGTCCACGCCGTGCTGTGCGAGCCCGGCGACCTGCTCGGCATCCCCGCCCACACCCGCCACTGGCACGACGGCGGCTCGAACCCCGGCCACGTGACCGTCCGCGTGCGCCACCCGGCTTCGGGCACCGCCGCCTCGGCCACGGAACCCTTACGCGCCCACGACTTCCCCGGCTTCGACGAACTGGTGGCCGGTCGCGCGTCGACCTGGCCCGCGCTGAGTCACTGAGCCACCGGCTCCGTCGGCGGGCACGATGGAGCCATGACCACTGTCGCTTTCCTGGGAACCGGGATCATGGGGCACCCCATGGCCGCCAACCTCGTCCGAGCCGGCCTCGCGCTGCGGGTGTGGAACCGCACGCGCGCCAAGGCCGAACCGCTGGCCGCCGAAGGCGCGACCGTCGCGGACACCCCGGCCGAAGCCGCCGCGGGCGCCGACGTGCTCGTCACGATGCTCTCCGACGGCCCCACGGTCGCCGAGGTCTTCTCCGCCGCCGACGTGAAGCCCGGCACGGTCTGGCTGCAGATGAGCACGGTCGGCAAGGAGTGGATCACCAGGCTGGCCGAAGCCGCCGCGCAGGCCGGCGTCGTGTTCGTCGACTGCCCGGTCATGGGCACGAAGGTCCCCGCCGAGCAGGCCCAGCTGCAGGTCTTGGCCGCCGGTCCGGACGACGTGCACGACACCGCCGCCCCGATCTTCGACGCCGTCGGCTCGCGCACGCGCTGGCTCGGCACCGAACCCGGCACGGCCACCCGGCTCAAGCTCGTGATGAACGCCTGGGTGCTGGCCCTGACCAACGCCACGGCCGAAAGCCTCGCCCTCGCCCGCGCGCTGGGGATCGACCCGCAGCTGTTCTTCGACGTGATGGAGGGGACCGGCTTCGACGTCGGCTACGCCCGCATGAAGGGTCCGCTCATGCTGTCCGGCGACTACCCGGCCAGCTTTCCCGCGGCACTCGCGGCCAAGGACGCGCGGCTCGTGGTGGAGGCCGCGGGCGACGCCGTCGACGTGGGCGGCGCCGCGGCCGCGCTCGCCCACCTGACCGCCGCCGTCGACGCGGGCCACGGCGAGAAGGACATGGCGGTGCTCTACCGGGCGGTCGCCGGGGAAGACGGCTGATCGGGGCGAGCAGCCGCAGGTCGGAACCGGTTCGGCTGCGCTGAGTGACCGAGCGGCGGGGCGACACCGCCGAACGGCTGGCCAGGCGGTAACCTCACTGGCACCCAAGACCCCCGCAACCCCGAGGAGGGCCCGTGTCGGCAGGGCAGATCGCCGCGCTGATCGCCGCAGGAGCATTCGTACTGCTGGTCTTGCTGCTGGCGATCCCGCTGCTCAAGCTCGGCCGCACGCTGGACGAGGCGACGATCGCGATCCGCAAGGCCCACGAGAACACCGACCCGATCCTGCTGGGCGCCAACGAGACGATCACGCACGTGAACACCCAGCTCGAACGCGTCGACGGCATCACGGCCAACGCGCAGGCGGTCACGGGCAACGTCTCGGCGCTGTCCTCGGTGTTCACCGCGACCCTCGGCGGCCCACTCGTGAAGACCGCGGCGCTGTCCTACGGGATCAGCAAGGCGATCCGCGCGCGCCGCAAGAAGCAGGAAGCGAAGGCCCAGCGCCCCGCTCGCCGGAGGAAGAAGTGAAGCGTCTGTTCTGGCTCGGCGTCGGCGTGCTCGCCGGCGTCGCGCTCACCCGCAAGGCCGGCGAAACGGTTCGTCAGGCCACGCCCTCGGGGTTAGCATCGAACCTGGGCGAGGCCGTGCGCGAGCTGGCCGGCGCCGTCGGTTCGTTCGGCGCCGAGGTGCGCGCCGGGATGAGCGAACGGGAGCAGGAGCTGCACGACATGGTCGAGGAACGGACCGGCTACACCGCGCCGCCGGGTGGCGCGGGCCGGCACGCCGCCGCGCGCCCCGTCCGGCGAGCTCGCCGGGCGGAAGGCTGAGCTTCTCGCGCCCGCGAGCAGCTTCCTTCCGCCGTCGCCGCGTCCCCCTTTTCCCGGTCCGATCTTCGCGCCGCAGCGGTGCGCGGACCCCAGCCCGAGGACACACCCGTGGACACACACGAGATCACCGAACGATTCCTGCGCCATTACGAGGAGAAGGGGCACACCCGCGTGCCCAGCGCCTCGTTGATCCTGGACGATCCGAACCTGCTGTTCGTGAACGCCGGCATGGTGCAGTTCAAGCCGTACTTCCTCGGTGAGGCGCCGCCGCCGTACTCGCGCGCGACGAGCGTGCAGAAGTGCGTGCGCACGCCCGACATCGACGAGGTCGGCAAGACCACCCGGCACAACACGTTCTTCCAGATGGCCGGCAACTTCTCGTTCGGCGACTACTTCAAGGAAGGCGCCATCGAGCTGGCCTGGGAGCTGATCACCGGGCCGCAGTCCGAGGGCGGCTACGGGCTCGACCCCGACCGGATCTGGGCGACCGTGTTCGAGGACGACACCGAAGCGGCGGGGCTGTGGCGCAAGCTGACCGGCCTGCCGTCCGAGCGCATCCAGCGGCGCGGCATGGAGGACAACTTCTGGTCCATGGGCATCCCCGGCCCGTGCGGACCGAGCTCCGAGATCTACTACGACCGCGGCCCCGAGTACGGCCGCGAGGGCGGGCCCGTCGCGGACGAGGACCGCTACATCGAGATCTGGAACCTGGTGTTCATGCAGAACATCCGGGGTGAGGGCGCGGGCAAGAAGGGCTTCCCGATCCTCGGAGACCTGCCGGCGAAGAACATCGACACCGGCATGGGCGTCGAGCGCGTCGCGACGATCCTGCAGGGCGTCGAGAACGTGTACGAGACCGACCTCGTCCGCCCGGTGATCGGGCGCGCCGAGGAGTTCTCGGGCCGCCGCTACGGCGCCAACCACACCGACGACGTCCGCTTCCGCGTGATCGCCGACCACGCGCGCACCGGCGTGCTGCTGATCGGCGACGGCGTGACGCCGGGCAACGACGGCCGCGGCTACGTGCTGCGCCGGCTGCTGCGCCGCATCGTCCGCTCCACGCGCCTGCTGGGCGTGCAGGAGCCGGTGCTACAGGCGTTCGCCGAGGTCGTGCGCGACACGATGGGCCCGACGTACGCGAACCTCGTCACGGACTTCGACCGCATCTCCGAGGTCGTGCGCGTGGAGGAGGAGGCGTTCCTCGCCACCCTCACCAGCGGTTCGCGCATCTTCGACCTGGCGGCGGCCGAGACGAAGTCCTCCGGCGGCGACATCCTCGCGGGCGACAAGGCGTTCCAGCTGCACGACACCTACGGCTTCCCGATCGACCTCACGCTCGAGATGGCGGCCGAGCAGGGCCTGACCGTCGACGAGGACGGGTTCCGCACGCTCATGGAGGAGCAGCGCACCCGGGCGAAGGCCGACGCGGCGCAGCGCAAGCACGGCCACGGCGACCTGTCGGAGTACCGCAAGCTGCTGGAGCGCAACGGCGAGACCGAGTTCCTGGGCTACACCGACCTGCAGGCGTCGGCGAAGGTCGTCGGCCTGCTCGAGGACGGGCAGCCGGTGCGCAGCGTCGCCGCTGGCCACAAGGCCGAGCTGGTGCTCGACCGCACGCCGTTCTACGCCGAGAGCGGTGGCCAGGTCGCCGACGTCGGGGTGCTGCTCGGCGACGGCGTGAAGATCAACGTGCTCGACGTGCAGAAGGTCGTGCCGGGGTTGTTCGTGCACCGCGTCGAGATCGCCGAGGGCGAGGTCGGCATCGGCACGCAGCTCACGGGGTCGGTCGACGGTGCGCGTCGCCTGTCGATCGAGCGCTCGCACTCGGCGACGCACCTGGTGCACGCAGCCGTGCGCGGGGCGTACGGCAAGCGCGCGGCGCAGGCCGGTTCGCTCAACTCGCCGGGCCGGATGCGGTTCGACTTCACCACGCCCGCCTCGGTGTCGACCGACATCCTCACCGAGGTCGAGGAAGAGGTGAACGACTACCTGCAGACCGACGTCGAGGTGCAGAGCTACATCACCACCAAGGACAAGGCACTCGAGCTGGGCGCGGTCGCGCTCTTCGGCGAGAAGTACGGCAACGACGTGCGTGTGGTCGACATGGGCGACTACTCGCGCGAGCTCTGCGGTGGCACGCACGTGGACCGCATCGGCCAGCTGGGTCTCGTGAAGCTGGTGGGCGACTCGTCGATCGGGTCGGGCGTGCACCGCGTCGAGGCGCTCGTGGGCCCGGACGCGCTGAAGCACGTGCGCAAGGAACAGCTGCTCGTGTCGCAGCTGGCGAACACGTTCAAGGTGCCGACCGACGAACTGCCGGGGCGCATCGAGGACGTGCTCTCGCGGCTGAAGAACGCGGAGAAAGAGATCGAGCAGCTGCGCACGCAGCAGGTGCTCGGCTCGGCGGGCGCGCTCGCCGACAAGGCGCAGGACACCGGCGGCGTCTCGGTGGTTGCCGAGGTCGTGCCGGACGTCGACGGCAACGGCCTGCGGGCGCTCGCGTCCGACGTCCGCGGCCGCCTGGGCGACCGGCCCGGCGTGGTGGCGCTGTTCTCGCCGTCGGGCGACAAGGTGGCGTTCGTCGTGGCGACCACGTCCGCGGCGCGCGACCAGGGCATCGCGGCGGGCAAGCTCGTTCCGTCGTTCGCCGAGGCCATCGGCGGCCGCGGTGGCGGCAAGCCCGACATGGCGCAGGGCGGCGGCAGCAACCCGGCCGGCGCGCAGCGGGCCGTCGAGGCACTGCGCGCAGCGGTCGCCGGCGTTGGCCGCTAGCTCCCGGCGCGGCCCGGATCGGCCCGGTGAGTCCGATCCGGGCCGCGGCAGGCGGCTCGGGGTCGATGTCGGGTCTGTCCGGGTGGGGGTCGCGCTCAGCGATCCCGCCCCCATCCTCGCGAGCCCGCTCGTTACCCTCTCCCGTGATGCGACCGACGACAGCGATCTGGACAAGCTTGCCGAACTCGTCACCGAACACGAGGTGGTCGAGGTGATCGTGGGCTTGCCGAAGACCCTGGCGAACCGGGCCGGCCCCGCCGCGCAGATCGCGGTGGAGTACGCCGACAAGCTGGCGACGCGACTCGGCCCCGTTCCCGTGCGGCTCGCCGACGAACGGTTGACGACGGTCACGGCGTCCCGAATGCTTTCCCAGCGGGGGGTCAAGGGACGCAAGCAGCGGGCGGTGGTCGACCAGGCCGCCGCCGTCGAGATCCTGCAGGCCTGGCTCGACGCGTCCGCCGCACAGCGCGCCCGGAAAGGCGACTCATGACCGACCCCCGCGGCCCCGAGAACCCGGGCGGCCGCCGACGGTTGCGTGACCCCGACAACCCCGGCGACCCCGGCACACCCCCGCCGGACGGCCCCCGCCGCGCCCGTCACACGCCGCCACCGTCCGGCTCGCACGAACTGCCGCCGTCGCGCGGCCGCCGCGCCGCCCCCGATCCGGCGCCACCGCCGCCCACGGGTGGTGGGCGCCGCCGTCGCCGCGAGGACGCGCCGGCTCCTCAGACGCCTCCGCCGGCCACCGGGCGCCGGCGTCGCCGGGAACCGGAGGACGCGGCGCCGCCTGCTCCGCGTGGCGACCTCCCTTCCGGCAACCCCCGCCACGGCGACCCGTACCAGGATTCGGGCGACGCCCGCCACGGCGACCAGGTCCCGTCGGGCCCGCCTCGCGGCGGTGAGCTCCCGCAGCCTTCCGGCGACCCCCGCGACGTGCCGCCCCCTCCGCCAGGCCCGACCGCTGCTCCGCGCCGCCGTCGCCGCGCCGATCCCGACGACGCGCCGCCTCCGCCGCAGCGCCGTCGGCCCCGCTCCGACACCGGCGACCTGCCGCTGCCCGGTGACCCCGGCCCGTCCCGTCCGGTCCGCCGCCCGGGCCCGCCGGACGGTTCCATGCCGCCGGATCCGCGGTTCGCCGGTCCGGTCGACGGTTCGATGCCTCGTGACCCGCGGTTCGCCGGTCCGGTGGATGGTTCGATGCCGCCGGATCCGCGGTTCAACGGTCCAGCCGACGGTTCGATGCCGCCTGACCCTCGTTTCGTGGGCCCGGCCGATGGTTCGATGCCTCGTGACCCGCGGTTCGCTGGTCCGGTGGATGGTTCGATGCCGCCGGATCCGCGGTTCAACGGCCCTGCCGACGGCTCCCTGCCCCCGGACTCCCGGCTCCCGCAGCCCGGTCCGCGGCGCCGTCCGGTCCGGCCGCGGCCGGTGGAACACCCGACCGACGTGATCCCGGCCGTGCCGGAGGAAGCGCCGCGCGAGCAGCTCGACGACCTCTTCGGCGACGACGACTACGAAGACGACTACCGCGAAGACGGCGAGTACGACCAGGCCTACGACGACGAAGCCGCCTACGACGACGCCGATTACGAAGACGGCGACTACGCGGACGACGACTACGCCGAGGAACCCGCCCCCCGCAAGAAAAAGAAGAAGCGGGTGTTCGGCTGGGTCGCGGCGTTGCTGGTGCTCGTGATCGTCGCCGGTGGCGGCGCGTACTACGGCTACCAGCGCGTGTTCGGCTACGACGACTACGACGGCGGCGGCGAAGGCAGCGCGCTGATCCAGGTCGAGGACGGCGACACCACGTCGGCGATCGGCGGCAAGCTGGTGGAGGCGGGTGTCGTCGCGAGCACCAAGGCGTTCGTGAAGGCGGGCGCGGAGAACACCGCGCTCAGCCGTATCCAGCAGGGTTACTACCTGCTCAAGCAGCACATGTCCGGCGAGAGCGCCGTCACGATGATCACCTCGCCGGCCGCGCACGTCGGGCGGCTGGAGATCCGTCCGTACACGCAGCTCGACGACGTCAAGCAGCCCGAGAACAAGGTCACGCCGGGTATCTACTCGCTGATGTCGAAAGCTTCGTGTGCCGATCTCGACGGCAAGAGCACGTGCATCTCTCCCGACGACCTGCGCAAAACCGTCGCCGACGCCGACCTCAAGATCCTCGGTGTACCCGACTGGGCCGTGGACGGCGCGCAGAAGGCCCTGAGCAAGGACAAACGCCTCGAAGGTCTCATCGCGCCCGGTCTCTACGACGTCAAGCCGGGCTGGACCGCGACGGAGCTCATCACGAACATCGTGAAGCAGTCGGCCGAGGCGATCCAGGCCGCGGGCCTGAGCGCCCAGAGCACCGGGCCGAAGCAGACGCCGTACCAGACGCTGATCATCGCCTCCCTCATCGAGCGCGAGGCGATCACGGACGACTTCGGCAAGATCTCGCGGGTCATCTACAACCGGCTCGACCAGCACGTCCGGCTGGGCTTCGACTCGACCGTGAACTACGTGGTCGACAAACCGACCCTGCTCACGAACAAGGCCGACCGCGAAGCCCCCGGGCCGTACAACACGTACCTCAACTACGGCCTGCCGCCCACGCCGATCGGGGTGCCCAGCTCGGCCGCCATCAAGGCGGCGGTCAGCCCGCCGGACGGCGACGAGCTGTACTTCGTGAAGTGCGAGAAGGACGGGCACTCGTGTTTCGCCTCGACGTTGGCGGACCACAACAAGAACCGCGATCTGGCGCAGGAACGTGGCGTCTTCTGACGAGCCGCGCAAAGCCGCGGTGCTGGGCAAGCCGATCGAGCACTCGCTCTCACCGGTGCTGCACCGCGCCGCGTTCGAGGCGCTCGGGCTCACCGGCTGGACCTACGAGCGCGTGGAGACCGACGCCGACGGGCTGCCCGGGCTCGTCGACGGGCTCGGTCCCGAGTGGGTCGGACTGTCGGTGACGATGCCGGGCAAACGGCGCGCTCTCGACCACGCGGCGCGGGTGACGCCGCGCGCGGCGGCCGTCGGTGCGGCCAACACGCTGGTGCGCGTCGAAGACGGCTGGCTGGCGGACTGCACCGACGTCGACGGCGTGACGGGCGCGCTGCGGGCCGCGGGTGATTACGTGCCTTCGCCGGGAGACCGCGCGGTGGTGCTCGGCGCCGGCGGTACGGCGGCGGCCACGGTGGTCGGGCTGGCCGCGCTGGGCGTGGCGGCCGCGAGCCTGGTGGTGCGGGACCCGGCGCGCGCGGGGGAGACGCTCGAAGCGGCGAGGCGCGCGGGTCTCGACGTCGAGGTGCTGCGCTGGTCCGAAGTGGACTTTCCGGAGCTGGCGGTGCGCACGGCTGTGCTGGTGAACACCGTGCCGCCGGACGCGGTGGTGGCGCACGTCGACGCGCTCGCGGGCGTGCCGAGTGTGCTCGACGTGATCTACCACCCGTGGCCGACGCCGCTGGCCGAGGCGGTCGCCGCTCGCGGCGGGCGGCTGGCGACCGGGCTGGACATGTTGCTGCACCAGGCGTTCGGGCAGGCCGAGCACTTCACGGGCCGGCCCGCGCCGCGGGAGGAGATGCGGGCTGCGCTGCGCGCGGCGACGGGTGACCTGCTGCCGCTGCCGATTTTCTGAGGTACGCCCGCGCGTGAGTTGATATCCTGGCCGACTGCCCACTCGCCGTCGACCAGGGAGATCCATGCCGTCCACCAGCCAGCAGTCACACACCGACGACGAGGAGTACGACGACCAGTGGCCGACGTTGTACGAACGCGAAGCTGATCGAATCCGCACAGCGCTGGGCGAACAGGTGGTGTTGCTCGAACACGTCGGGTCCACCTCGGTTCCGGGGCTCGCGGCCAAACCGATCATCGACATTCTGCTCGAGGTCCCGGACTCCGACGACGAGGACGCGCGGCGAGGGTGATCGTGGCGTCGAGGCGTGGTGGTTCGTCGACCCACGCGTTGCGGATCTGCCGGCCACGCGGCGAAGAGCGTCACCAACGCTCTTTACGACCGGCCGGCCGTCCTCGAACTCGCCGGGGACGTGAGCGGCCACCGGGTGCTCGAGGTCGGCTGCGCGGCCGGGCACCTGAGCGCGCTGCTGGCCGGCCGGGGTGCCGACGTGGTGGGCGTCGACGTGAGCGAGGGGCTGATTTGCCTGGCGCGCAAGGAGTTCGGTGCGCTCGCCCGGTTCGAAGTCGCCGACATCGCGCAGCCACTGTCCTTTGCGGACAGTTCGTTCGACTCGGTCACCGCGTCACTCGTCTTGCGCTACCTGGCGGATTTCGGACCGACACGATTCGTCCGCTTCGCCCGTGGTGTGGGATTTGGCGGGGGTCGCGGGGACCGGTTGCGGATATCCGCTGTTTTGCGCGCGTGAGCGGACTACGGTGGGCGTATGAAGATCGCGATTCTCGATGATTACCAGAATGTCGCCCTGAGCTACGCCGACTGGGGTTCCCTCGATGCCGAGATCGAGGTCTTCACGGAGGCGTTCGCCGGACCGGATGATGTGGTCGGGAGCTTGGCCGGGTTCGACGTCGTCGTGGCCATGCGGGAGCGGACGAGGTTCCCGGCGGAAGTGCTGGATCGGCTGCCGGATTTGCGGTTGCTGGTCAGTACCGGGCGGCGGAACGCGGCCATCGATGTTGCGGCGGCCAAGCGCAACGGTGTTGTGGTGTCGGCGACGGGGTATCTGGGACCGCCGACGTTGGAGCACACGTGGGCGTTGATTCTCGGTGCTGCTCGCAATCTGCCGGCTGATGTGGAGTCCATGCGCGGCGGAGGCTGGCAGGTCGGGGTCGGGACGGTGCTTCACGGCAAGACGCTCGGCTTGCTGGGGCTGGGGCGGTTGGGGAGTGCTTCGGCGAAGATCGGGCAGGCGTTTGGGATGTCGACTATTGCGTGGAGTCCGAACTTGACTCCTGAGCGGGCTGCCGAGTTTGGGGTTTCGGCGGTGTCCAAAGAGGAGCTGTTCGAGCGTAGCGATGTGTTGTCGGTGCATGTGGTGTTGTCGGAGCGGAGTCGTGGGCTGGTGGGGGCGGCTGAGCTTGCCCGGATGAAGGCGACGGCGTGGTTGGTGAATACGTCGCGGGGGCCGGTTGTGGAGGAAGGTGCGCTGTTGGATGCGCTGCGGGCGCGGCGGATCGCGGGGGCGGCGTTGGATGTTTACGACGTGGAGCCGTTGCCGGTTGAGCATCCGTTGCGGGGGTTGGACAACGTGGTTCTTACGCCGCATGTGGGGTATGTGAGTCGGGAGACGTATGAGATTTTTTATCGGGATGCGGTGGAGGATATTGCCGCTTTCCGGGCTGGGGAGCCGATTCGCGTCATGGAGTGAGGTTCTCGCGGGGTGGCTTGGGTGGTTCGGTGTGGTCCTCGTAGGGCCGCTTGCGTTGGGCGTGCACCCCGAAGCTGGAGTGTGAGGAGGCTTCGGATCGGGGTGCGGGAGGGGCCTGGGTTCATGCGGCCGTGTCTTGGTGATGGCCGTTGCGGTGTCGGGTGGTGGTGTCTTGCGTTGGTGCGGGGTGGGGGGCGTGGGGGTACCTGCCTTGGCAAGGGGTGAGGCTGTGAGACAGGCGTGTCAGCCGCGGAGTTCGGTGGCCACGGCGTCGGTGAAGGGGGGCCAGGCGTCGGCGGCCCAGGGGCCGAAGGAGCGGTCCGAGAGGGCGACGCAGGCGTGACGCAGGTCGGGGTCAACCCAGAGGAATGTGCCGGACTGTCCGAAGTGGCCGAAGGTGCGGGGGGAGCTCGTGGCGCCGGTCCAGTGTGGGGACTTGTGGTCGCGCAGTTCGAAGCCCAGGCCCCAGTCGTTGGGTTTCTGGTAGCCGAAGCCGGGGAGGACGCCGTTCAGGCCGGGGAAGGCGACGTCGGTGGCGGCGGCCAGGGTGGATGCCGCGAGGAGTTTCGGGGACTGGAGTTCGGTGGCGAACTTGAGCAGATCGTCCACAGTGGACGTGGCGCCGGAGGCGGGGGAGCCCTCGAAGGTGGTGGCGGCCATGCCGAGCGGGTCGAGGAGGGCTTCGCGGACGTAGTCGGCGAAGGGGATCCCGGAGTGCTCGGTCAGCGTGTCGGCCAGCACCTCGAAGCCGGCGTTCGAGTACAGCCGCCGGTTGCCGGGGGCGGCCATCTCCTTGTGGGCGTCGAAGGCAAGGCCGGAGGTGTGGGCGAGCAGGTGCCGCACGGTCGAGCCCTCGGGGCCGGCGGCGGTGTCGAGCTCGACGACGCCCTCTTCGAGCGCGATGTGCGCCGCGTAGGCCGTGAGCAGCTTGGTCACCGAGGCCAGGCGGAAGACGCGCGTGGCGTCGCCGCGGCGGGCGCGGACCTCGCCGTCGGCGGAAACCACTCCGGCGGCGGCGTTGTCCACCGGCCACTTGTCGATCAGGCGCAGGCTCTCCATGCTGCCAGCTTAAACATCCGCTGGACGAGCGAAGGGGCCACCCGGCGCCGGTTTCCCGAGCGACGGGTGGCCCCTCGACCAACCCCTGGAGCGGTGCCTACTGAGCGTCGAGGTCCGTGGCGACGAGCTCGGCCACCGCTGCGATCGCGGCGTCGGCGCCCTCGCCCTCGGCGCTGATCACGACCTCGTCGCCGTACTCGGCGGCGAGGGTCATCAGGCTGAGCACGCTGCCGGCGGCCACCGGGTCGCCGCCGGCCTTGGCGATGGTCACCGCGACGGGTTGCGCCGCGGCCGCCTTGGCGACCAGCGCGGCCGGCCTGGCGTGCAGGCCCACCTTGCTGGCCACGGTGACTCGTTTCTCCGGCATGGTCGTCCTCTCTCAGTGTTCCTGAAAACGATTTTACTTGGCGGCGGTGCGGTCGAGGTCGGCCTCGATCGAGTCGTCCTCGCGGCCCGGAGTGCGCATGTTCCACTTCACGATCACGAAGCGGAACACGACGTAGTAGATGACGGCGAAGACCAGGCCGATCGGGATCAGCAGCCACGCCTTGTGCGCGGTGTCCAGCGACGAGTTCAGGGCGAAGTCGATCGCGCCGCCCGAGAACGAGAAGCCGAGGTGGATGCCGAGCGCGTTGCAGACGGCCAGCGAGACGCCGGTCATGATCGCGTGGAAGATGTACAGCGGCCAGGCGACGAACATGAACGCGAACTCGATCGGCTCCGTGACACCGGTGATGAACGAGGTCAGCGCCGCCGAGATCATGATCGAGCCCACGATCTTCTTCTGGCCCGGCTTCGCGGTCTGCCAGATCGCCAGCGCCGCGGCCGGCAGGGCGAACATGAAGATCGGGAAGAAGCCGGTCATGAACGTGCCGGAACCCTGCACGTGGCCGAAGAAGTTGTTGAGGTCACCGCCGCCGAAGATGAACCACACCGGCACGTTGAGCAGCTGGTGCAGGCCGATCGGGATGAGCAGGCGGTTGAGCACGCCGTAGACGCCGCCACCGATCACCGGCGAGCCGACGACGGCCTGGCCGATCGCGTTGATGCCGTGGTCGACGTACTTGAACACGAGACCGAAGATCACGCCGAGGATGATCATCGCGAAGGCGGTGATGATCGGCACGAACCGGCGGCCACCGAAGAAGGCGAGCCAGCTCGGCAGCTTGACGCGGTAGTAGCGCTGCCACAGCAGGGCAGCGACGATACCGCTGATCACACCGGTCAGGACGCTGTAGGGCCAGTGGATCGGCGAACCGTCCCAGCCCGGCTTGTAGCCCTCCTGACTGCTGATGGGGGCGATCGCCTGGATCACCTTGTTGAACACGACCCAGCCCACGACCGCGGCGACGGCCGTCGAGCCGTCGCCCTTGCGGGCGAAGCCGACCGCGATACCGATGGCGAACAGCAGGGGCAGCCAGTCGAACAGACCACCGCCGGCGGCGCCGATGACGGCCGAGACCTTGTCCCAGCCCAGGCCCTTGCTGCCGAACACGTCGTCCTGGCCCAGGCGGTTGAGGAGACCGGCCGCGGGCAGAACGGCGATGGGGAGCATCAGGCTGCGGCCGAAGCGCTGCAGCCCGGCGAGCCCGCCGCCGCCCTTCTTGCCCTTCGCCCCCTCTGTGGTGGTGGCGCTCATCGTCGGGTACCTCCGTAGTGGGGTTGGTGGCCGGAATCCGGGGTGTTCCGATCCAACTGCATGGTCACCTGGTAGTGGTCTCCCCGGTACCAGGACGTCATGTCCTCCACCGGCTCTCCGCCTGCGCTGGAGACCCGGCGGAAGACAAGAAGCGGACTGCCGGTGCGCATGCCGAGCAGGCGCGCCGTCTCGCGGTCCGCGGACTCGGCCCACACCGTTTGGTACGCCTGGTCCGGCCGGAGGTCGTAGGCCTCGGCCAGCTGGGCGTACAGGGAACGGGTGAGGTCGAGGTCGAGCAAGCCGGGCGTGCGCCCGGCGTGGTACCAGCCGCGTTCCACGGCCAGCGGCACGCCGTCCGCGCGCCGCAGCCGCACCAGCCGGTGGGCCGCCACGCCCTCGGTGAGACCGAGTGCGTGGGCCGAGGTCACCGGCGGGACCTCGAGCGACGTGGACACCACCTCCGTGGTGGGGGTGAGCCCGCGCCGGCGCATGTCGTCGGTGAAGGACATCAGGTAGAGCTGCAGTTCCATGCGGCGCGCGGCGGTGAAGGTGCCCTTGCCGCGCACACGCGCCAGCAGGCCCTCTTCCACGAGCTTGCCGATGGCCGAGCGGACCGTGAGCCGCGAGACACCGTAGCGCTGGGCCAGCTCCCGCTCCGACGGGATCGGCGAACCGGGCGGGAGCTCGCGCTCCACGGACCGGCGCAGGATCTCGCGCAGCTGGGCGTGCTTGGGCGTCGGCCCGTTCACGACCTGGTCCACCTTCTCGACGCGATCGGGCGGCGGGACGTGCGCGGCTGCGCTCATCGGTGTCACCCTCCTCGTGTCGTGGCACCGGGTGCCCGGTGCTCGCGTCTTCGCCGGAAGATTGGTACGTTCCGGTCTAGACCAATAATTCCGATGGGGCAGGATGCTCCGCTCCGCGAGCGGGTGTCAACCACCGTTATGCGTTCGTGGCCTGCGGCGACGTGCATGCCGACGAACGGCGTAGTAGTGGTGGAGCGCACCGGCTCAGGTGGGGAACCAACGGGAAACGAGGAGACCGCGATGGCGGATGACAGGCCCGAGAAGATTCTCGCGGCGCTCGGCGGCGTGGACAACGTCATCGAGATCGAAGGCTGCATCACGCGCCTTCGCTGCGAGCTCGAGGACACCAGCATCATCGACGAGGCGGCGCTCAAGGCCGCGGGCGCGATGGGCGTGGTGAAGATGGGCTCCGCGGTGCAGGTGATCGTCGGCCCCGAGGCGGACACGATCGCCAGTGACATCGAGGACCTGATGTGAGCCTGGAGATCCTGAGCCCGGTCGCGGGTGAGGTCGTCGCGATCACCGACGTCCCCGACCCCGTGTTCGCCGAGGCGATGGTCGGCCCCGGCATCGCCGTGAAGCCCAGCGGCGGCCGCGCCGACGCCGTCGCGCCGGTGGCCGGCACGATCGTGACGCTGCACCCGCACGCCTTCGTCGTGGCGACCGAGGACGGGCGCGCCGTGCTCGTGCACCTCGGCATCGACACCGTCAAGGAGAAGGGCGAGGGCTTCACCCTCCACGTGGTGAAGGGCGAGTCGGTGCGCGCCGGCCAGCCCGTGGTCGGCTGGGACCCCGAGGCCGTGGCGGCCGCGGGCTACTCGCCGATCGTGCCCGTGGTCGGGCTCGATGCCCAGGCCGACGTGCTCGCGGGCCTCGAGCCCGGGCGCACCGTCGCGGCGGGCGAGGTGCTGTTCAGCTGGAACGGCTGAGGCGTTTCACGCCGAAAGGGCCCCTTGTGGACGGTGATCGTCCACAAGGGGCCCTTTGTTCTGTCGTGGGCGTCAGGCGGTGACGACCTGTCCGTTGTCGACCTTCACGTTGACCTTCGGCAGCGGCTTCTCGGCGGGGCCGTTCTTCACCGCGCCCGTGAGCGAGTCGAACACCGAACCGTGGCACGGGCAGTGGATCTCGGCGCCCTGCGGCGGGTTCACGGTGCAGCCCTGGTGGGTGCAGATGGCGCTGAAGCAGTTCACGGTTCCGGCGGTGGGCTGGGCGACGATCACGTCCTGGCCGTCGGGGGTCTTGGCGGACTTCGCCTGACCGACGGGCACGTCGGCCAGGGCGATCACCTTTCCGCCGGGCTTGGGGGCGTCGCCACCGGAGGAGCCCGAGTCCGAGCCGGCGCCACAGGCCGCGAGGGCGACGGTGCCCACGGCGACGCCGGCGACGGCGGCCCCGGTGGTGAGAACGGAGCGGCGGGTGTGCAGTTCGGCAGTCATGCTCGTACTAACGAAACGGTGACCCGGCTGGTTCACCCGTTCACCGCATCGGTGAAGTCCGGTGAACCGGATTGCCCATTCTCCCGTGTAGTGGGGGAGAGGGATTTCGAGGGTGAAGGAGAAAATCATGCTGGCCAACTGGATGCGCGGGTTGGGCGCGATCGGCCTGGTGGGGTCCGCCGCGGTCCACTTCTACCTGTACTTCGGCAGCGGTTACTCGGACATCGCCGTGGTCGGTCCCCTGTTCCTGGTGAACGGGATCGCCGGCATCGTGATCGCCGTCGCGCTGCTGGTGTGGCGGAGCTGGGTCCCGCCGTTCTTCACGCTCGGCTTCGGCGGCGTGACGCTGCTGGCGTACCTGCTGTCGGTGACCGTCGGCCTCTACGGCGTGCACGACCAGTTCAACAGCCAGTTCGAGTACTGGGGCGTGATCACCGAGGCCCTGTGCGTGATCTGCGGTCTGGTGCTGCTGGTGCAGGAGGTGCGCGCACGGCAGTCCTCCGGCGGGCACGCGGTGTCGGCCGGGCGCTGACCGGGGTCCGCGGTGGGGAGGAGCGACGTCGAGGACCAGCTGATGCGCGCGCTGCACGAAGAACACGCGGCCGCGCTGTGGTCCTACGCCCTGCACCTGACGGGGGGCAACCGGATCCACGCGGAGGACGTGGTCCAGGAGACGCTGCTTCGCGCCTGGCGGCACACCGACGTGCTCGACCAGTCGCAGGGCTCGGCCCGCGCGTGGCTGTTCACGGTCGCGCGCCGCATCGCCATCGACGGATGGCGGTCGGCGACCTCGCGCTCGGAGGTCGTCACCGACGCTCCGCCCGAGCGCGCGGTGGCCGACGGCACCGAACGGGCCGTGCAGGGGTGGCTGGTGGCCGAGGCGCTCGGTGAGCTCTCGGCCCGCCACCGCGAGGTGCTCCAGTTGTGCTACTTCCTGGGGTACTCGGTGGCCGACGCCGCCCGGACCCTGGGCATCGCCGAGGGGACGGTGAAGTCCCGCACGCACTACGCGCTCCGGGCACTTCGCCTGGCTTTGGAAGAGCGGGGGGTGACGCAGTGACCGACGACTTCGCGAGCGAAGATTTTGTGAACGACGATTTTGTGACCTACGACGCGGCGTATGTGCTCGGCGCGCTCTCGCCGCAGGACCGCCAGGCGTTCGAACAGCACCTCCACACCTGCGCCCGCTGCTCGGCGGCGGTACAGGAGCTGGCGGGTTTGCCCGGGTTGCTGGCGCAGACGAGGGGGCCGGCGGGGGAAGGTGAGGGGCCGGGTTCCGGGGTGCCCGACTTGCCGGGGCTACCGGGATTGCCGGTGCCGGGCGCGGATGGGGGCTCGGGTCGGGGTTCCGGTTCGGGTTCGGGTTCGGGTTCGATGGAGCTGAACTTGCCGCCGACGCTCGGCTCGGATTTGCGGGCCTCTGATTCGCGCTCCACGCCCGACTTGCCGCCTGTAGTGGGGCCGGATTCGGGCACCGCGGCCGGCTTGCCAACGATGTTCAGCTTGGATTCGCCGGGCGCTGATTGGCGCTCCGCGCCCGGCTTGCCGTCGGCATCGGGCTCGGATTCGGGGGCCGCGGCCGGCTTGCCGATGCGCGGCTTGGGTTCGCCGGGCTCTGATTCGCGCGCTGCGCCCGGCTTGCCGCCGGTGCCGGGCCCGGATTCGCGGATCGCTGCCGGTTTGCCGCCGGTGCCGGAGTTGCCGGTGCCGGGCTCGGGTTCGTCAGCGACGACCGACGTGCCGCAGGCGCCCTCGGCTGTCGAGGGCCCGGATGCGGTCGAGCCGACCCCGCCGCCGAGCTCGTCCGTGCCGTACTCGGAAGCCGACCTGCCGCCGGTCCCGAACGTGCCGGATTCGTCCCCACCCGATCTGCTCCCCGTGCTGATGCGAAAGGTGCGGCACAGGCGTCGGGTCCGGACGGGCGTGACCGGGGGAGTGGCGGCGCTGGCCGTCGCGGCGGGGGTGGCGTTGGCGGTGACGTTGTCATTGCCGGAGACGCAGGCACCGCCCGCCGCGCCCGCCATCGCGGCGCCCCCGCCGGAGTTGCCGATGGCGGCGCTCGGCGAGTACCCGATCCAGGCCGCGGCACGCATCGACCCGCGGGCGTGGGGCACCGAGGTCGAGATGTCCTGCAGCTACCGCGGCGGCAAGGGCGGGGACTACTCGCTGGTCGCCCTGGGGCGCAACGGCACGGAGACCGAGCTCGCCACCTGGAAAGCCCTGCCCGAGAACACGGCGAAGGTCGTGGTGGGCACGCCGATGAAGTCCGGGGACATCGCTTCGCTGGAGATCCGCAGTGTGCGGACCGGGAAACCGTTGATGCGCCTGGTTTATCCCTGACCCCGGCCGGCGGTTGCCGGGGCCTCGCGAGCGGGCTGCGGCTTGGTTCCCTGGGCGCGGATCAGCTGTGTGGGCAGGTTCTCCGGGCCTGTGAGTCCGGTGCGGTCCGGTCGTGGCGCCGTGACCCGGCTGTCCAGGAGCGCTGGCCGGTATCGGTGTGTGGGCAGGTTGCCGGGGCCTCCGAGTCCGCCGCGGCCGGGCGTGGCCTTGCGACTCGGCTGCGCGGGAACGCTGGCCGGGAACGCTGGCCGGGAACGCTGTGTGGGCAGGTTCTCCGGGCCTGTTAGTCCGGTGCGGTCCGGTCGTGGTGCCGTGACTTGGCTGTCCGGGAGCGCTGGCCGGTATCGGTGTGTGGGCAGGTTGCCGGGGCCTCCGAGTTCGCCGCGGCCGGCGTGGCCTTGCGACTCGGCTGCGCGGGAACGCTGGCCGGGAACGCTGTGTGGGCAGGTTCTCCCGGCTTGCGAGTCCGGTGCGGTCCGGTCGTGGCGCTGTGACTCGGCTGTCCGGGAGCGCTGGCCGGGAGTGCTGTTTTGGGAGTCCTGTTCGGGATCGCTGTGTGGGCAGGTTGCCGCGAGTTCGCTGCGGCCGGGGCGTGGCGCCGTGACTCGGCTGTCCGGGAACGCTGCCCGGCAACACTGCCCGGGAACGCTGCCTGGCAACGCTGCCCGGGAACACTGCCCGGGAACACTGCCTGGACGGGTGAATTCCGGGCGAAAACGGCACGAGCGGTCCACTCGCGACGGCACGGGCTTGGCCTCCGCCGGCGAGCGCTGCGAACGTGGAGACATGTCCTGGGGATTCGTGTTCGCGGGCGTGGCCTTGGTGCCGCTGCTCGGGTGGTTGCTGGAGCGGGCCGGTGCGCCGGTGCCGTTCTTCGGTGCTGTCGGGCTCGTGGCCGTGGGGCTCGCCGTCGTCGGGTGGCGGTGGGGGAGCGGGGCGTGGGCGCCGTGGTGGTGGCCGGTGCCGTGGGTGCTCACGGTGGTGGGCGTGCCCCTGAGCCTGGCCGACGCGCGGCACAGGCGGCTGCCCGATGTGCTCACGCTGCCCGCGTACCCGGCGATGGCGGTGGCCGTCGGGCTCGCGGCCGTCGGCGGTGGTGGGCCCGCGGTCGTGGTCGACGCTCTGGCGGGCGCGGCCGTGTTCGGCGGGGCGCACTGGGCGGTGCACCGGATGGGGCGGATGGGGGCCGGTGACGTGAAGCTCGCCGGCGTGCTCGGGGCGGTGCTCGGGGTGCTGGGGTGGGTGTCGCTGGTGTTCGCGGCTGTCGCGGCGGCGGGCCTGAGCGCGGCCCTCGCGGTGCGGCTGCGGGCCGCGGCGGGCGGCGGCGGACCACCCGTTCGGTGTGGCGTGCCCCACGGGCCGGCGCTGATCCTCGCCACCTGGACGTGCGCCGTGTTCCCCGGTCTGGGATCGGGGGTGGTGCCGAGCTGAGGGGCTCCCGGCCGGGTGCGCCACCAGCCATGACAGGATTGTCAGGTGTTGCGCTGGATCACCGCAGGAGAATCGCACGGACCCGCCCTCGCCGCTGTGCTCGAGGGCCTGCCCGCTGGTGTGGAGGTGACCACCGGAGACCTCACCGCGCAGCTCGCGCGGCGCCGCCTCGGGTTCGGTCGCAGCCCTCGCATGGGGTTCGAGACCGACCACGTGCAGTTCCTGGGCGGAGTGCGCCACGGGATCACGCAGGGCGGCCCCATCGCGGTGCAGATCGAGAACGCCGAGTGGCCCAAGTGGGAGCAGGTCATGGCGGCCGACCCCGTGGACCCCGAGGTGCTCGCCGGCCTGGCGCGCAACGAGCCGCTCACCCGGCCGCGCCCCGGGCACGCCGATCTGCCCGGCATGCAGAAGTACGACTTCGACGACGCGCGTCCCGTCCTGGAGCGGGCGAGCGCGCGTGAGACGGCGTCACGCACGGCGCTGGGCACGGTGGCGCGCAACTTCCTGCGCCAGCTGCTCGGGCTCGAGGTGCTGAGCCACGTCGTGTCCATCGGCGGCGCCGACGCGCCCGAGGGACCCCTGCCGACGCCCGACGACCTCGCGGCGATCGACGAGAGCCCGGTGCGGTCGTTCTCGGCCGAGGGCACCGAGGCGATGGTCGCCGAGGTCGACGCCGTGCGGAAGGCGGGCGACACCGTCGGCGGCGTGATCGAGGTGCTCGCTTACAACCTCCCGCCGGGCCTCGGCTCCCACGTGCACTGGGACCGTCGCCTCGACGCGCGTCTCGCCGGCGCGCTCATGGGCGTGCAGGCGATGAAGGGCGTGGAGGTCGGCGACGGCTTCACCACCGCGCGCCGCTGGGGCAGCCGGGCCCACGACGAGATCGACCGCGGCACCGGACCCGTCGGCGTCACGCGCCGCTCCAACCGCGCGGGCGGCCTCGAAGGCGGCATCACCAACGGCGAGATCCTGCGCGTGCGCGTGGCGATGAAGCCGATCTCCACGGTGCCGAAGGCGCTGTCCACGGTGGACGTGCGCACCGGCGAGCCGGCCGTCGCGATCCACCAGCGCTCGGACGTGTGCGCCGTGCCGCGCGCCGGCGTCGTGCTCGAGTCCGTGGTCGCGCTGGTGCTCGCCGAGGCCGCGCTGGAGAAGTTCGGCGGTGACTCGCTCGGCGAGAGCAAGCGCAACGCCGAGGCCTACCTGAAGGCGCTCGAGGAGCGCTGGTGAGCCCCCGCGCCGTGGTCGTCGGTCCGCCGGGCTCGGGCAAGAGCACGGTCGGCCCGCTACTCGCCGAAGCACTCGGGGTGGAGTTCCGCGACACCGACGACGACATCGTCGAACGGGCCGGCCGCGCCATCTCCGACATCTTCGCCGAAGACGGCGAGCCGGCGTTCCGCGCGCTCGAGGCCCAGGCCGTCGCCACGGCGCTCGACGAGCACGACGGCGTGCTCTCCCTCGGCGGCGGCGCCCCCATCACGGCGGAAACCCGTGCGCTGCTGGCGAAGCACACCGTGGTGTTCCTCAACGTCGGCCTCGCCGCCGGCGTGCAGCGCACCGGTCTTTCGGCCGCGCGCCCGCTGCTCGCGGGCGTGAACCCGCGGGCCACGTTCAAAGCCCTGCTCGACGCGCGCCTGCCGGTGTACCGGGAGGTGGCGACCGTCGAGATCGACACCGACCACCGCTCGCCCGCCGAGGTGGTGGCCACCGCCGTCGCCGCGATCGAACCGGCCGGCGCGCAGAACCCCTAGGCCCAGAACCGGCGCAGCACGACCAGGAGTAGTGAGGAAACCCGTGTCCCAACCCGTCCGGATCCGCGTCGAGACCGCGCACCCGTACGACGTGCTCGTGGGCCGCGGCCTGCTCGGCGAGCTCACCGCGCAGCTCGCCGACGCGTCGAAGATCGCGCTGATCCACCCGCCCACGCTCACCGCCACGGCCGAGGCCGTGCGCGAGGAGCTCGCCGAAGCGGGCCTCGACGCCCACCGCGTGGAGATCCCGGACGCCGAGGACGGCAAGGCCTTCTCCGTCGCGAGCTTCTGCTGGGAGGTCCTCGGCCGCATCGGGCTCGACCGCCGCGGTGTGGTCGTGGGTCTGGGCGGCGGCGCCGTCACCGACCTGGCGGGCTTCGTGGCCGCCACCTGGATGCGCGGTGTGCGCCTGGTCAACGTGCCGACGACGCTGCTCGGCATGGTCGACGCCGCCGTCGGTGGCAAGACGGGCATCAACACCGAGGCCGGCAAGAACCTCGTGGGCGTGTTCCACGAGCCGAGCGCCGTGCTCGTCGACCTCGCGACCCTGGAAACCTTGCCGCGCAACGAGCTCGTGGCCGGCATGGCCGAGGTCGTGAAGACCGGGTTCATCGCCGACCCGCGCATCCTCGAGCTCGTGGAGGCCGACCCCGCCGCCGCGCTCGACCCGGCGGGCGAGGTGCTCGCCGAGCTGGTGCGCCGCTCGATCCAGGTGAAGGCCGACGTCGTCGCGGCCGACCTGCGCGAGTCCGATCTGCGCGAGATCCTCAACTACGGCCACACCCTCGGCCACGCCATCGAGCGCCGCGAGCGCTATCGCTGGCGCCACGGTGCCGCCGTGAGCGTCGGGCTCGTGTTCGCCGCCGAGCTCGCCCGCCTCGCCGGCCGCCTCGACGACGAGACCGCCGCGCGCCACGCTTCGGTGCTCAAGCTGCTCGGCCTGCCGACCACCTACGACGCCGACGCGCTGCCCCAGCTCGTGGAATCCATGAAGGGCGACAAGAAAACCCGCTCCGGCGTGCTCCGGTTCGTGGTGCTCGACGCGCTCGCCAAACCGGGCCGCCTCGAAGGCCCAGACCCGGCCCTGCTGGCCGCCGCCTACTCGGCGATCGCGGCCGACGCTCCCACGAGCGGCGGGAGCGTGCTGCTGTGAAGGTCTTCGTGTTCAACGGCCCCAACCTCGGCCGCCTCGGCAAGCGCGAGCCCGCCGTCTACGGCGCCACGACCCACGAGGACCTCGTGGCGCTGTGCCTCAGCACCGGCACCGAACTCGGCATCGACGTCGAGGTCCGCCAGACCGACCACGAGGGCGACCTCGTCGGCTGGCTCCACGAAGCCGCCGACGCCGGCCACCCGGTCGTCCTCAACGCCGGCGCGTGGACCCACTACTCGATCGCCGTGCGCGACGCCGCCGCGCAGCTCACCGCGCCGCTGATCGAGCTGCACATCAGCAACGTGCACAAGCGGGAGCAGTTCCGCCACCACAGCGTGCTGTCCGACATCGCCACCGGCGTGATCGTGGGTCTCGGTGTGGACGGGTATCCGCTCGCGCTGCGGTGGCTCGCGTCGAACGCGAACTGACGCCGGAGCGGTTCGGCGAAGCCATCGAGGCCGAACTCCTTGCCCTCGAACACCCGACAGCTGGGGATGCGTTCACCCAACCGGGTTAGGGACCGTTAGACTTCGCCATCATGCACCCGTTCCGTGGCGGGGGTCGGCGACCCGTTCGAGCCCTGTTCGCCTTGGCGTTGTCCGGGGTCGTGGTGGCGGGGTGCACCGACAGCTACGCGTCGCAGGCGGACGGGCCCGGGCATCCCGGCATCGCGGGCGGAAAGCAGGCCCCGGTGAAGCCACCGCGGCAGGCCAACGTGCCGCTGAAGACGGCGGACAGCCGCCAGAGCCCGGGTGTGGTCGCCGCCGGTGCGGCCGACGCGGTGTACAACTACGGCCCCACCGCGATGGTCGAGAACGGCAAGACCCGCCTGTGGTGGTGCAGCCAGTACGGCAGCGCGGTCCCGCCGGGCGACGACATCCTCTACGCCGAGGCGCCTTCGGCCGACGGCCCGTTCACCGGACCGGGTGGTGGCGCCCCGATCGCCGTGCTCTCCGGTGCGCCGGGCAACTTCGACGGCGTGCACACCTGCGACCCGTCCGTGCTGCGGGTCGGCGGCACGTACTACCTCTACTACACCGGAGCGGCGGGCGATCACGCGCTCGGCAACGCCATCGGCCTCGCGACCAGCTCCGACGGCATCCACTGGACGCGTGCGGCGGGCGGGAAGCCGATCCTCGGGCCTTCGCACGACGTGCACCGCGACAACGTCTACGGCGCCGGCCAGCCCTCGGTCGTGTTCCTCGACGGCTGGTACTACCTGATGTTCACCGACACCACCGGCCGCGCGGCCGGGTGGAACGGCGCGGGCCAGTTCGTGATCCGCTCCCACGACCCGGCGTTCCGCGGCGGCGTGGAAGCGTTGGGGGAGAAGGGTTTCGTGCCCGTCGCCGGCACGAACGCGCCGCGGGAGCGATCGGTGGTCGACGGGTTCAGCGCGGACCTCGAATGGGTCGGCGCGCTCGACGCGTTCGTGATCGCCCACGAGACCGCGACCGGCACCAGCCTCACCTTCTGGGACCGCGACTTCAAGATCCAGCCCTACACCCCGCTGGTGATCCCCGGCGTCTGGAAGGAAGGCCCCGGCCTCGTCCGCCGCCCCGACGGGCACGCGCCCACGTCGGTCACCGACCCGTGCGACACCGTGTCGTTCGACGTCGTGCGCGCGACCGTGACCGGCGGCGCCGGCGCCCCGACCGGGCTCAAGCACTTCGGGCTCGACGTGCCCGGCGCGGGCGGCTGCTCCAGCCCCGACCGGGTGGCCACCACGTTCGACGGTGTCGCGATGCCGTCGCCCGACCGCCGGATGGACCTGTTCCGCCGCGGTGTGCGCATCCGCGTGGACCGCCGCTCGGTGGCCGCCGCGCTCGCCGGCGAGGTCGTGGACCGGCCGCTCGCACCGGTCGAGGGCCTGCCCGTGAAGGCGACGCTCAAGTCCGCGACTCCGGTGGTGCACTCGCCCGGCGACGGGTTCGGCGTGGTCCTCGGCAACGAGCTCTACGGCCTGCCCGACACCACGATCGTGGGCCTCAACGGGGCCGCGGTGACGGAGATCGACCCGCGACAGTGGGCCGCCTACGCGCCCGGGCTCCCGCTGGGCGGCTGACCGGCGACGCCTTCTGCCGAGGCTCCTCGACCGAAGCGGGTTCCGGCAGCTCGAGCTGTCCCGACTGGCTGCCCGACCCGTCGTCGGAATCGTCTTCTTCCGGCTCCCCCTCGGGTTCCTCGGCGGGCGGGCGCCGCACGCGCGAGCCGACGAACAGCCCCAGCCCGGCCGGCACCAGCACCAGCAGCGCCGAGAACGCCGCGCCTCCGGTGAGCGCCGCGCCCAGCTCCGACGTGCCGGTCTGGTCCACGAACGCCGCGCGGCCGATCACGTACAGGATGCCGGACACCACGCCCGCCACCAGCGACGCGATGAACCAGGCCCGACCGCGGTCGGGTTTGCCGCGCCAGCCGTCGATCGCGCTCCACAGCGCCGCGACGCCCACGAGCACGGCGAGCGTGACGGAGGTGATCACCGTCTGGCCGGTCGGGTGGAACACGGACCACTTGGCGAGCAACGTCAAGGCGGCCGCGTGCACGACGGCCATGACCAGCCCGCGAGTCAACCAGGCACCCAGCATGGACGGAGTGTAGGTGCCACCGGGTGAACGCCGTGTGGTCGGAGGTCGGGGCCGCCGGGTCGGCGTGGCTAAGCTGGCCGGGTGCCTGAAACCCACGCCCACCGTCGCGGCGCGCTGCGGTCCCTGATCACCGAGTCCGGGGTCGACGCGCTGCTGGTCACCGACCTGCTCAACATCCGCTACCTCACCGGGTTCACCGGATCCAACGCCGCGCTGCTCGTGCACGCCGGCGGCGAGGCGCACACCGTGTTCTGCACCGACGGCCGCTACACGACCCAGTCGGCGGCCGAGGTGCCCGACCTCGAGCGCGTGATGGGCCGCGCGAGCGACCGCGTGCTCGCCGATTTCGCCGCCCGCGCCCACACCACCTACGGGCGCACCGGGTTCGAGAGCCAGCACGTGAACGTCGAGCAGCACGAGGCACTCACCGTGCGCTTCGACAAGGTGTCGCTGGTCCGCACGCCGGGGCTGGTCGAGCGCCTGCGCGAGGTGAAGGACGAGGTCGAGGTCGCGGCCCTGCGCTCGGCCTGCGCCGCGGCCGACCGCGCGCTCGCCGACCTGCTCGCTTCCGGAGGCCTGCGGGCCGGGCGCACCGAGCTGGAGGTGGCGCGCGACCTGGAGAACCGCATGCTGGAGCACGGTTCGTCGGAGCCGTCGTTCGCCACGATCGTGGCCACCGGGCCCAACTCGGCCATCCCGCACCACCGGCCCACCGGCGCCGAGCTGCGCGAAGGCGACTTCGTGAAGATGGACTTCGGCGCGACGGTCGACGGCTACCACTCCGACATGACCCGCACGTTCGTGCTGGGCAAGGCCGCCGACTGGCAGCGCGAGCTCTACGACCTGGTCCACAGCGCCCAGGCGGCGGGCACCGCGGCCGTGTTCCCGGGCGCCGATGTGTCCGAAGTGGACGCCGCGGCCCGCTCCGTGATCGCCGCCGCGGGGCGCGCGGACGAGTTCGCGCACGGCCTCGGGCACGGCGTCGGGCTCGAGGTGCACGAGGCGCCCAGCCTCGCTACCACGGGCGTCGGTACACTGACCGCCGGTATGGCGGTCACCGTCGAGCCCGGCGTGTACCTGGCGGGGCGCGGTGGCGTGCGCATCGAGGACACGCTCGTCGTGCGGGACTCCGGGCCCGAACTCCTCACCCTGAGCACCAAGGACCTCGTGGCCGTCTGAGACGGGCCGCGGACGAAGAGATCGACACAGGAGACCGAAAGCTCGTGGCCACCACCAACGACCTGAAGAACGGGCTCGTCCTCAACCTCGAGGGCCAGCTCTGGACCGTCACCGCGTTCCAGCACGTCAAGCCGGGCAAGGGCGGTGCGTTCGTGCGCACCACGCTCAAGCACGTGCTGACGGGGAAGGTCGTCGACAAGACCTTCAACGCCGGCACGAAGGTCGAAACGGCCACCGTGGACCGCCGGAACATGACCTACCTGTACAAGGACGGTCAGGACTTCGTGTTCATGGACGGCGACACCTACGACCAGATCACGGTCCCGGCCGAGGTCGTGTCGGACAACGCCAACTACATGCTCGAGAACACCGAGGTCCAGGTCGCGGTGCACGAGAACGAGCCGCTGTACGTCGAGCTGCCGACCTCGGTCGAGATCGTCATCCAGCACACCGACCCGGGCCTGCAGGGCGACCGCTCGACCGGCGGCACGAAGCCGGCGACGCTGGAGACCGGCGCCGAGATCCAGGTGCCGCTGTTCGTCTCGACCGGCGAGAAGATCAAGGTCGACACGCGTGACGGCCGGTACCTCGGCCGCGTCTCGAACTGATGGCGGACAAACAGCAGCCGCACCCGAACCGCGGCGGTGCGATCAGCCGGCGCCAAGCCCGTCGGCGCGCCGTCGAGATGCTCTACGAAGCCGCGCAGCGCGGCACCGACGCGGTCACCCTGCTGGCCGACCGGGTCGGGTCCACCGAAGTCGATCCGGTCGCCGACTACACGATCACCGTGGTCGAGGGCGTCACGGCCCACCGCGAGCAGGTCGACGAGCTGCTCGCCGAGCACGCGCAGGGCTGGACGCTCGACCGCATGCCGGCGGTCGACCTGGCGGTGCTGCGGGTGGGCGTCTACGAGATGCTCTGGTCTTCCGACGTGCCCGACCCCGTCGCGATCGACGAGGCCGTGGGCCTGGCGAAGGAGCTGTCCACGGACGACTCGCCGCGGTTCGTCAACGGCGTCCTCGGGCGCATCGGCACGATCGCCGACCGGCTCAGGGCGGTGCTCTAGCCCGCTGCACAAAGCCTGAAACCGCCGAAGGCCGCGAGCTCCGTTTCCGGAGCCGCGGCCTTCGGCGTTGTGCTGATCTGCCCCCAGGAAGCCTCACGAGTGGGGTCCGGAAGAGGTCTTCGTCACACCTCGCGCTTCGGTGCGGGTGCCGGGCCGTGATCGAGCTCGCCCGGGCGTCGCCCGGTGAACCGGGTTCACCGTCACGGCAACCCGGAAGCGCTAGCCCGAACGGGTCACGCGCCGGAACGCCTCATGCGGGTGCGAGGGGACGGCCACGGCGGTGTTGATCACCGTCCGCAGCCGGGCCGGCGGGTGTCCGAGGCCAGTGGGTGTTTCCGGTGCCCCGCCGAAAACACCCACCGCGTCGGGCAACCGCCGCCCATCAGTCTTCTTTGGACGGACGGGCCTCGGGCGGCAGGACGCCCCAGTCGATGAGCTGTTCGGTGAGCTCACCGGGGGTCATGTCGTAGATGATCGCGAGCGAGCGCAGGTCCTCGGTGCGGATGGAGAGCACCTTGCCGTTGTAGTCGCCGCGCTGGCTCTGGATCGTGGCCGCGTACCGAGCGAGCGGGCCGACCTTTTCCGCGGGCAGCTGCTGCAGCCGCTCGAGGTTGATCACGATCTTCGTGGCGGGCTCGGCACCCGAGGGCACGCGGCCCTCCGGCAGCAGTTCGACCACCGGTACACCGTAGAAGTCGGCCAGTTCGGCCAGCTTCTGCACGGTGACGGCGCGGTCGCCACGCTCGTACGAGCCGACGACAACAGCCTTCCAGCGGCCGCCCGACTTCTGCTCGACCCCGTGCAGCGAGAGGCCCTGCTGCTGGCGGATCCCGCGGAGCTTGGCCCCGAGCGCCTTGGCGTAATCGCCCATCTGGTGGTTCTCCGTTTCCTCACCCCCACGCCGGTCGTGGTGACCGGTCAGGGGACTCCTCGAGTCGAATACTCAGAGTAATGGTTACGCATAGTTGTCACCAGGTCAAGCAGAAGGTCTTCGTACCTGGTCGCGGACGTGGGCACACCACCCGGAAGGCTGATTGACCACCCCTGCTACTGTCGGTGCGATTTCCCCGCACAAGCTGGGAGTCGACGTCCTTTAAGGACCCGTCCAGAGAGGCGGGGAAGGAGGTCCGCCTTGTCGTCACGTCCGCGTGGCGCGGCGGAACCGGTCGGGGAGCGCGAGCTTCTTTCGGCCGGCGATGTCGCGCGCACGATCGCCCGGATGGCCCATCAGGTCATCGAGAAGACCGCACTCGGTGCGAGCGCTTCCGGTGACCCCGGCTCACCCGGTGAACCACCCGTACTGCTGGGTATCCCGACCCGCGGTACGCCGCTCGCCACCCGGCTGGCCGGGAAGATCGGCGAGTTCTCCGGCGTCGTCCCCCCGGCGGGTGCCCTCGACGTCACCCTCTACCGAGACGATCTGCGCCGCCGTCCGCCCCGCGCGCTCGAGCAGACGCAGCTGCCGTCCGACGGCATCGACGACCGGGTGGTGATCCTGGTCGACGACGTGCTGTTCTCCGGCCGCACCATCCGCGCCGCCCTCGACGCCCTGCGCGACCACGGCCGCCCGCGCGCCGTGCAGCTGGCAGTGCTCGTCGACCGCGGCCACCGCGAGCTGCCGATCCGCGCCGACTACGTCGGGAAGAACGTGCCCACCGCGCGGGCCGAGGGCGTGTCCGTGCTGCTGTCCGAAACGGACGGGCGCGACGCGGTCCTGCTCCGCGCGCCGGAAGGAGAATCCCGGTGAAGCACCTGCTCGCCACCGACGGTCTGGACGCCGAGGCCGCCACGGCCGTCCTCGACACCGCCGACGAGCTGAAGCACACGCTGCTCGGCCGGGAGGTCCGCAAGCTGCCGACGCTGCGCGGCCGCACGGTGATCACCCTGTTCTACGAGAACTCCACCCGCACGCGTGTGTCGTTCGAGATCGCCGGGAAGTGGATGAGCGCCGACGTGATCAACGTCTCGGCGTCGAGCTCCTCGGTGAACAAGGGCGAGTCGCTGCGGGACACCGCGCTCACGCTCGCGGCGGCCGGCGCCGACTGCGTGATCATCCGCCACCCCGCCTCGGGCGCGGCCCACCGGCTCTCGGGCTGGCTCGCCCCGGCCGGCACGGCCGTGGTCAACGCGGGCGACGGCACCCACGAACACCCCACGCAGGCGCTGCTCGACGCCGCGACCCTGCGCGAGCGGCTCGGCTCGCTGAAGGACCGCCGGATCGCGATCGTCGGCGACGTGCTGCACAGCCGCGTCGCTCGCTCGAACATCCACCTGCTCGCCACCCTCGGCGCGGAGGTGGTGCTCGTCGCGCCGCCGACGCTGCTGCCCGTCGGTGTGGAAACCTTGCCGGTCACGGTCTCGCACGACCTCGACGCCGAACTGCCGGCCGTCGACGCCGTGATGATGCTGCGGGTCCAGGCGGAGCGCATGCACGGGGGCTTTTTCCCGTCATCGAGGGAGTACTCCATCGCCTACGGGTTGTCCGAGCGGCGCCAGAAGCTGCTGCCGGACCACGCCGTGGTGCTGCACCCCGGCCCGATGCTGCGTGGGATGGAGATCGCCTCGGCGGTCGCCGACTCCCCGTCCTCGGCCATCACCGAACAGGTCCGCAACGGCGTCCACGTGCGCATGGCGGTCCTCTACCACCTGCTGGCCAGTGAAGGAGCTGCCGCATGACGCCCCCGCTCGTGATCAAGGGCGCCCGCCCGTACGGCGAGGGCGAGCCGGTCGACGTCCTCGTGCGGGACGGCGTGATCACCGCGATCGGCACCGTCGAGGTCCCGGAAGACGCCGAGGTGCTCGACGCCGGCGGCCAGGTGCTGCTGCCCGGCTTCGTCGACCTGCACACCCACCTGCGCGAACCCGGCCGCGAGGACACCGAGACGATCGACACCGGCTCGGCCGCCGCGGCGCTGGGCGGCTACACGGCCGTGTTCGCCATGGCCAACACCGACCCGGTGGCCGACAACGCGCTCGTGACCGACCACGTGTGGCGGCGCGGGCAGGAGGTCGGCCTGGTCGACGTGCACCCGGTCGGCGCCGTCACGGTGGGGCTCAAAGGCGAGAAGCTCGCCGAGCTCGGCACGATGGCCAAGGGCAAGGCGGCCGTGCGCGTGTTCTCCGACGACGGCGTGTGCGTGGCCGACCCGCTGCTGATGCGCCGCGCGCTCGAGTACTCGACCGCGCTCGACGCCGTGGTCGCCCAGCACGCCGAGGAACCGCGGCTCACGGTCGGCGCGCAGGCCAACGAAGGCGAGAACTCCGCGCGCCTGGGCTACCCGGGCTGGCCGGCGTCGGCCGAGGAGTCGATCGTCGCGCGCGACTGCCTGCTGGCGCTGCACGCGAAGGCGCGCCTGCACGTGTGCCACGTGTCCACCTCGGGCACCGTCGACGTGCTGAAGTGGGCGAAGGAGCGCGGTACCAAGGTCTCCGCCGAGGTCACGCCGCACCACCTGCTGCTCACCGACGAACGCCTCGAGACCTACGACCCGGTCAACAAGGTGAACCCGCCCCTGCGCACCGGCGGCGACGTCGAGAAGCTGCGCGCGGCACTGGCCGAGGGCGTGATCGACTGCATCGCCACGGACCACGCGCCCCACGCCGTGCAGGACAAGGACACCGAGTGGAGCGCCGCGCGCCCGGGCATGCTCGGGCTGCAGACCGCGCTGTCGGTCGTGGCGCGCGCGATGGTGGAGACCGGCCTGCTCGACTGGCGCGGTGTCGCCCGGGTGATGAGCGAGCGGCCCGCCGCGATCGGCAACCTGCCCGACCACGGCCGCCCGATCGAGGTCGGCGAGCCGGCCAACCTCACGCTCGTGGACCCGGCCGCCGAGTGGACCGTGCGCGGTGGCGAGCTGGCCAGCATCTCCGCGAACACCCCGTACGAGGGAATGCGGCTGCCCGCCGTGGTGACGGCCACCGTGCTGCGCGGGCGGATCACCGCGCGCGAAGGGAAGATCTGCTGATGGACCGGTTGCTCCTCACCCTGGGGATCGTCGTCTTCTTCCTTCTGTGCCTGTGGGGTATGTGGGTGGGCTGGCGGCGCAAGTCGCGCTCGCAGAGCGCCCAGGTGCCGCCGTTCCCCGCTATTCCGGGGGAGCCCGGTGAGATCCTGCTGGAGTCGACCGGGCTCTACGTCAGCACGACCACCGCGGGCCACTGGCAGGAGCGCATCGTGACCCGCGGCGCGGGGCTGCGCACCGGCGCGGTGTGGCGCCTGCACCCGGGCGGCATCGCGGTGGAACGTGGTGGCGCGCCCGACTTCTGGATCCCGCGCGACGCCGTCACCGGGATCCGCCGCGACTCGAGGATCGCCGGGAAGGTGATGGGCACCGACGCGCTGCTCGTCCTGACCTGGCGCCTCGGAGACGTCGACCTCGACACCGGTTTCCGCGGTGACGACCTCGACGACTATCCACAGTGGATCGAACAGCTTTCCCCCGACAACTCGGATCACGACATCTTGGGAGGTGCCCAGTGAGCACCGCGAACGGCACTCGCGGCCCCGCCGCCCTGGTTCTGGAGGACGGCCGGGTCTTCCGCGGCGCGGCCTACGGCGCGCGCGGGCGGACGCTCGGCGAGGCGGTGTTCTGCACCGGCATGACCGGCTACCAGGAGACCCTCACCGACCCGTCCTACCACCGGCAGATCGTGGTGCAGACCGCGCCGCAGATCGGCAACACCGGCTGGAACGACGAGGACGACGAGTCGGCCCGCATCTGGGTCTCGGGTTACGTGGTGCGCGACCCGGCCCGCACGCCGTCCAACTGGCGCAGCAAGCGCGGTCTCGACGAGGAGCTGGCCCGCCAGGGCGTCGTCGGCATCTCCGAGGTCGACACGCGCACGCTCACCCGCCACCTGCGCGAGCAGGGCGCCATGCGCGCCGGCGTGTTCTCGGGCGACGCGCTGGGCACCGACGAGCAGATGGTCGCCGAGGTCCTGGCGAGCCCGCAGATGAAGGGCGCCGACCTCGCCGGCGAGGTTTCCACGGACAAGGCGTACGTGGTCGAGGCCCAGGGTGAACGGCGCTTCCGCGTGGCCGCGCTCGACCTCGGCATCAAGTCCAACACCCCGCGCCTGATGACCCAGCGGGGCCTGGAGGTCCACGTGCTGCCGTCGTCGACGAGCGTCGAAGAGCTGCTGGCGGTCGAGGCCGACGGCGTCTTCCTCTCCAACGGCCCGGGCGACCCGGCGACGACCGAGCACGCCACCGCGCTGACGAAAGCCGTGCTGGAGCGCGAGATCCCGCTGTTCGGCATCTGCTTCGGCAACCAGATCCTCGGCCGCGCGCTGGGGCTGGGCACGTACAAGATGCGCTACGGCCACCGCGGCATCAACATCCCGGTGATCGACGTGGCCACCGGCCGCGTCGCGATCACCGCGCAGAACCACGGCTTCGCCCTCGAAGGCGAGCCGGGTCAGCGGTTCGAATCGCCCTACGGTGCCGCGCAGATCAGCCACTACTGCCCGAACGACGACACGGTCGAGGGTGTGCGCGCCTTCGACGTGCCGGCGTTCTCGGTGCAGTACCACCCCGAAGCCGCGGCCGGACCGCACGACGCGGCGCCCCTGTTCGATGAATTCGTGACCCTGATGGAGAAGAAGGCCTGATGCCGAAGAGGACTGACATCCAGCACGTGCTGGTGATCGGCTCCGGGCCGATCGTGATCGGGCAGGCCGCCGAGTTCGACTACTCGGGCACGCAGGCCTGCCGGGTGCTGCGCAGCGAAGGCCTGCGCGTGAGCCTGGTGAACTCGAACCCGGCCACCATCATGACCGACCCCGAGTTCGCCGACGCCACCTACATCGAGCCGGTCACGCCGGACTTCGTGGAGAAGGTCATCGCGCAGGAACGGCCCGATGCCATCCTCGCGACCCTCGGCGGGCAGACGGCGCTCAACTGCGCGGTCGCGCTGCACGAGCGCGGAGTGCTCGAGAAGTACGGCGTGGAGCTGATCGGCGCCGACATCGACGCCATCCAGCGCGGTGAGGACCGGCAGAAGTTCAAGGACATCGTGCGCACGATCGGCGCCGAGGTCCCGCGCTCGCGGGTGTGCAACACGATGGAGGACGTGCGCGCGACCGTCGCCGAGCTCGGCCTGCCGGTCGTGATCCGGCCGTCGTTCACCATGGGCGGCCTGGGTTCCGGCCTGGCGTTCACGCCCGAGGAGCTGGAGCGGCTGGCCTCCACCGGCCTGAGCGAGTCGCCCGTCACCGAGGTGCTCATCGAGGAGAGCGTGCTCGGCTGGAAGGAGTACGAGCTCGAGCTGATGCGCGACAAGCACGACAACGTCGTGGTCGTCTGCTCGATCGAGAACGTCGACGCGATGGGCGTGCACACGGGCGACTCGGTCACCGTCGCGCCCACGATGACGCTCACCGACCGCGAGTACCAGGTGATGCGCGACGTCGGCATCGCGGTGCTGCGCGAGGTCGGGGTGGACACCGGCGGCTGCAACATCCAGTTCGCGATCAACCCGGACGACGGGCGCATGGTCGTGATCGAGATGAACCCGCGCGTGTCGCGCTCCTCGGCGCTCGCGTCGAAGGCCACCGGCTTCCCGATCGCCAAGATCGCCGCGAAGCTCGCCATCGGCTACACCCTCGACGAGATCCAGAACGACATCACCGGCGAGACCCCGGCGGCCTTCGAGCCGACGCTGGACTACGTCGTGGTGAAGATCCCGCGCTTCGCCTTCGAGAAGTTCCCGGGTGCGGACCCGACGCTGACCACGACGATGAAGAGCGTCGGCGAGGCGATGTCCTTCGGCCGCAGCTTCCCCGAGGCGCTCGGCAAGGCCATGCGGTCGATCGAGACGAAGGCCACCGGGTTCTGGACGCAGCCGGACCCCGAAGGCGCGACCATGGAGTCCACTTTGGACTCGCTGCGCGTGCCGCACGAGGGCCGGCTCTACGAGGTGGAACGCGCGCTGCGCCTGGGCGCCACGGTCGAGCAGGTCCACGAGGCCAGCGGCATCGACCCGTGGTTCGTCGACCAGATCGCGTTGATCGGCGAGGTGGGCGCCGAGGTGCGCGACGCGCCGGTGCTCGACGGCGAACTGCTGCGCCGCGCCAAGCGCACGGGCCTGTCCGACCGTCAGATCGCCGCGCTGCGCCCGGAGCTGGCGGGGGAGGACGGCGTGCGCTCGCTGCGCCACCGCCTCGGCGTGCGGCCGGTGTTCAAGACCGTGGACACGTGCGCGGCCGAGTTCGCCGCGAACACGCCGTACCACTACTCGGCCTACGAGACCGACCCCGCGGCGCAGTCGGAGGTCGTGGCGCAGGGCGGCAAGCCGAAGGTGCTCATCCTCGGTTCAGGCCCGAACCGCATCGGGCAGGGCATCGAGTTCGACTACTCGTGCGTGCACGCCGCGATCGCCCTGCGCGAGGCCGGGTTCGAAGCCGTGATGGTCAACTGCAACCCCGAGACCGTGTCCACCGACTACGACACGTCCGACCGCCTGTACTTCGAGCCGCTGTCGTTCGAGGACGTGCTGGAGGTCGTGCACGCCGAGCAGCAGTCGGGCACCGTGGCGGGTGTGATCGTGCAGCTCGGCGGCCAGACCCCGCTGGGGCTGGCGCAGCGGCTCGCCGACGCCGGCGTGCCCGTGGTCGGCACGCCTCCCGAAGCCATCAACCTGGCCGAGGACCGCGGCGCGTTCGGCGAGGTGCTCGGTGACGCCGGGCTGCCGGCGCCGAAGTACGGCACGGCGACCTCGTTCGAGGGCGCGAAGCGGATCGCCGACGAGATCGGCTACCCGGTGCTCGTGCGCCCGTCCTACGTGCTCGGCGGGCGCGGCATGGAGATCGTGTACGACGAGGAGACCCTCGCCGGCTACATCCGCCGCGCCACCGAGGTCACGCCCGAGCACCCGGTGCTGGTCGACCGGTTCCTCGACGACGCGATCGAGATCGACGTCGACGCCCTGTTCGACGGCGACGAGCTCTACCTCGGCGGCGTGATGGAGCACATCGAGGAGGCCGGCATCCACTCCGGCGACTCCTCCTGCGCGCTGCCGCCGATCACGCTCGGCGCCACCGACCTCGCGGAGGTCCGCCGCTCCACGGAGGCGATCGCCCGCGGGGTCGGCGTGCGCGGCCTGCTGAACGTGCAGTACGCCCTCAAGGACGACGTGCTGTACGTGCTGGAGGCCAACCCGCGGGCGTCGCGCACGGTGCCGTTCGTCTCGAAGGCCACCGCGGTGCCGCTCGCGAAGGCGGCGGCGCTGGTGATGACCGGCTCGACGATCAAGGACCTGCGCGCCTCCGGGGTGCTGCCCGCCGAGGGCGACGGCGGCCGGATGCCGGCCGACTCGCCGGTGGCGGTCAAGGAGGCCGTGCTGCCGTTCCACCGCTTCCGCACGCCCGAGGGCCACGGTGTGGATTCCTTGCTGGGCCCGGAAATGAAGTCCACGGGCGAGGTGATGGGCGTGGACGTGTCCTTCGGGAAGGCGTTCGCGAAGTCGCAGAGCGGGGCGTACGGCTCGCTGCCGACCTCCGGGCGGGTGTTCGTGTCGGTGGCCAACCGGGACAAGCGCTCGATGGTCTTCCCCGTGAAGCGCCTGGCGGACCTCGGGTTCGAGATCCTCGCGACGTCGGGCACCGCGGAAGTGTTGCGGCGCAACGGGGTCGACTGCACCGTGGTGCGCAAGCACTATGAATCGAACACAGCGGGGAGCTCCGGGGACTCGGCGCCGAACATCGTGGACGTGATCCTGGCCGGTGGCGTCGAGATGGTGATCAACACGCCTTACGGCAACAGTGGTCCGCGCGTCGACGGCTACGAGATCCGCACCGCGGCGGTGTCGCGCGACATCCCCTGCATCACCACCGTGCAGGGCGCGGCGGCGGCCGTGCACGGCATCGAGGCCCTCATCCGGGGGGACATCGGGGTGCGCAGCCTCCAGAGCCTCCAGGCGGCGCTGAAGGCCACGAAATGAGCGGGCCCGAGCGGTTCGGAACGCGGCTTTCCCGGGCGGTGGCGGCCCGCGGTCCGCTGTGCGCCGGGATCGACCCGCACCCCGGGCTCATCGAGTCCTGGGGCCTGCCGCTCGACGTGAGTGGTCTGGAACGGTTCGCGCTCGGCGCCACGGAGGCGCTGGCGGCCGCCACGGCGATCGTGAAGCCGCAGTCGGCGTTCTTCGAGGCGTTCGGCCCGCCCGGGGTGGCGGTGCTCGACCGCGTCGTGGACACGGCTCACGACGCCGGTGCGCTCGTGCTGCTCGACGTGAAGCGCGGGGACATCGGGTCGACGATGGCGGCGTACACGGCCGCGTACGTGGCCGACAAGGCCGCGTTCACGGCCGACGCGATCACCGTGTCCCCCTACCTCGGTTTCGGCGCGCTGGATCCCGCCGTGGCCGCCGCGACGGCGGCGGGAAACGGCTTGTTCGTGCTCGCCCGCACGTCGAACCCGGAGGCCCACGAGCTGCAGAGCGCGCGGCTGGCGGACGGCCGCACAGTGGCACAGAGCGTGGTCGACGCGGCGGCCGCGCACAACGCGGGCGCCGGACCGCTCGGCGACGTCGGTGTGGTGGTCGGCGCGACGATCAGCCCAGGTGAGCTGGATCTTTCCCGGCTGGGCGGTCCCGTGCTCGCGCCCGGTTTCGGCGCCCAGGGGGCAACTGTGGCGGACTTACGGGCAGTGTTCGGCGACGGGTTGCCGGGCGTGCTCCCGGCGTCTTCGCGAGACCTTCTGAAGCACGGTCCCGACCCGGTTGCCTTGCGCCAAGCGGTCGTGCGCGTCGCCGAACTGCTCGCGGGGACACGGGAAAAAGACCAATAGCAGGCCCCGGAATCGGTCTCCACCAGCCACCCCCGCATTGTGGCGCCTGCTCAAGGGTGGGTACCGTCGCGTCACCCACCCAGATTTGAGAACTACCGGAGGAAAACGTGGCACTTCCCCAGCTGACAGAGGAACAGCGTGCTGCGGCGCTGGAGAAGGCCGCCGCCGCCCGCCGCATCCGTGCTGAGCTGAAGGAGCGGCTGAAGCGGGGCGGTACCACTCTGGTCGACGTGCTGAAGCAGGCCGAGGAGAACGAAGTCCTCGGCAAGATGAAGGTTTCGGCCTTGCTCGAGGCTCTCCCCGGCGTCGGCAAGGTTCGTGCCCAGCAGACCATGGAACGACTGGAGATCGCGCCCAGCCGCAGGCTCCGCGGGCTCGGCGACCGGCAGCGCAAGGCGCTGCTGGCCGAGTTCAGCGGAGAGTGAGCGGCGTCGGTCAGGACTACCCGGTGATCCGGGGCGCCGACCGCGACGGTGAGCCGGTGGCGGGGGAATCCTCCCGCCACCGGCTCACCGTCGTCTCGGGGCCTTCCGGGGTCGGGAAGTCGAGTGTGGTGGGGGAGCTTCGCAAGCTCGAACCGGACATCTACTTCAGCGTCTCGGTCACGACGCGCGAGCCGCGGCCGGGCGAGGTGGACGGGAGTCACTACCACTTCATCGAGCGCGCCGAGTTCGACCGGATGGTCGAGGACGGACAGCTGCTGGAGTGGGCGGAGTTCGCGGGCAACCGCTACGGCACCCCGCGCGAGCCCGTGGAGCGGGCGCTGGCGGCCGGCCGGCCCGCCGTGCTGGAGATCGAGCTGCAGGGCGCGCGCCAGGTACGGGCGGCCATGCCGGAGGCCCGGCTCGTGATGCTGATGCCGCCGTCGTGGGACGAGCTCGTGGGCCGGCTCACCGGACGCGGCACGGAATCCGAGGCCGCGGTCCAAGCCCGGCTCGCCGAGGCGGAACGCGAACTGGCGGCGGCCGGCGAGTTCGACGAACGGGTCGTGAACGCCGAGGTGGGAGCTGCTGCGCGGCGGTTGCTAGACTTGATTACCGGTGGCGATTCCTCTGCCACCGAGTCCACTGCCGCCGAAATCCTGGACGATACGGAGTAGCACGAGTGGCTGTTCAGCAGTCGATGCTCGAAGAGCTCGAGGGCATCACCAACCCGCCGATCGACGACCTGCTCGAAAAGGTCTCCTCGAAGTACGCGCTGGTGATCTACTCGGCCAAGCGGGCCCGCCAGATCAACGACTACTACGCCCAGCTAGGCGAGGGGCTGCTCGAGTACGTCGGCCCCCTCGTGGAGCCGGGCCCCCGCGAGAAGCCGCTGTCGATCGCGCTGCGCGAGATCCACGGTGGCCTGCTCGAGCACACCGAGGGTGAATGACCCCAAGCCCAGGATCGTCCTGGGCGTAGGTGGCGGCATCGCCGCCTACAAGGCTTGCGAGGTCCTGCGGGGCCTGACCGAGTCCGGGCACGACGTGCGCGTGGTGCCCACCGAGGCCGCGCTGAACTTCATCGGCGCGGCCACCTTCGAGGCCCTCTCGGGACACCCGGTGCACACCGGTGTGTTCACGGAGGTGCCCGAGGTGCAGCACGTGCGGGTCGGCAAGGAGGCCGATCTCGTGCTGATCGTCCCGGCGACCGCCAACCTGCTGGCCAAGGCCGCGCACGGCATCGCCGACGACCTGCTCACCACGACGCTGCTCACCGCCCGGTGCCCGATCGCCTTCTTTCCGGCGATGCACACGGAGATGTGGGAGCACCAGGCCACGCGCGACAACGTGGCGCTGCTGCGCTCGCGCGGCCTGGTCGTGGCCGAGCCCGCCGCCGGCCGGCTGACGGGTGTCGACACCGGCAAGGGCCGGCTGGCCGACCCGGCCGAGATCGTGGACCTGGCCCGCCTGCTGCTCGACGAGCCGCGGGCGCTGCCGCGTGACCTCGAGGGCCTGCGCGTGGTCGTCTCCGCCGGTGGCACGCGCGAACCGCTGGACCCGGTCCGCTACCTGGGCAACCGGTCGTCGGGCAAGCAGGGCTTCGCGCTCGCGCGCGTGGCCGCCCAGCGTGGTGCCCAGGTGACCCTGATCGCCGCCCACACCGCCGAGCTGCCGCAGCCCGCGGGGGCGCACGTGGAGCGCGTGTCGAGCGCGGAAGAGCTGCGCAAGGCCGTGCACGCGGCCGCCGCCGACGCCGACGTCGTGGTGATGGCCGCGGCCGTCGCCGACTTCCGGCCGGCCACCCGTGCCGACCACAAGATCAAGAAGTCCGACGACTCGCCCGACCCCGTGATCACCCTCGACCGCAACGCCGACATCCTCGCCGAGCTGGTCGCGGGCCGCCGCGAGGGCCAGACGGTGGTCGGGTTCGCGGCCGAGACGGGCGACGAACACGGCAGCGTGCTCGACCACGCCCGCACGAAGCTGCGGCGCAAGGGTGCCGACCTGATGGTGGTCAACGCGGTGGGTGACGGCAAGGCGTTCGGCACGGAGGACAACTCCGGCTGGCTGCTCGCCGCCGACGGCACCGAGACGGCGATCCCACAGGTCGCGAAGTCCAGGCTCGCGGCCACAGTGTGGGACGCTGTAACAGACTTGCGCGAACGTCGACTCCAGCACTAGGCCTTCTGGGTAGTGTAGGGCCGTGTAAGGGGTACCTAAGTTCGCGGGTACCGCGCCGAAACCGAGGGAAGTGACGAGGTCGTGACTGCGTCCACCAAAAGGCTGTTCACGTCGGAATCGGTGACCGAGGGCCATCCCGACAAGATCTGTGACGCCATCAGCGACTCGATCCTCGACGGCCTGCTCACCAAGGACCCGCGCAGCCGGGTCGCCGTGGAGACGCTCATCACCACGGGCCAGGTGCACGTGGCCGGCGAGGTGACCACCGAGGCGTACGCCGACATCCCGACGATCGTGCGGGACGTGATCCTGCGGATCGGCTACGACTCGTCGGCCAAGGGCTTCGACGGCAACTCGTGCGGCGTCAACGTGGCGATCGGTTCGCAGTCGCCCGACATCGCGCAGGGCGTGGACATCGCGTACGAGTCGCGGGTCGAGAGCGACGAGGACGAGATCAACCGCCAGGGCGCCGGTGACCAGGGCCTGATGTTCGGCTACGCCTGCTCGGACACGCCCGAGCTGATGCCGCTCCCGATCGCGCTGGCCCACCGCCTCTCGCGCCGGCTGACCGCGGTCCGCAAGGACGGCGTGCTGCCGTACCTGCGCCCGGACGGCAAGACCCAGGTCACCATCGAGTACGCGGGTGAGCAGCCCGTGCGCCTCGACACGGTGGTCGTGTCCACGCAGCACGCCGACGGCATCGACCTCGAGCAGATGCTCGGCGTCGACGTGAAGCAGCACGTCGTGGAGCCGGAGCTGGCCGAGCTGGGCCTCGACACCACCGGCACCCGCCTGCTGGTCAACCCGACCGGCCGCTTCGTGATCGGCGGCCCGATGGGCGACGCCGGCCTCACGGGTCGCAAGATCATCGTCGACACCTACGGCGGCATGGCCCGCCACGGTGGTGGCGCCTTCTCGGGCAAGGACCCGTCCAAGGTCGACCGCTCCGCCGCGTACGCGATGCGCTGGGTGGCCAAGAACGTGGTCGCCGCCGGGCTCGCCGGGCGCGTCGAGGTGCAGGTGGCGTACGCGATCGGCAAGGCCGCTCCGGTGGGCCTGTTCGTGGAGACGTTCGGCACCGAGACGGTGGACCCGACGAAGATCCAGGACGCCATCAGCGAGGTCTTCGACCTGCGCCCGGCCGCGATCATCCGCGACCTCGACCTGCTGCGTCCCATCTACGCGCCGACGGCCGCGTACGGCCACTTCGGCCGCACGGACCTCGACCTGCCGTGGGAGAGCACCGCGCGCGCCGACGCGCTGCGCTCGCTCGCGGGCGCCTGATCCGCTCGTCCGAGGGCCCCCGTCACCACGACGGGGGCCCTCGTGCGTGCCGGTGGTGTTCTGGTGACGGGACCGTCGGTGGGGTCTGGTAGAGATCTCGGGGTGAGCAGCTCCGAACCCGCCCCGCTGTGGGACCTTCCGGAGCCTTCGCGCTCCGCCTCGGAGCCGAAGGCTTCTTCGCCGCGTGCCGGTGCGGCCAAGACCGCGGCCGGGAAGAAAACCGCCGCCGCGAAGAAACCGCCTTCGCGCAAGGGGCAGCAGCAGCCGGCGCCCGAGCTGCCCGTGGCGAAGGTCGTGGTGGACATCCCGCTGGCGCACCTGGACCGCACGTTCGACTACCAGGTGCCCGACAAGCTCCACGAGGCCGCGGTGCCGGGCTGCCGCGTGCGGGTGCGGTTCGCGGGCCAGCTCGTGGACGGGTACCTCGTCGAGCGCACCGATACCACCGAGTACGAGCGCAAGCTGGCGTACCTCGAGCGCGTCACGTCGAGCGAGCCGGTGCTGCCGGCGTCGCTGCACGCCGTGTGCCGGTCGGTGGCGGATCGCTACGGCGGCACGCTGTCCGACGTGCTGCGGCTGGCTCTGCCGCCGCGGCACGCGAAAGCCGAGGGCGAGCCCGCGGCGGAGCCCGCGCCGGTGCCGGAGGTGCCCGACGTGTCGGCCTGGACGCGGTACCAGCGCGGTCCGGCGTTCCTCGACGCCGTGGCCGACGGGAAACCGGCCAACGCGGTGTGGCAGGCCCTGCCGGGCGAGGACTGGCCGCGGCGGCTCGCGGAGGCCGCGGCGGTGGCGGCCTCCTGCGGCCGGGGTGCGGTGCTCGTGGTGCCGGACCACCGGGACCTCACGCGGGTGCACGAGGCTTGCGTCGCGTTGATGGGCGAAGACGCGGTGGTCGCGTTGATCGCCGGGCTGGGGCCGGCTGAGCGGTACCGGCGCTGGCTCGCCGTGCTCCGCGGCGGCGTGCGCGTGGTGGTGGGCACGCGCGCGGCGATGTTCGCGCCCGTGGCCGACCCGGGCCTGTTCGTGGTGTGGGACGACGGCGACGACCTGCACCTCGACCCGCACGCGCCCTACCCGCACGTGCGCGACGTGCTCATGGACCGCGCGCACACCACGAAGTCGTCGCTGCTCGTCGGCGGGTTCGCGCGTACGGCCGAGGCACAGCTGCTCGTGGAGTCGGGCTGGGCGCAGGCGGTGGTGGCCGACCGCGCCGAGCTGCGCAACGCGGCCCCGCGCGTCACGCCGGTGGGCGAGGACTTCGACGTGGCCCGCGACGAGGCCGCCCGCGTCGCCCGGCTGCCGGCAGTGGCGTTCGAGGCGGCGCGCCAGGCGTTCGCGGCCGGGCTGCCGGCCCTCGTGCAGGTGCCCCGGCGTGGTTACGTCCCGGGCTTGGCCTGCGGGAACTGCCGCACGCCCGCGCACTGTCGCCGCTGCGCCGGCCCCCTGGCCCTGCCGGGCGGTTCGGTCGACGGCGCGCCCAAGCCCCCCGCGTGCCGCTGGTGCGGCGTGCCGGAGACCGCGTTCCGCTGCCAGGCCTGCGGCTCCGTGCGGCTGCGCGCGGTGATCGTCGGCGCGAAACGCACGGCGGAGGAGCTCGGGCGCGCCTTCCCGGGTGTTCCCGTGCGCACGTCGGGCGCCACCGAGGTGCTGGCGAGCGTGCCGGGCCGCCCCGCGCTGGTGGTCTGCACCCCCGGCGCCGAACCCGTCGCCGAGGGCGGCTACGGCGCCGCCCTGCTCCTCGACGGCTGGGCCCTGCTCGGCCGGCAGGACCTGCGTGCGGCCGAGGAAACCCTGCGCCGCTGGATGGCCGCGGGTGCGCTGGTTCGCCCCGCTGCCGCGGGCGGGCGCATCGTCGTCGGCGCCGAGGCGGGCCTGTCCGTGGTCCAGGCCCTGGTCCGCTGGGACCCCGCCTGGCACGCCGGCCTGGAGCTCGGCCAGCGCCGTGAGCTGGGTTTCCCGCCCGCCATGCGCATGGCCAGCGTCGAAGGCACCCCCGACGCCGTCGCCTCCGTCCTCGACGACCTGCCGCTGCCGGACACCGGCGAGGTGCTCGGCCCCGTCCCGCTGGGCGATTTCGACGCCGACGGCAACGCCTCCCGCGAGCGCGCGCTGGTCCGCGTGGCCCGCCCGGAGGGCAAGGCCCTGGCCGCTCTCCTGCACGAAGCCTCGGCCCGCCGCGACGCCCGCAAGGCGACGGAACCGGTGCGGATCCAGCTGGATCCGCTGGAGCTCATCTAGCGAAGGATGGCCGGATTGTCCGGACCATTTCGGGTCCGGACCGTTTGGTTTCGACCTCGGTCGGGTAGCTGGACTGCGGGTCGGGGGAGGACTCGGCTCAAGCACGCCCATCGGGGCCCGTATTTGGTTCCGCTGCTCCGTGTGCGCGCCGGGACTGCTGCGTTCGCTGGCTGCACGCTTCCTCCAGGTCCCCTTACGCTGGAGGCGCGATGTTCAGGACCGATCCGCGCGACGCCGACGGCTGCCCGGCCGGTGAAGGGGAGACCGCGCCCACGATCCGCGAAGCCGGTCCCGCGGACGTCGAGGCGCTCGGGGCCGCCTTGGGCGAGCCGAGGTACTTCGCGGACCGGCTCGGGCGACAGGCCGACGGGCTGGGGGTGCTGCTCGCCGCGTGGTGGGCGGGCCGGCCTGTCGGGGACCTGTACGTGTGGCTGGAGGACGCCGAGGAACGCGAGATCCGCCGGCGCCTGCCGAAGGTGCCGTTGCTCATGCACCTGGAGGTGCTGCCGGCGGTGCGCAACCGCGGGGTCGGCCGGGCACTCGTGCTCGCGGCCGAGGACCGGCTGGCCGAGCTCGGTCACCGGCGCGGGGCGCTGGCCGTGCGCACGGACAACACCGACGCGGCCCGCCTCTACCGCCGCCTCGGTTATCAGGACTGGGGACACGGCACGGTCGTCTGCTACGCCGAGCGTTTGCTGGCAGACGGGCGCACCGTGTCCGAAGCCGAGGTGTGCCACGTGCTGGTGAAGAACCTCTAGTGTCCTGAGTCTTAAATTCGTGGCCAGTGTCTAGGATGCTGTGATGCCGAGCCCGAAACTGCCACCGTTGGTGTTGAGCGATGAGGAACGTGAGACGTTGCTGCGGTGGTCGCGTCGGCGGAGCACGGCGCAGGCTCTGGCGTTGCGGTCGCGGATTGTGTTGCGCTGCGCGGACGGTGGCTCGAACTCGGAGGTGGCCACCGAGTTCGGGGTGAAGCGTCACACCGTGGCGAAATGGCGGTCGCGGTTTGTCTCTGACGGGCTTGAGGGCCTGTCGGACGAACCACGACCGGGCGCACCGCGCACGGTCACCGACGAGCGTGTGGAAGCGGTGATCGTGAAGACCCTGGAGCAGTCCCCACCTGATCAGGACACGCACTGGTCAACACGGTCGATGGCCGCGGCCACCGGAATGTCGCAGTCGACGGTGTCACGGATCTGGCGAGCCTTCGGCCTCAAACCACATCAGGTCCAGACGTGGAAACTCTCCAGGGACCCGCAGTTCGTGGAGAAAGTCAGGGACGTGGTCGGTCTGTATCTCGCTCCGCCGGACAACGCGATCGTGCTGTGCGTGGACGAGAAATCACAGATGCAGGCCATCGACCGGACCGCGCCCACGCTGCCGATCATGCCCACCACACCGGCGCGGATGACCCACGACTACGTGCGCCACGGCACGACGAGCCTGTTCGCCGCGCTGGACCTGGCCACCGGGTCGGTGATCGCCCAGCACCACCGCCGGCACCGGCATCAGGAGTTCCTGGCCTTCCTCAAGACCATCGACGCCGCCACCCCGGGTGATCTCGAATTGCACCTGGTCTGCGACAACTACGCCACCCACAAGACCCCAGCGATCAAGAACTGGCTGCTGCAGCATCCACGCTTCCACGTCCACTTCACCCCGACCAGCGCCTCCTGGCT
>NZ_JBSGDT010000012.1:0-195149 GCF_053602515.1 Amycolatopsis sp. NPDC004368 | reverse complement strand
GCGGATGTGTTGGTCGCACTTCTCATCCTGCCGCCGAAAGACCCGTCCCTTATCTCAGGCCCCGTCAGCCGACACCAACGTCATGCCCCGCAACAGCTAGCCGGTTTTCGTTTCCGCTGGCCCCCGGCTCGGAGATCTGTCCGTGATCTGGCTACTCCACCGGTGGCGGTGCGTGCGTGGGGGACACCCCGACCGGAGCAGTGGCGACACGCGGTCCGACGGAGTGATGAGGGTAAACGATCACGCAATACACCTGATCAGGTGAGCAACCGGGCCATTCGTGGCAGGCGGCTACTCCGAGTCTTGTTCATGATCGGTCACGATGATCTTCAGGGGGATGGGCAAGCCGTCCACGTTAATCAATTGCGGGCTTGTTCCCGGCGGACGAATTCGGCACGTAAGGGTTAGAAAACCTCCCATTCCGGTGATCGGCTGGTGCTCGGTCGACACGGCGGGTATCGATTTACCCGTCAGGTCTCCAGAGGCCAGGAGGTAAGGAATGAAAGGCAAGATTGGGCGGATCATCGCCTTGGTAGCCGCCGGCAGTCTGCTGGCCGTCGGCACCTCGGGGATGGCCTCGGCGAGCCCTGCGGGTGGCAAGGGCTCGTCGTCCACCGAAGCCGTCGGTGCTCAGGTGCTCCAGATGCGGGACGACCTGACGAAGGCCGCCTACGCCGGCAACGTCGGGCTCACCCGCGCCGACCTGGACAAGCTCAGCCCTGTCCTCGGCGACCTCGCCGCGGGCAAGCGCTACACGATCCAGTCGGAGACGCAGCAGCTGTCCTCGGCGGCCAAGGGCCGTGCGGACGAGTCCAGCCGCCTGCTGTCCGACCCGTCGGCGTCGCCGCGTCAACTCCCGCCGCTGCCGCTCCCGCCGATTCCGGACCTGCCCGGTCCGCTGAAGATCGTGAGCGACCTGCTGAAGGCCCTGCTGGGTGCCGTCACCGGCATCCTGGGCGGACTGCTCGGCTCCCTGCCGGTGCCGCCGCTGCCGGTGCCACCACTGCCGGTCCCGGGCGCGTAACCACCCCCGGACCACGGGGTTTTCGGAGCCTGGTGCGGTTCGCCGCACCAGGCTCCGGTGGTGTCCGGGGTCGCTACTTCTTCTCGCCCTGCGCCAGCCCCAGCCGCAACGCGCCCGCCAGCTCGGCCGTGGCCTCGCGGAAGCGGCTGCCCACGCCGGTGAAGTTCAGGAAGCCGTGGATCAGGTCCGGCTGCCGGCTCACGGCCACGGGCACACCGGCCTCGCGCAGCTTCTCCGCGTACGCCTCGCCCTCGTCACGCAGCGGGTCGAAACCCGCGGTCATGACGAACGCCGGCGGCAGTCCACTGTGGTCGCTCGCGGCGAGCGGCGACAGGCGCGGGTCGGCCTTGTCGGTGCCGGCCGGCACGTAGTGGCCCTCGAACCAGGTCATCGACTCATCGGTGAGGAACAGCTTCTCCCCGAAGATCTCACGCGAGCGGCGGCGGGTGGTGAAGTCCACCGCGGGGTAGATGAGCAGCTGGAACGCCGGCGCGGGGCCGCCTCGGCGCACCGCGTGCAACGAAACCGCCGCGGACAGGTTGCCGCCCGCGCTGTCGCCGCCCACGGCGATGCGGTCGGCGTCGGCGCCGAGCTCCGCCGCGTTGGCATGGGCGTAGTCGAACGCCGCCAGTGCGTCTTCGAACGGCGTCGGGAACGGGTGTTCCGGTGCCATCCGGTACTCGACCGAGAGCACGCGCACACCCGCGTGCTTCGCGAGGTAGCGCGCGGCGTTGTCGTGGGTCGCGCGCGAGCCCACCACCCAGCCGCCGCCGTGCAAGAACACGAGCAGCCCGGACGGTTCGGGCAGGCCGGCGGGGGTGTAGAGCGTCGCGTCGAGCGAGGCGCCGGCAGCCGGGATCACGACGTCGCGCACGGCCACGGGCTCGATCGTCCTGCCGCTCACCAGGTGGCGGCCGAGCTCCAGCCCGAGGCGCGAGCCCTCCACCGTGTCGCCGACGAGCGCGGTGCCCGTGAGCTGCTGCAGGCGGAGCAGGAGCTGGGCGTCGAGGGCGAGCTCCTGCCCGTCGCGCCGCAGCGGCGGCCCGGCGATGAGCCGCCGGACGGGCCGGGGCAGCCAGAACACGAGCTGCGCGGCGGCGGCCTGGACGCGGACCTGGAGCGGGATCGCCATCGTTCCTCCTCGGCTGTCGATCCCGAGGTTACTTGCCAGTAGGTACCGGGTCCAGCTGCGATCGGGAACTCCGTCCCAAATCCTGGTCCTCCACTTAAGTCGAGGGGTTAGCCTCGGGTACGTGACTTCAGCCAAGACGGTTCTCGGGATCGGCGGCTCGCTGCGCGACGGTTCGCAGTCCGAGCGCGCGCTCAAGATCGCCCTCGGCGCGGCCGCCGAGCTCGGGGTGGACACCGAGCTGATCCCGGGGCCGGAGCTCGTGCTCCCCTTCTACGACCAGGCCGTTCGCGAGCGCGACGAACGCGCGACGCGGCTGATCGAGAGCATCCGGCGGGCCGATGGCCTCATCGTCGTCTCGCCCGGCTACCACGGCGCGCTTTCCGGGCTGGTCAAGAACGCTCTGGACTACGTGGAGGACCTTCGCGAGGACGCCCGCCCGTACCTCGACGGGCGCGCGGTCGGCCTCGCCGCCGTCGCCTTCGGCTGGCAGGCCGCCGTGACCACGCTCGACCAGCTGCGCACGATCACGCACGCCCTGCGCGGCTGGGCCACCCCGCTGGGCGGGTCGATCAACTCCGCCGAGACGAAGTTCGACGAAGCCGGCGGCGCGTCCGACGACAAGAGCGTTCGCACGCTGCGCCTGATCGGCCGCCAGGTGGCCGAGTTCACCCTTTCGCGCTGAGGTTTCAACGGTCACTTCCCGGGTACTCCCGGGAAGTGATGCCTGCCATGCGGTGGCAATGTTCCGCTGATGTGGGACGTTGTCGATCAACGAGACGCCGAGCCGGGCGTCCCGACAGGAGGTAGGCGAAGGAATGGCTGACGCGATCTACACCGCGGCCGCAACCGCGCGCGGCGAGGGCCGCAACGGTGAGGTCACCTCGTCCGACGGGGTCCTCGACGAGTCGCTGGCGATCCCGAAGGAAATGGGCGGCCCGGGCGGTGACAAGACCAACCCCGAGCAGCTGTTCGCCGCCGGCTACTCCGCGTGCTTCCACAGCGCGCTGCAGGCCGTCGCCCGCGGGGCGAAGGTGCAGCTGCCGGCGTCGACCGTGACCGCCGAGGTCAGCCTCTACAAGCAGGAAGTGGGCTTCCAGCTGGGTGTCGTGCTGAACGTCGCGCTGCCCGGCATGGACAAGGCCCAGGCCGAAGAGCTCGTGGCGCAGGCCCACCAGCTCTGCCCGTACTCGAACGCGACCCGGGGCAACATCGAGGTCGCACTCACCACCACGGTCTGAATCACCGGCCTGTTTCCGCCACCACGCACAGGAAGGACAATCCCGATGGCCAACTCTCCGATCAAGAGCCCGCTCAGCGCAGCCGACAAGGAGATCACCGGCAATGCTCTGCAGGCCACGCTCGTCGACCTCGTGGACCTGTCGCTGATCGCGAAGCAGGCCCACTGGAACGTGGTCGGCAAGAACTTCCGCAGCGCTCACCTGCAGCTCGACGAACTCGTCGCCACGGCCCGCCAGTACGTGGACGAGGTCGCCGAGCGCGCCAACGCTATCGGCATCTCCCCGAACGGCAAAGCGAAAACCGTCGTGGAGAGCTCGGGCGCCCCGGAGTACCCCGACAACTGGCAGTCAGTGGAGTCGACGGTCGCCGCTGTCGTCGACATCCTGGCGACGCTCATCGAGCGCCTGCGCAAGCGCATCGACGAAACCGACAAGAGCGATCTGGTGACGCAGGACCTGCTGATCGAGATCACGCGCGCGTTGGAAGAGGCGCATTGGATGTGGCAGGCGCAGCAGGCCTGACGCGTTCATCGCCTTGGCGGGCCGCTCACCTTTCGAGGTGGGCGGCCCGTTGTCGTTCGGCGGTGTTTCTCGGCGGTGCCGCGTTGTCTGCTTCGCAGGGCGCGCATTGCTTCACGCCACAAACGCACAGTAACCACGACGGCACGAGCGGCCCGTTCGCGCCAGAACTGCCTTTCCTGCCACCGAAAGCGCGCTTTCCCGCCGGTTTCCGTGTTCACTTGAGCCATGCCCGCTCTGCACTCCCCGCTGGACCGCCGGCAACTCGGTCACCTCCGCCACTTCGACAACCTCTCCCGCCAGTTCCGCAACGACTGGTCCTTCATGCAGGGAAAGGGAACCGGCCAGGACGACTTCGGCGGCTACCGCTTCCAGCTCGCGTACATGGCGTACGCGCTGGCCCTCACCCACCGCCACCGGCTGCCCGCCGCGCCTGGGCTGTTCCGGCCGACGCTGCGGCGGCTGATCGACAAGATCCTGATGCCCGAGGTGTGGCTGTACTGGCGCGACGTCAGCCGCGGCGGGGCGGTGGTCAACGCGCACCTCGGGGAGCTCGGCGAGGAGTGGGATCCGGTGGTGCGCGACAACATCATGTACAGCGCGTACGTCCAGTCCATGGCCCTGCTGCACGACTACCTGTTCGCCTCCGACGAGTTCGCGCAGCCCGGATCGCTGACTTTCCAGCACTGGTCGTACTTCTGGGGCGGTGAGGAGAAGCGGTTCCCGTACGATCGTGAGTCGCTGAACGAGCACATTTACTGGCAGATGGTGGAAAACGGCTACCTGGGCGTGGCGTGCGAGCCCAACTGCGTGTTCCAGATCTGCAACCAGCCCGCCATCCTCGGTTTCCGCCTCCACGACCTGATCACCGGCGGCAGCCGAGCGGAAGAGGTGGTGGCCGGCTACGAACGCGCGTGGGCCGACTTCGGGCGGCTCGACGAATCGGGCCACTACAACATGATGATCACCAGCGACTCGAAACGGGTGCGCCCCAACGAAGCACCTTCGCCGTGGGTGGACGCGTGGTGTGGCGCGTTGATGAACATGTGGAACCGCGACTTCGTCCACCGCGGTTACCCCGAGCAGGTCCGCCGGTTCCTCGTGGACGGCCCGGAGGGCACCCGGTCCGTCCGCTCTGCCCCGGCGCGGGAGGTGATGGGGCAGCCGGTCATCACCGACACGTGCGATTTCGGCTGGGTGGCGGCGTGGGCGTCGGAGATGGGCGACGCGGACACGCTCGGCAGCCTGCTCGCGCACGCCGACCGCTTCATGAACCCGACCTGGCGCGATGGAGGTCTGTACTACCCGCGCAACGACGTGCCGGCCGACGCCGACGGCAACCGCACCGACATCGAGCCGATGAGCGGCAACGTCTTGCTCGGTTACGCCCGTCTCAACACCCCCGACGGCCTCTGGGGTCTCTACACCCATCCGTGGCCGGCGAGCCACTTCACCGAACCGGCGCTGACCGTGGTCGACCGCGACGTCGAGGTCAGCCAGGCGGAGGTAATCGACGGTGTCCTGCGCACCCGCCTGCGACGCACGCCGGACGTACCGGGCGAGGGAACCGTGACGATCGGGCAGGTCCCGGGTGGACACCGGGCTTGGCTCGATGGCGTGCCGCTGGCCGAACTGGACCGGACCGAAGCCGGGCTCGTTTTCCGCTGTGGCCCCGAGGCCCAGGTGCTGGAGGTGGCGCCGCTGAAATGACGGGTGGGTGTTTCGGGCTGGCGCGGGCGGCGCGCGGCAGTACGGTCGCAAGCATGGTGCTGCACAGCGGGGAACAGAACGGGTCGAACCGTAAGTCGGGCACGAATCCCCTGTACGCGGGGGCGAATCCCGCCCTGGCGGCGGACTTCGTGATGCCGCACGACAAGCTTCGCGACACGTCGCTGCCACCGGACACGGCGTTGCAGCTCGTGCGCGACGAGCTGATGCTCGACGGCAACGCGCGGCTCAACCTGGCCACGTTCGTCACCACCTGGATGGAGCCGCAGGCGCGCGACCTGATGGCGGAGTGCGTCGACAAGAACATGATCGACAAGGACGAGTACCCGCAGACGGCCGAGCTCGAGCGCCGCTGCGTGAACATCCTCGCCGATCTGTGGCACGCGCCTGATCCGAACGACGTCATGGGTTGCTCCACCACGGGCTCGTCCGAAGCGTGCATGCTCGCCGGCATGGCGCTGAAGCGGCGCTGGGGGAGGTTCGGCCGCACCGGGAAGCCGAACCTGGTGATGGGCGCCAACGTGCAGGTGTGCTGGGACAAGTTCTGCGAGTACTGGGAGGTCGAGCCGCGGTTGGTGCCGGTGGACGGCGACCGGCTGCACCTCACCGCCGAGGAGGCGGTGAAGCGCTGTGACGAGAACACCATCGGCGTCGTCGCGATCCTCGGGTCCACTTTCGACGGCAGCTACGAGCCCGTCGCCGAGATCGCCGCCGCGCTCGACGACCTGCAGGCCCGCACCGGCTGGGACATCCCCGTGCACGTCGACGGAGCTTCGGGGGCGATGATCGCGCCGTTCCTCGACGGGGACCTGGCGTGGGACTTCCGGCTGCCGCGGGTGGCGTCGATCAACACCTCGGGGCACAAGTACGGCCTCGTGTACCCGGGCGTCGGCTGGATCGTGTGGCGCAATCGCGAGGCGCTGCCCGACGAGCTCGTCTTCAACGTCAACTACCTCGGCGGTGACATGCCGACGTTCGCCCTCAACTTTTCGCGCCCCGGCGCCGAAGTGGCCGCGCAGTACTACACCTTCGTCCGGCTCGGCCGCGAAGGTTTCCGCGCGGTGCAGCAGGCTTCGCGCGATGTCGCGCTCCACCTGTCCGACGCGATCGCCGACCTGGGTCCGTTCCGGCTCCTCACCCGGGGCGACCAGCTGCCGGTGTTCGCGTTCACGACCAAACCGGACATCACCGGCTACGACGTTTTCGACGTCTCCCGCCGGCTTCGGGAACGCGGCTGGCTCGTGCCGGCGTACACGTTCCCGGAGAACCGCACGGACCTGGCGGTGCTGCGCGTCGTCGTCCGCAATGGTTTCACCCACGACCTGGCCGACCTCCTGCTGGACGACCTGCGCCGGACCCTGCCGGAGCTGGCACGCCAGACCCAGCCCCAGCACGACGCGGCCACCTCGACGGCGTTCCACCACTGACCGCCGTCACCCGCGTGCCGGGTGTGGGTCAGCGGCGCGGCTTGGCCCGCAGGTACTGGTCCGCCCACCGCACTTCGGCGCCCAGGGCGTGGGCCGCGCGCTGCGGCCAGTGCGGGTCGCGCAGGAGTGCGCGGGCGAGGAACACCGCGTCGGCCGATCCGGTGGCGACGATCTGTTCCGCTTGCTCCGGTTCGGTGATCATGCCGACGGCCCCGACGGGCACGGCCGTTTCGCGGCGGATGCGTTCCGCGAACGGCACCTGGTAACCCGGGCCGATGGGGATGTCGGGCCGGGGCACGTTGCCGCCTGTGGAGACGTCGACGAGGTCCGTACCGCGGTCGGCGAGCAGCTTCACGAGGTGCACGGAGTCGTCGGCGGACCACCCGCCGTCGGCCCAGTCGCTGGCGGAGATGCGGGTGAGCAGCGGCACGTCGGGGCCGATGGCCTCGCGCACGGCTTCGGTGAGCTCGAGCGGGAGGCGCGTGCGGCCCTCGAAGTCGCCGCCGTAGCGATCGGTGCGGGAGTTGGACAGCGGCGACAGGAACTGGTGGCCCAGGTAGCCGTGCGCGAGGTGCAGCTCGACGAGGTCGAATCCGGCGGCGAGCGCACGGCGGGCGCCGGCGGCGAAGTCGGCCGGGATCCGCGCGACCTCGTCGGTGGTCAGCGGCCGCGCGGGCGCGTAGTCGCCGAAGGGTTGGTCATCCACGCCGACGCTCTGCCAGCCGCCCTCGGACTCGGGCACGGTGCCGCTGCCCTCCCACGGCCGGCGCGTGGACGCCTTGCGCCCCGCGTGGCCGAGCTGCATGCCGATCACCGCGCCCTGCGCGTGCACGAAATCGGTGATCCGGCGCCACGCGGCGACCTGGTCGTCGTTCCAGATGCCGGTGTCCTGCGGGCTGATGCGCCCTTCCGGCACGACGGCGCTGGCCTCGGTGAGGATGAGCCCGGCGCCGCCCACGGCGAACTGGCCCAGGTGGACGAGGTGCCAGTCGTTCGGCAGGCCGTCGGTGGCGGAGTACTGGCACATCGGCGAGACCCACGCGCGGTTCGGCAGCATCAGGCCCCGCAGGGAGAGGGGTTCGAAGAGTCGGCTCACGATTCGATGAAACACCCAGTGGGGGTGGTCTCGTCCCGGTGCGGTGGGCGTACTCACGAGTAATGTCGACGACATGGGTCTTGCCGCAGACGAACGCCAGGCGTTGAGCACGCTCTTCGAACAGGTCGGCCCCGACGCCCCGACCCTCTGCGAAGGTTGGGCGACGCGTGACCTCGCCGCCCACTTGGTCATTCGAGAACATCGCGTCGACGCCTCGCCGGGCATCGTGCTGCCCGCCTTCGCCGGCCACACCCAGCGCGTCCAGGACACCTACGCGGCCAAACCGTGGCCCGCCCTCGTCGACCAGGTCCGCCGCGGCCCCGCCTGGTACTGGCCCATGTCCCTCGGCCCCCTCGACGAACTCACCAACGGCGCCGAGTTCCTCGTCCACCACGAGGACGTCCGCCGCGCCCAGCCTTCGTGGGAACCGCGCCCGGCTGATTCCGCCCGCGACGAGACGGCTTGGCGCCTCGCCCGCCAGTCCGCGAAGCTCAACCTGCGCAAGTCTCCGGTGGGCGTGGTCCTCCGCCACACCGACGGCCGCTCCGCCCAGGTCAAACCGGGCACCCCGACGGTCACCGTGACGGGCGACCCCGTGGACCTGCTCCTGTTCGTCTTCGGCCGCTCCGCCGTCCACGTCACCTACGACGGCGACGCCACCGCGGTGGACCGCTTGCAGGCGCTTCGCCGCGGGATGTAGGTGGCCGGCGGGCCCGTGGTCGAGCCAGGGCTCGTGATCAGCCCTGCGGCTTGGTGGTTGAGGCCGGTCTCGGGCGTGTGATCGGCGGCCTTGCGGGTTTGTGTTTGAGGCCTGGTCTTGGGTGTGTGATCGGCGGCCTTGCGGGTTTGTCGTTGAGGCCAGCCTCCGGCATGTGATCAGCAGCCCCGCGGCTTGGTGATTGAGCCCCGGGCGTGTGGTCGGCCTCCGGGATCCGGTCGGCTCGCGGTATGCGATCGAGCCGGGGCATTGATCAACCCACGTCGGGTGATCGCGTCGCGGGATGCGGTCGACGCGCGTGATCGGCCCGGGCGCGACAGCCGCCCTGGCTGATCTGCCCGGTGTGACCCGCCTGGGTGATCCACCTCGAGGCGTGTCCACCGGCCCTTCTCGCGCGACGGCACAGCCCACCCTCCCGGGCCCGCCCATGATCCATTCTACCGGAGGGGGCCGACGAAACCCGCTGCTCAGGCAGGTTGTCCACAGCAGGGCGGAGTTGTGGACAACTCGACCTCGTGGGCGAACCGCGAGGTTCAACGTGCGTGCCTCCCCCGGATCGAGCTGCCGCGCCAGGCATTCGCGCGCATCAGCTTGTGCTGGGCGCTTGCGCGGCTTGAGCTGCGCCAGGCACCCGTGCGAGTCAACTTGAGCAGCACCGGCCGCCCGGTCAAGCGCAAACTGAGCTCTCCCTCGGCCGCCGAGCCACCCCCTCCGACCACCACCGACCTACGCAGCCTTCAGTCGCGCCGGCCAGTGGAACTCCATCGGTCCGCGCTGCCACTTCTCCGTGAGCTCCGCCAGCAGCTCCACCGCCCCGCGAATGTCGGAGTCGCTGAAGGGGAACGGGTCGGGGCAGACCACGCCCCAAGCCTCCCGCGCGGCGGCGAACGGTGGGCGCAGTCGGTGCTCCACCGCATGGTGCAGCACGCCGACCAGACTTTCCGCCACGGCGATCGACCGCGAAGCTGCCTTCAGTACCCGCCGGCTGCGCTCCTGTGCGTCGTGGCGGGGCTCGCCGTGCAGCACGGTCATGTTGGAGAAGACGCCGCCCGCCGCGATGCAGCCGAAGATGCCGCCGCGGAGGGCGAGCGAGCGTTCCGTCGCGGCGTGCGCGAGGTCGTGGGGCACGCGGAACTTGCGTGAGTAGGAGGGCAGCCCGAGAACGACACCGTCGCCGCGGGTGATGCGGGTGAAGGTCTCGCCGCGTGGGGCGTGCTCGAAGACGACGTCCACGAAGGTGAGGATCCGCCCCCGCCGGCGGAACGGCCAAGCGGTTTTCCCGGCCGGGGCCCCAGCGGAGGAACCCCGGCCGGAGAAATCACCGCACGGCGCGCAGAGCGAAGTCGACCTCGATCGACGTCTGCTTGATCGTCTCGGCGATCACCAGGGAGCCGTGACCGGCGTCGTAGCGGTAGAACTCGTGGGGGGCGTCGCGGCTGCCCAGGCGGTCGAGGTAGTTCTCGATCTGGCGGATGGGGCAGCGCGGGTCGTTGTCGCCGGCCAGGATGAGGACCGGGGCGGAGACGGCGTCGACGTAGGTGATCGGCGAACACTCCTTGTACACCGCGGGCACATCCGAAGGCGAACCTCCGAACAACGCGCGGTCGAAAGAGCGCAGCTGCTCCATTTCGTCCTCGTACGCGGCGACGTAGTCGGCCACCGGCACCCCCGCGACGCCCGCCGCCCAGCGCGAGGGCTGGGTGCCGAGCGCGAGCAGGGACAGGTAGCCGCCCCAGGAAGCGCCGTTGACGACACACTTGTCCTTATCGGACAGTCCACTTTCGACGGCCCAGTCGTGCACCGCCGCGACGTCTTCGAGTTCCGTCAGGCCCGGGCGGCCCTCGATGGCGTCGCGCCAGGCCGAGCCGTAGCCGGTGGAGCCGCGGTAGTTGACCTCGACCACGGCGAAGCCGGCGTCGAGCCACGTCGCGCGGTAGGCCGAGAAGCGGTCCTCGTCGGCGGCGTGCGGGCCGCCGTGCAGGGAGAACACCGTGGGCAACGGGCCTTCGGGCGCGTTGGCGGGACGCGAGACCAGCGCGTGGATCTGCCCGCCCACGCCCTCCACGAACGCATCCGTGACCGGCGACGAACCCGGCGCCTGCTCACCCGGCGGTGCCAGGAGCACGGCGTCGGTGCCGTCGGCCGCGCGGCTGCGCACCGCCGTCGGCTCGGCGGCGCTGGACCACGAGTACTCGATGGTCCCGTCGGGACGCACGCCCGCGCCGCCGATGCGGCCGGCGGGAGTGTCCACGGAGGACAGCTCGGAAGTGTCGAGGTCGTAGCGGTACAGGGAACTGCGGCCCTGGTGGAAATGCACCACGAGCAACGCCCGCGCGTCCGGGTACCAGTCGGCCAGGACCTCGCCGGGCAGGTCGATCTCGAGCTCGACCTCGGTGTCCGCGCGGACGTCCCAGATCAGCAGTTCCTCACGGCCACGACGCTCGTGCAGCACGAGCAACCGCTGGTCGCCCGGCAGCGGCGAGAACTCCAGCGCCGACAGGCCCTTGCCTTCGCCGTCGTACTTCTGGGCGACGGTCGTGAAGCCGTCGGTCGACAGCACGCGCAGTGCGGGGTGGCGCGAGTCGCCGTGTTCGGAATGTGAGATGGCGACCAAGCTCTCGTCACGCGAGAGCGACGCGATGCCGGCGTCGTCCGGGTGGCTGTAGAAGCGCTCGGTCTTGTCGCCGATCTTCGCGAACAGCTCGCTGCCGTCGTCGGTCGACACCCCGACGACGATCACGCGCGAGCCGAGCTCGAGGCCGGCCGGGTAGCCGTCGTGGACCTCGGGCAGCGGCTTGGCGGCCGACGAGCTGTCGCCGTCGAACGGCTGGCTCACCCAGGAGCCGAACTCGTCGCCGTCGGTGTCGTCGAACCACCAGATGGCTGAGCCGTCGGGGGCGGGGGTGGCGTGCAGGGTGCCGTTGGGCCGGTCGGTGACGCGGCGGTGACTGTCGGTGGCGCGATCCCACGCGTAGACCTCCCAGACGCCGCTGGCGTTGGAGACGTAAACGCATGCGTCGGGGGCGTCGCGGGCCCATTCGGGCACGGAGATGCGGGCCGCGTGGAAGCGGGCTCGCCAGCGGGACTCGGCGTCGGCGTCGGCGAACAGGCGGTCGGGGACCACCGCGGGCGGATATTTGTTGCCTGACTGCGTGCTCACCCCTCGATCCTGCCACCCTGGTGGCCGTACTGTGTGCCGGGTGCTGGAGGGATACGCGCGGGACGCGGCGTCGAAGCGAGCGGCGCGCACGGCGGTGGAGCGGGCGGCGTTCGCCCACGCGCTCTTCACGCCTGGCATGCGGGTGGTCGACCTGGGCTGCGGCCGGGGCACGATCACGCTCGGCTTCTCCGCCGGGGAGTCCACTATGGACTACTTCGAGATCGATCCGCTGGACCTGCCGTTCCCGACGTCGTCGGCCGACGTCGCCTTCTCCCACGCCCTGCTCGAACGCGTGCCCGACCCGTTGGCGGTCTTGGCGGAGCTGCACCGGGTGCTGCGCCCCGGCGGCCGACTGGCGCTGTCCACTTCGGACTGGGGCCGCGCCCGGCTGCGCCCCAAGACGGCCAACGTCGACGCCGCCCTGCGTGGGTACTACCTGCTCCTGCGGCGTTCGGGCGCCAACCCGTTCGCCGGCCGCTCCATCGCGACGCAGGTGTCGGACAGCGGCTTCACCGAGGTCATCACCCGCACGCGGCACCGCTCGGACCTGGCCTACCGCGACCTGGCGACCTTCGTCGAACAGTCGCTCGCGGCCGCCCTCGCCGACCCGGCCCACCCCGACCGCGACCAGCTCACATCCGCCGCCCGCTCCGCCTACTCCTGGACGCGCACCGCCGGCCCCGGCGACTTCCTGCAGTGCTGGACGGAACTCACCGCGACAAGGTAAGCATTCGTGCTCAACGCGACCGCAGTGCCGACGGAATTCACGGCCTCCCCCTGACCCCCTCCGCGCACCAACCTCGACAAGCCAGCCACTCGCCTTTGGGGGGCCAGGGGGCGAAGCCCTCCCTGGCGGGGGTCTGGGGGTTCGACCCCCAGAAGACACACGAGTAAGGGCCTCATACCTGCGCATTCCGCAGATATGAGGCCCTTACACTTACTCGTCGGGGTGGCGGGATTCGAACCCACGACCTCCTCGACCCGAACGAGGCACGCTACCAAGCTGCGCCACACCCCGAGGTACTGCTTAACGGGTCGAGAGGAAGTTTAGCCGACGGTCCGAGCGGGTTTGCGTGGGGTTGCCTTTCGCGCATCAGACGCCCCGCTGCCACGCGGGACCAGCGTCAACAGGCTCGCCTCCGGCGGGCACGCGAACCGCGCCGGCGCGTACGGCGACGTACCCAGGCCGGCCGACACGTGCAGCCACATGTGCGCGCCCCAGCGGGAGGCGCCGCGGGCGCGGGTGCGGTCGAGCTCGCAGTTGGTCACCAGCGCGCCGTAGCCGGGCACGCGCAGCTGGCCGCCGTGGGTGTGGCCGGCGAGGACGAGGTCGTAGCCGTCGGAGGCGAACGGGTCGAGCACGCGCGGTTCGGGCGAGTGCGTGACGCCGAGGCGCACGACGGCGCCCGCGTCGGCCGGGCCGGCGATCTCCGAGTAGCGGTCGCGGTGCAGGTGGGGGTCGTCGAGCCCGGCGGCGAACACGGTCTGGCCCGCGACGTCGATCGTGTGGCGCGCGTGCGTGAGGTCGGTCCAGCCGTGCTCGAGGAACGCGGCGCGCAGGTCGCGCCAAGGGAGCTTCAGACCGTGGATGCGCTTCTTCTTGCCCTTCGGCATGAGGTAGCGGGCGGGGTTCTTCGGCTTGGGCGCGTAGTAGTCGTTGCTGCCGAAGACGAACACACCGGGCCGGTCGAGCAGCGGGCCGAGCGCGCGCAGCACCGAGGGCACGGCCGTGCGGTGCGAAAGGTTGTCGCCGGTGTTCACGACGAGGTCGGGTTCGAGGCGGTCGAGCGCGGCGACCCAGCGTTGCTTCGCGCGGTGTGCCGGGAGCATGTGCAGGTCGGAGACGTGCAGGATCGTGAACGGCTTCGAGCCGGGCGCCAGCACGGGCAGTTCGGCGGTGCGGAGGGTGAACCGCCGCCGTTCGACGCCAACGGCGTAACCGAGCGTCGCGGTCCCGAGCGCGAGGGTCCCCACAGCGAGCTTCTTGGCGGTACTGGTGTTACTGAGCGTGCTCACAAGGCGAGGATACGTGGTCGGCGTGGTCCTGGGCTTGCGGGCAGCGGTGATCACTCAGTGTGCCTTCCGCCTCGCGGTTGCGTGCTCAACAGTTGGGTGACGTCACGTGGTTTGCGGGAACGGGCTGGTTAGCATCTGCGTCGGCCCGAGTACGGGTGAACAAGCCGGGGGGCTTGGGGAGAACGATGGAACAGTTCGGGCCGTACCGGATCGAGGCGTTGCTGGGGCGCGGCGGGATGGGCGAGGTGCACCGCGCCTACGACACCGCGCACGACCGCGTTGTCGCACTGAAGCGGCTATCCGACGCGTACGTGGCCGACGAGGCCTTCCGCGCACGTTTCCGGCGCGAGTCGCAGGTGGTGGCGCGGCTGCGTGAGCCGCACGTGATCCCGATCCACGCCTACGGCGAGATCGACGGCCGCCTCTACCTCGACATGCGCTTGGTCGAGGGCCACGACCTCAAGGACTCGATCGCCGACGGTCCGCTCACGGCTTCGCGCGCCGCCGGATTGGTGACACAGGTCGCCAGCGCGCTCGACGCGGCCCACGCCGACGGGCTGGTCCACCGCGACGTGAAGCCTTCGAACATCCTCGTCACCGACGGTGATTTCGTTTATCTGGTCGACTTCGGCATCGCACGCTCGATGTCGGGCACAGTGACGTCGATCACGGGTACGGGCAACGTCATCGGCACCCTGGACTACATGGCGCCGGAGCGCTTTGGCGACAAACCGCTCGACGGGTCCGTCGACGTGTACGCGCTGGCTTGCGTGTTCTACGAATGCCTGACGGGGCACCGGCCGTTTCCCGTGGACGGGGCCGTCGCCCAGATGGCCGCCCACCTGAACTCGCCGCCGCCGCTGTTGTCCGCGGCGCGAAGGGACCTGCCGCGCGCTCTGGATGACGCTGTGTCGCGGGGGATGGCGAAGGATCCGGCCGATCGCTACCCGACGGCGGGCGCCTTCGCGGAGGCCGTGAACGCGGCGCTGGCGGACACGCCGGGCCCGACGGCGACGAGTGCCGAGACGAGCGTGCCGGTGTGGCAGCAGGGGAGTCTCGGCGCGCCGGGGGCGGCCGGCGGCTCGGCAGACCCGGTTGGGCCGGGGGCCGGCAGTGCGCCGGGAGGCCCGGTGGCCGGTCGCGGTGGGTCGCCGGTCGGAAATGCGTCAGCGGGCTCGGCCGGGTCGCCGGTCGGTGGTGCGCCCGGCTCAGGCCCGATGGCCGGCGGTGCGCCGGCGGGCTCGGTTGGCTCGGTGGCCGGCGGTGCGCCCGCCTCGGGCCCGATGGCCGGCCTGGGTTCGCCCCCGGCGGGTACGACGCCACCTCCCGGCTTTCCCTCCGCCCCGAGCGGTGGACCTCAATTCGCCGGCCAGACGCCGCCTCCGGGCTTCTCCGCGCCTGGACCGAACACCTCCGGGATCCCGGTCGGTGCACCGACGAGCGGACCGTTCACGCCCGGAGCCGGCTTCGCGAACGGTCCCGCCACCGCAGGTGGTTCGACCTCGCTCAACACGCCGATCCCGCTGGCCGCCGGAAGCCCGACGTGGCCGGGCGGACCTCAGCCCACCCGCCCTGGCCAGGTGCCGACCCCGCCACGCAATTCGAAGCGGGCGGCGGTCGTCACGGGCGTGGTGGCGGTCGTGGTCGTGGTCGTGATCGCCGTCGTCGCGACCGTGCTGATCATCCACGGCCAGGGCCAGAACACGGCAAACGGCGGCACGCCGACCCCGACTCCGGTTTCGACCTCGACTTCGCGATCCAGCAACCCGCCCACCACGTCAGGAGGCCCGGCGACGTCCTCAGCTGAATCTCCGTCGTCGAGCGCGCCCCCACCACCCGGCGGCACGGCGCCGGTGCCGCCCACCTACCAGGGCACCGGCTGCACGGCGGCCCAACCCGTTCAGGGCGCGACGGCCGCGACGTACTGCACGAAGTCGATCGCGGGCACCTTCCAGTCCGGCAACATCACCCTCCGCGAGCCGACCCAGGCGCACTTCAACCAATTTCCCGACGAAGCCTCGCTGTCCGCCTTCTTCGAAGGCATGGTCCAAGCCCACAACCTCACCCGCGACGACGACCACGGCGGCTGCGACGCCGTGAAACACCCGAATATCTGGGGTTCCTACTACCGGCCGGGCGCCAACGCCCCCCACGCCGGCGACTTCCTCGCCTGCTACGACGACACGTTCGTCTACACGGACGCCCGCACCCACACCCTCTGCGTCCTCGTGTTCGACGGGGTGTCGACGCCGAAGGAACTGGACCAGACGTATCTGTGGTGGAACCAGGTGATCCTCAAGGACCTGCAGAAGTTCTGACGCCTGGGTTCAACCATCAAGCGTGACGACCGCCTTGCTCGCAGCACCACCGGCCTCCGGCGGGGGCCATGTCCCGCCAGCCGTTCGGGGCCAACAGGCAACGACCATCGAGGGTGCGAACAAGACCGCAACCACGCTGAGAAGCAGCTCCATGGCCTCCCCTTCCCCGGAGATCTTCACGTCCCGGCAGAAGGGATCAGTCCAGCGAGTTGCCCGCGTGGGCGAGGCGGGTCACACCGCGAACGATGTCGATCGACAGCCGGACGAGCGCGATGATGCCGCCCCACATCAACAGGACGAACCACATCTGCCACGGGCCGTCGAGGGTGCTGATCAGGATCGTCGAAGCGGCCACGTGCGCGGCCATGACTCCGGCGCGGAGGGCCGCCGGCCGGAGCGGCCACACGGCCACTCCGACCGAAACGACGAGCACGCCCAGCAGGATCGGCCAGATCGCGGCTTGGGTCCCCATGCCGCGATCTCAAGGCCCGAGCCTGCGCCCTTCACGCTGTGATCAGCGACCCGTGTACTTCGGATCCTCCGGTGGCAGCGGCATGATCGGCTGGTCGGCCATGATGTTCTTCATCGCGCCGAACCACGTCTGGGCGGGGGTTTTGCCGCCGAACATGTTGCCCGTGCCGCAGGTGGTGACGGTGCCGACGGAGCGGAAGCAGAGGCCGCCGGAACCGCCTTCCGGGCGGAAGACCATGGCGGCACCGGCCATCTGCGGAGTGCCGGCGACGAAGGTCGCGGAGCCGTTGTTCTGGGTGGTTCCCGTCTTGCCGAGGATCGGGCGGTTCCAGCCCACAGCGGCGGCCGCCGCGGCGGAGGTACCGCCCGGCTGGTCGTCCTTGCTCATGCCGACGACCATGGTGTTCGCGAGACCTTCAGGCACCGCCTGGCTGCAAGCCTCTTCCTTGTAGGGCACGGCTTTCCCGTTGCGGTCGCTGATGCCGGACAGCGGAGTGGGCGGGCACCAGACGCCGCCGCTCAGGAGGGTTGCGGCCACGTTGGCCATCTCCAAGCCGCTGGTCGGGCTGAAGCCCAGGGTGAACGCGCCGAAGCCGGGAGTGCGGTCGGTCGGGCCGTATGCCTTGGCCTGGCTTTGGGCCCTGGCCGGGTCGTTCGGGTCAACGGGACCACCGCCGGTATTGCTCGCCATGGTGTTCTTCATGCCGAGCCGCACCGCCATGTCGATACCCGGCGCGGTGCTGCCGAGTTTGTCCTCGAGCGCCACGAACGCGGTGTTGGGAGAAGTCGCCAGGGCGCCCTGAAGTGTGTTCGAAGCGCCGTAGTGCCCGGCGTTTCCGACGCAGTACCAACGGGAACGCAGCGGCGGACCGGTGGGCGGGCATTGGTCGCCACCACCGGAGAACACGTGTGACACATAGCTGTCACCCACCGGGATGTTGCTGTAGATCCCCGCAATTCCCCGATCCAGCACCGCTGCCGTCGTAAAGATCTTGTAGCTCGACCCCGCCCCACCCGTGTTGTACACGCCGGAGGGCAAAGCGAACGTCGTCTGCCCCTGATCCGCGTCGATCCCGTAATCCCGGTTCGCCGCCAGCGCCACCACTTCATGGCGCGTTTTCCCCGGCCGCACCAGGGAAAGCGTGTTCGCCACGTTCTTCTGCGTCTTCTTGACCTGCGTCTCGGCCGAGACCTTCGCCTCGTGGTTGGCCTTTTCGTCCAGCGTGGTCTTGATCGTGTAGCCGCCGGTGTACAGGTCGTCCTTCGAGAAGCCGGCCTTCAGCAGGTAGTCCTCGACGTACTGGCAGAAGAAGCCGTTCTCCGGGCCGGCGCCGGTGCAGTTCGAGGCGGGCTTCGCGGGCGCGTCCGGGACCACGCCGAGCGGCTCGGCCTTGAAGCGGTCCGCGTCGGCCTTCGCGAGCTTGCGGTTGTCGACCATGCGGTCGAGAACGAGGTTGCGGCGGGCGGTGGCCTTGTCCGGGTGCTTCCACGGGTCGTTGTTGATCGGGTTGTTCACCAGGCCCGCGAGCAGTGCGGCCTGGGGCACCGTCAGCTTCTCCGGCGTGGTGTTGAAGTACGCGTGCGCGGCGGCGCCGATGCCGAAGATCTGGCGGGAGAACTCGACGATGTTCAAGTACCCGGCGAGGATCTGCTGCTTCGACAGCTTCGTCTCGAGCTGGATCGCGATCCGCGCTTCCTTGAGCTTGCGCGCGAGCGTCTGCTCCTGCGCCTTCTCCTGGCCGACCTTGTCGCCGCGGTACACCACGTTGATCAAGTAGTTCTTCACGTACTGCTGGGTGAGAGTCGACGCGCCCTGCGTGTCGCCGCCGGTGCTGTTGGACACGGCGGCGCGCAGGGTGCCCTGCCAGTCGACGCCGTGGTGCTCGTAGAAGCGCTTGTCCTCCACCGAGACCAGGGCCCACTGCATGGCCTCGTTGATCTGGTCGGCCGCGACCGGGATGCGGTACTGGTCGTAGAGCGTCGCGATCGGCTTGCCGCCCGAGTCGGTGATCGTCGTTACCAGGGGTGGCGGGATGTCGGCGAGGTCGGACGATGTCTTCTCCACCGTCTCGCTCGCCTGGTTCGACGCGACGCCGGCCGCGCCCACCACGGGGAACAGGATTCCGGCGACGAGCACCCCCGCGAGCAGACAGAGGCCGATGAGCTTGAAGAGACCGTCCGTTTTGCGCACGAAGGCCAGGGTACTGAAGGCTGGTTGTGCTCCCGTTACCTCACACCCGCCAGGGGGCGACAGTGGTGACAAAACGGACCCCATGAGGTGACTTCCGGTAACGGATTGCATGCTAGGTCTTGGCTAGGGGAACCGAAGGCCCCTACAGTCCGTCAACGTTCCACGAATGATTTTGCCGCCCGATGGCCCAGCGCGAGTGGGAGCTCCTCTGGACCGAACGGCGGCAAGCGGCACCGGGGAGGTGCCGTCACCGGACGTGGGACTCAGAGGGAGACACGCTCGCGGGGGTGGGAGCGGGAGCTTCACCTTCGCTGGTGTCGAACACCAGGGTAGGGAGCTGGGGGTATGGAGACCAACCAGGCGACATGGCGCATGAGCGCGTCGTGCCGGGACGCGGATCCCGACGGGCTCTTCGTGCGCGGCGCCGAGCAGAACCGGGCCAAAGCCGTGTGCATGGGGTGCCCGGTTCGCACGGAATGCCTCGCCGAGGCGCTCGACGGCCGGATCAACTTCGGCGTCTGGGGCGGCATGACCGAACGTGAACGCCGGGCGTTGCTGCGCCGGCGTGCCGACGTCACCAGCTGGACCGAGCTGCTGGAAGCCGCCAAGCGTGACGCGGTGGAGAGCGCGCAGGTCAGCTGACCCGACTCGTGAGTGGCTGAGCGTGCAGCTCAGTCACTCACGAGTTCAGTCGGTGACCAGCCTGGTGCCGATGTCGCGCAGGCCTTCGAGGTCGTGCACGTCACCGGCCAGCGCGGGCACGCGCACCAGCGGCACCTCGGGATGTGCTTTCGTGAACCGGGCCAGCAGCCGGGTCTCGCGTTCGGCCAGCGCCACGCGGTCGGCGTGCAGCCGCAGCACGGCCTCGGCCAGCGGTGCGCTCGTGTCGCCCTTCTGCAGCGACTCCGCGGCCGCCAGGGCCTCCGTCGCCGAAAGCGGCGCGAGCACGGGGTGCGTCCGGTTGGCCACGAGACCCGCGAGCGGCATCGACTCGCCCGCGAGCCGCTCGACGAAGTAAGACGCCTCGCGCAGCGCGTCGGGCTCCGGCGCGGCGATCACGAGGAACGACGTGCCGCTGGAGCGCAGCAGCTCGGCCGTCTTGCGCGCCCGCTCGCGGAACCCGCCGAACATGCTGTCGAAGGCCTGCATGAACGCCGACGCGTCGGCCAGCAGCTGACCGCCGATGATCGTGGACACGGCCTTCGCGAACATCGAGAACCCCGCGCTGACCACCTTGCGCAGCCCCCAGCCGCCCGCCTTCGCGGGGCCGGTCAACAGTCGGATCATGCGCCCGTCGAGCGCGCTGGACAGGCGCGTCGGCGCGTCCAGGAAGTCGAGCGCCGAACGGCTCGGCGGCGTGTCGACCACGATCAGGTCCCACTCGTCCGTGGCGGCGAGCTGGCCCAGCTTCTCCATCGCCATGTACTCCTGCGTGCCGGAGAACGACGTGGAAATGGTCTGGTAGAAGGGGTTCTGCAGCAGCTGCTCGGCCCGCTCGGGGCCGGCGTGCACGCGCACCATGTCGTCGAACGTGCGGCGCATGTCGAGCATCATCGCCCACAGCTCGCCCTTGGGCTCGAACCCCTCCACCTGCACCTGACGCGGGTGGTTGCCCAGTTCGCGCAGCCCCAGCGCCTGCGCCAGCCGCCGCGCGGGGTCGATGGTCAGCACCACCGTCTGCCGCCCGCGTTCGGCCGCGCGCAGCGCGAGCGCCGCCGCGGTGGTCGTCTTGCCGACACCGCCGGAGCCGCAGCACACGATCACGCGGCTCTCCGGGTCGTCGAGCAGGGCGTCGACGTCGATCGCCGTCATCAGCGCACCCCCTGGTCCAGCAACGCTTCCGCGAGGTCGTAGAGCGCCGCCACGTCCACGCCGTCGGTGACCTCCGGCAGCGCCAGCGTCGGCAGGTCCGCCTCGGCGAGCTGCTCGCGCGCCCGCTGCTCGGCGGCCACGCGCACGGCGTGCTCCACTGTCTCTTCCACCAGCGCGTCGAGCGTCTCCTCCGGCAGCTTCAGACCCGCCGACGCGAGGCCCGAGCGCACGCGCCCGGCGTCGACGCGACCGTCGGCGGCCGCGGTGACCGACCGCGCGGGCAACCGCGGCGGGCGTACGCGGTTGACCAGCACGGCGCCCGGGCGCAGGTCCGCGCCGTCGAGCTCCGCCACGGCCTCCACGGTCTCGCGCACCGGCATCTCCTCCAGCAGCGTGGTGAGGTGGATGGCGGTCTCGCCCGAGTGCAGCAGCCGCACGACGCCATCGGCCTGGCCGCGGATCGGGCCGGTCTTGGCGAGGTCGGTCAGGGCCTTCGTGACGTCGAGGAACTTGACGACCCGGCCGGTGGGCGGCGAGTCGACCACCACGGCGTCGTAGGTGTGGCGGCCGTCGGACTCCGTGCGCCCGACGCACTCCTTGATCTTCCCGGTCAGCAGCACGTCACGCAGGCCCGGCGCGAGCGTGGTCGCGAACTCGATCGCGCCCATCCGCCGCAGCGTGCGGCCCGCGAAACCCAGGTTGTAGAACATCTCGAAGTACTCGAGCAGCGCGGCCTCGACGTCGATGTGCAGCGCGCGCAGCTCGCCCCCGCCGGGGACGGACGCGATGCGCTGCTCCGCGTACGGCAGTGGCTCGGTGTCGAAGAGCTGGGCGATGCCCTGGCGGCCTTCGACCTCGATCAGCAGCACCCGGCGACCTTCGCGCGCGAGCGCCAGGCCCAGGGCCGCGGCGAGGGTGGTCTTGCCGGTGCCGCCCTTGCCGGTGACGAAGTGCAGCCGGGCCCGGGTGAGCTCGTCGGGCCAGCCGGCGGGGGGTGTGGTCACACCGTCAACACTAAACCGGGCATCAGCCGGCCAGCACCATGACGCCGACCGCAGCCGCGACCACGGCGACGATGATCCAGGTGAGCACGCCGGGCAGCACGGTGAGCGTGAGCACGGCCACCACGACCAGCGCCGTGAAGGTGACCGCGCCGCCGAGCGCGACCTGAGCCGAGTTGTTCACGCGGTCGCGCACCTTGGCCATCACCACGAGCACGAGCGGCAGCCCCGCCGCGACGAGCAGGGCGGTCGCGACGATCCGCCACGTCTCCACCCCGCCAACCGTAACGGCTGTGACGGGCCCTTTCACGTATGCAAAGTCTCTCAAGGCCTTCACGAACGCAAATTCCTTCACGTCGCCAGCCGGCCAAAACCAGCCGCCTTGTACAGACCACAGCACGAGATCGCTGGCGCAAAGGCGATCTCGCACGCCCCGGCGGAGCCGGGGCCAAAAATACAGCTACGCTCCCGGGTCATGAGCGCCACCAAATGGGAGTACGCCACCGTCCCCCTGCTGATCCACGCGACGAAGCAGATCCTCGACCAGTGGGGCGAGGACGGCTGGGAGCTGGTCACCGTGCTCCCGAACCCGAGCGGCGAGCAGCACGTCGCGTACCTCAAGCGCCCGAAGAACTGAGGGGACTGGCCGTGACCTGGACTTCCCGGCTCGCTGAGCTCGGAATCGAACTTCCCGGCGTCGCCGCGCCGCTGGCCGCCTACGTGCCGGCCGTGCAGAGCGGTTCGCACGTCTACACCTCCGGCCAGCTGCCCTTCGTCGACGGCACGCTCGCCGCGACCGGCAAGGTCGGCGCGGAGGTCAGCCCCGAGGAGGCCAAGGGCCACGCCCGCACGGCGGTGCTCAACGCGCTGGCCGCGGTGCACGCGCTAGTCGGCATCGACTCGGTGACGCGCATCGTGAAGGTGGTCGGCTTCGTCGCGTCCGCTGAGGGCTTCACCGGCCAGCCCGCGGTGATCAACGGCGCGTCCGAGCTGCTCGGCGAGGTCTTCGGCGAGCAGGGCAAGCACGCCCGCTCGGCCGTCGGCGTCGCGGAGCTCCCGATCGGGGCGCCCGTGGAGGTCGAACTGATCGTGGAGGTGAAGTGATGGACCCCGACATCGAACAGTCGCTGCACGAGCTGCTGATCCGGCTCGCGGGGCGCACGCCCGACCAGCTCCTGTGGCGGTTCCGCGACTGGCTGGGCGAGGGCGCGATGGGCACGCTCGCGCGCACCCTTCCCAGGTCTTTGCTTAAGCACAGGATCGATCTGGACCAAACCGAGTACCGCCTGCTCGTCGCGGGTCTGATTCCGCACGGCGCCGACTGGCACCAGGTGAGTTCCACCCTGGGGGTAGACGACGTCACCGAGACCCGGTACACATTCACACCGAGTGCGCCCGAATGGGTGAACTCAGTCGACTCCGTTTCCGTCTTGCTCCACGCAACGTTGCGAGGACGCGCGGATGTGGGGGAAGTGCGGCAAAGCTGGCGACACCTCGGTGTGGTCGGTGAGGGTGGGGCCAAGCGAGTCCTGCTGGTGACGGCGACGTCCGGGCTGCCGAGGCTCACCGGCGAGCTGCAGCGCGTGCTGCGGGTCCTGGGGGACGAGGAGCCGAGCGTCGAGGTCATCCCACCGCGCTTCGACCTCCCCGGGTACCACCGGGCCGCGCTCGCCAATTCGGAGCTGGTCTGCGTTGGCGCCGCGGGTTCGGGTAATCGACTAGTCGCCGCTTAACGCTCGAGCCGCCAGGCGAGCTGGGAGGAGCAGAGCAATGGTGGAGGTTCACGAAGGCCCGCCCATGGACGGGTTCTCGGTGCCCCTGCGCCTGCACAACTTGTTGCTGGCCCTGGCGGGCCGCATCGACGACAGCGCGCTCACCGAAGCGCGTGAGCTGATCGCCCGCGCGCACATCGACGAAGCGGTGGAGCTGACCACCGGCACGCTGATCGCGGGCCGGATCACGGTCAGCTCGGCCGAACAGCGCGAGCTGGCGCTGGTGCTCGAGATGAGCCGGTCGGACGCGACGCTCGCCAACGACCTGCTGGTCGACGAGGCCGAGCAGGTCCACAGCCACCGCTTCACCGGGGACAACCAGCCGGAGTTCGGGCTGGCCGAGGCGCTCGACCGCACCCTGCAGGTGCTGCCGGACGTCCGCTCGGTGCACGCGGTGTGGCGCAACACCCCCGCGGGTTCCGTGCCGGGTGCGCTGCCGCAGCGGGTGGTGCTGGTGGAGCTGGGCCCGGAGGGCAACCCGCCCGCCGTCGCGTTCCGCGTCGACACTGCCCTGCGCCGCGCGGGCATCCGGTCCGTCGTCGAGGTCAGCGGCCCGGGGGTCGCGCGGTCCGCGTACCACCAGTCGGCGTCGGCCGTCGCCACGCCGGTGTGGGTCACGGGCAGCACGCACACGACCACGGAGTACCGGCCCGAGCCGGTCGTCACCCCGCCGCCCGCTCCGGCACCCGCCCCGGTGCCGACGCCCGTCGCCGAGCCGGTGATGGAGGCCCCGAGCCGCCACAGCATCCGGCAGGCACCCGAGGTCGTCGCTCCGGTGGTGCCGATCGTGCAGAACACGCCGGCGCCGCAGGCCGAGAACTCGCGCAAGTCGCGGTCGGAAACGCGCGCCGAGCGCACCGCCGACCTGACGCCGGCCGAGGTCGCGCAGCTGCGGCAGGCGCTGGCGGAGGACCCGGAGAAGGGTCGCGAGATCGCCGCGGGCAAGCCGAGCATGCACGAGGTCGTCGAGCTGCCCGCGCTGGACCTCGACGACCCGAGCCTGTCCGAACGCGACCGCGCGCTGCTGCGCGAGCTGCACGAGGAGCTGGCCGAGCGCGAACGCGCCGAGGCGGCCCGGCTGCGGCTCAACGGCGCGTCCCGCTCGGGCGGCGACCGGTGGTCGTCTTCCTGAGGTGTCTTTCACCTGCAGCCCCGGCTCCCGATGGGTCCGGGGCTGCAGTGCGTCGGTGACATGTCACAAGTTGTGGGCGTGAGGTCACGGTCGCGAGGTATGTTGCCCCGGTGGATCGGCCGCGTGAGTTCCTCTTCGACATCCCCGTGGGGGCCGGTGTAGGTACCAGGGCGAACGCCGACGGCCCGCCCGCGAAGCCGAAGGACGCCGCCACGGTGATCCTCGTGCGTGATCGCGCGGCCGGGCTCGAAGTGTTCTTGCAGCACCGCGTGAAGGGCATGCCCTTCGCCGGCGGCATGACCGTCTTCCCCGGCGGCGGCGTGGACCCGCGGGACGCCGACGCCTCTGTGGCGTGGGCCGGGCCTCCGCCGAGCTGGTGGGCCGCGCAGTTCACGTGCGACGAAAGCCTTGCCCGCGCGCTCGTGTGCGCGGCCGTGCGCGAGACGTTCGAGGAGTCGGGCGTGCTGCTGGCGGGCACGGAAGACGCGGTGGTTGCCGACGTCACGCCGTACGCCGACGCGCGGAAGGCGTTGGAGAGCCGGGAAATCTCGCTCGCCGCGTTCCTCGCCGACGCCGGGCTGACGCTGCGCGCCGACCTGCTGCGACCGTTCGCGCACTGGGTCACGCCGGCGCAGGAGCCGCGTCGCTACGACACGCGCTTCTTCTCCGCGAAGCTGCCCGAAGGCCAGCGCGCCGACGGGGCGACGTCCGAGGCGCTGACCACCGGCTGGCAGCGCCCGGCGGCCGCGATCGACGACGCCCGCGAAGGCCGCCGCATGCTGATGCCCCCGACGTGGCTCACGCTCACCGAGATCGACGAGCACGCCACGGCCGACGACCTGCTCGCGGCCCCGCGCGAGATCGTGCGCACCATGCCGACGCTCATCAAGGAGGGCGACCGCTTCCGCGTCGTGCTCGACGAGTCGGAGGTCTGACGGTGACCGAACCCGCGTACGGCGTGCTTCGCCGCGTCTCCGAGACCGCGCAGGTGCTGCTGGAGAACAACCCGTCGATGATGACGCTCGAGGGCACCAACAGCTGGGTGCTGCGCGGGCCGGACGCGCCGGCGGGCGTGGTCGTCGATCCGGGTCATCGCGACCTCGACCACCTGGAGAAGCTCGCGGCCGTGGGCGCGGTCGAGCTCGTGGTCCTGACCCACCACCACGCCGACCACGCCGAGGGCGCGCCGTGGTTCGCCGAGCGCGTGGGGGCGCCGGTGCGGGCGTTCGACGCCGAGCTGTGCGTCGGCGCCGAGCCGTTGGTCGACGGCGAGGAGTTCACGGCGGGCGGGCTCGAGTTCCGCGTGCTGCACACGCCCGGGCACACAGCCGACTCCGTGTCCTTGCACGTCGCCGGCGAGATCCTCACCGGCGACACGATCCTCGGGCGCGGCACGACCGTGCTCACGGATCTGGGTGACTACCTGGGGAGCCTGCGCAAGCTGATCGAGCTGCCCGCCGGCACCCCCGGCCTGCCCGGTCACGGTGCCGAGCTCGCCGATCTGCCCGCGACCGCGCGTGAGTACCTGGCGCACCGGGAACAGCGGCTGGACCAGGTGCGTTCCGCTTTGCAGGTGCTCGGGGCCGACGCGTCGCCGCGACAGGTGGTCGAGGTGGTCTACGCCGACGTCGATCAAGCGCTGTGGGCACCCGCCGAATACAGCGTGCGAGCGCAACTGGACTACCTACGTGCTTCGGAGGACGGGCGATGAGTGACGTCGAGGTCGAGTTCTACTGGCGGCCGGGCTGCGGCTTCTGCGCGGCGCTGCGGCGGCCGCTGATGGCGAGCGGCCTGACTGTCAAGGAGATCAACATCTGGGAGGAGCCGGGGGCGGCCGAGCGTGTGCGCGAGGTGGCGAACGGCAACGAGACCGTGCCGACGGTGATCGTCGGCGACATCGCGATGGTGAACCCGTCGTTCGCCGAGGTCGAGGCGGCGGTGAAGGCCGCTTCGGCGGCTTGATGCCTTGCGGGCGGGGCCGCTCACCCGGGTCGGGTGAGCGGCCCTTTTCGCACCTCAGAACGCGGTGAGCAGCGGGGTGTCGATCGCGGGGCGTTCGCCGTGGAGGAACCGGGCCCAGATGCCGCGCAGGTCGTTTACCTCCGGCGGGTTGGGGGCGCCGTCGAGGCAGGCGGCGCCGGGCGCGGGGTTGCCGAAGAGGAAGGGCACGTCGATGCAGTGGCAGGCGCCGTACGGGTTGCCGGGCGCGCCCCAGTCGAAGCGCATGAGGGTGGCGCCTTCGCCGAGCTGCTTGGCCAGCCGCGGCAGGTCGCCGCTGAAGACGGCCGCGGTCGTCTGGTCGACCTGCTCCTGGGGTGCGTCGAGGCTGTAGACGCGGGTTTCGTTGCGGGTCCAGCTGAGGAGGGCACGGCCGGGTTTCGCGGCGGCGACGAGGTCGTCTGGCACGAGGTCGTGGTCGACGACGAGCTGGAACGGCGGTGCGATCCCCGGCGGCACCTGCGAGGCGAGCGCTCTGAGGCCGTCGAGCAAGCGGGTGGTGGGCATGGTGGCCAGCTCTTCGGGGGCCTTCGCGCCGAGGGCGTGGACGTACTTCTCCGCCCAGTCGGCGGCTTCGTCGGGGCTCTGCGGCGCCAGGCCGACGGGCGGGCTCTGCAGCGCGATCTGGTGGACCAGGCCCTGCGCGCGCGGTGCCGACCAGAGCGTGAGCGTGGACTGAGCGCCCGCCGACTGCCCGGCGAGCGTGACGCGCGCGGGGTCGCCGCCGAAGGCCGCCACGTTGTCGCGCACCCACTCCAGCGCGGCGAGCTGGTCGGCGATGCCGAGGTTGGGCGGGGCGAGGCCGTCGAGCGCCAGGAAACCGAGCACGCCGAGGCGGTAGTTGAGGGTGACCACGACGACGTCGGCCTCGGTGGCCAGCCGCGTGCCGTCGTACCAGCCCTGGCCGCCGGACCCGGTGAGGAACGCGCCGCCGTGGATCCACACCAGCACCGGCCGTGAACCGGTGGTCGAGGGTGTGAAGACGTTGAGCGACAGGCAGTCCTCCGACTGGGCCAGCTCCATCGGCCCGATCACGGGCTCGAGCCGCGACGGCAGCTGGATCGCCGCGGGGCCGGGTTCGAAGGCGTCGCGCACGCCGGTCCAGGTGGGCGCTTTCGCGGGTGGGCGGAAGCGTTCCTGGTGGGCGTACGGGATGCCGCGGAACACGCCGTTGGCGCCGCGGACCTTGCCGCTCGCCGTTGCGATGATCATTCGTTTCACCTTTCCACGAAACCGACGGCCGCACCGCCGGCGTGCGCTGCGGGGACGAAGAAGCCGCCGCCGGGCAGGTCGACGGTGGGCAGGCCGGCGTCGGCGACCAGTTTCCTTGCCGGGCCGAGGTTTTCCACCGCGACGGTCTGCGCCGCGAAGTAGGGCAGCCGAGGTGCTTGCTCGCCGGGCAGCACTTCGTCGAGCCGGGTCACGGGCACGAGGTCGAGGCGTCCGGTGCCGAGCGCGAACGAGGTGCCGGTGGGGCGCTGGTCGAGGATCTGTTCGTAGCGGTGGAGGTAGGCGGGCAGCTCGGCTTCGGAGGCCACGAGCTGGACGCTGTCGAGGCCCTTCGCGCCGTTGGGGTGGTCCAGGAACTGCGGCTGGAACACGTATTCGGGAGTGAGGTGCTCGGCCGTGTGCAGGCTGCCTTCGGGGGTGCGGTCGCGGCGCAGGTGCACGCTGCGGAACCGCGCGGTGCGGCGGCCTTCGGGAGTGTCGACGTCGCGTTGCAGAGACAGCACGCCGGACGTGGACAGGCCGGCTTCACGCAGCCGGCGTTCGGCGGCTTCGGTGTCGGGCACGCCGAAGGAGACGCCGTACAGGCCTTCGCCGCGCGCGACGATCGGCAGCACCTGCCACGGGTCGCCCGCGGTCGCGTCGACGATGCCGATCAGCTCGACGAACGAGCCGTTGAAGTAGGCGCACCGGTTGGCGGTACAGCTCAGCGTGGGCTCGCCGCCGCTGGTGCTCGAGGCGAGGTGGCGCGACGTCGGGCTGAGGGTGAAGCCGAGCTGCTCGTAGAGCTGCCAGACGCGGTCGTGGTCGTGGGCCAGGAAGATGGTGTGGTCGAGGTTCATGGACGGCTCCTTCCGATGCCGTCGACTCTGGCCCTGGTTGGTGGTTCGGAATGCTCGCTCGCGTCAAGTGCTCGAAATCCGACAGTGGCTGGGCTGATCCGGTGGAATCCCCTCAGCTCGACGACCTCGACCGCTGCCTGACGCATGCGTTCCAGCTCGACGGGCGCGTGCCGTTCAGCCGCTTGGCGGAGGTGCTGGGGGTGTCGGACCAGACCGTCGCGCGGCGCTACCACCGGCTGCGGTCGACGGGCGTGGTGCGCGTTGTCGGCGTGCCGGAGGTGACGAAGCTCGGGCGCGTGTTGTGGCTGCTGCGCGTGCGCTGCATGCCGGACGCCGCCGGAGCCATCGCGACGGCCCTCGCGCGCCGCGACGACACGGCGTGGGTCAGCCTGACGTCCGGCGGCACCGAGATCACGTGCTACACCTCGGCGCCCCGTCAGGAAGCCGACGAGGGCCTGTTGCTCGGGCAGCTGCCGCGCACGCCGCGCGTGGTGTCCGTGACGGCGCACCGGCTGCTGCGTCGCTTCGCCGGCTGACCCGCGGGCTGGCCGGGGCGCGCGAGTGCGCTTTCCGCCGCGCAGGTCGCCGCCCTGGCTCGCCCGGACGACGGGTTGATTTCCCCGCGCCTGGAACCCGGCGACGACGCCCTGTTCGCCGCTCTGGCTCACGACGGCCGCGCCTCGCTCGCCACGCTGGCCTCGGCGTCGGGCCGCTCGGAGACGACCGTGCGCCGCCGCCTCGAGCACTTGCGCACCTCGGGAGCCCTCTACTTCGACGTGGAGGTCGATGCGGCTTTGCTGGGCGCCTCGCTGTCGGCGCTGCTGTGGCTCAGCGTCACCCCGTCCCGGCTCGACGCGGTAGCCCGCGAGGTGGCGACCTACCCGGAAGTCGCTGTGTTTTTGGCCTCGGCTCCGCCGAGGCGTGCGAGATCGCCTTTGAGCGATCTCGCGCTGTGGTCGAGTCGCGGGTCACCAGTCGGAGGTGATCGGGTGGGGGTCGTCGTCGGCGGGCGGTGCTCAGCGCGGCAGCATCGGCATCAGGTAGTAGGTCAGCTCGACGTCCCGGGGCTCGGCTGACGTCAGGACGCACGCGCGCAGGCCGGGCTGGATGGCGAGGCGCACGGTGGCGTCGGCGAAGGGGGCGAGGGCGTCGAGGAGGTAGCGGGCCTGGAAGGAGGGCGAGGTGCGGCCCCCGCAAACGCTTGCCTTCAGGGTTTCCTCGGCTTCGCCCGTGTCAGCGCGGGTGCTGGCGAGGCGGACGTGCGCATCGCCCACTTCGAGGGTGAGGGTGCGGCGATCTTCGGCGTAGACGCCGACGCGGCGGATGGCAGCGGCGAGGGCCGAGGCGGGCAGTTCGACTTCCGTGTCGACGTCTCCGCAGGGGATGGCGTCGGCGGAGAGGAAGCCGGCGTCGAGCACGGCGGTGGTGATGGTGCCGGTGGCCCAGCTCAGGCCGAAGTGGCCGGCGTCGGCCTGGAGGGTGAGGGTGCCGGTGGCGTGGCGCGTGGCCTCGGTGAGCAGGCGCGCGGGCACGAGCACGTCGAGCGGCCCCCACGCCGCTCGTTGTGGCACGCGCGCCACGGCCATCCGGTAGCGGTCCGAGGCGGTGAGCACGAGCGTGTCACCGGAGCTCTGCACGCGCACGCCCGTGAACACCGGCAGCGGATCGTCCTTCGCGGCCGTGCCGGCGACCGTGCGGACGGCGGCCGCGAGCAGCTCGCCGTCCACTTCGGACAACGTCGGTGGCGACGCGGGCTCCACGCGCGCACCCCGGTCCAGCAGCGGCAAGGCGAAGCGCGCCCCTTCCACGCGCACCGCCAGCCGGCTGCCCTCGACGACCAGACGCACCTGGTCGACGTCGAGCATCTTCAGCGTCTCGGCCAGTGGCGCTGCCGGCACGAGCACGTCGCCGTCCGTGTGGGTGGTCGCCGGGCACCCCAAGCGCACGGACAGGTCGCGGTCGCGCCCCTCGACCTCCAGCCCGCCCGCGCCGGCCCGCAACCGCAGCGCGGCCTGCCTGGGCAGCAGGCGCGCGGCGGCGTTCACGGCCGTGGACAGCGGTCGTGCCGGTGACGTCAGATCCATGGCCGGGACGGTAGCGCCGGACACCGACAAAATCCGGATCCGACCGGTTCGACCAGCGGTAACGACAGGGCGGGCACCCGCGAGCTCACCGTGGTGGGCTCGATCGGCCATCAACGCAATCGGTTCGACCGGCACTGGGCGGCGGAACCGTCTGCCGGTTGGCGGTTGCAGCCGCCAACCGGCGGAAACGTCAGTGGCCGGCGCCCACGAGCTCGCCCGAGTCGGTGGGCTCGGCGGTCGGCGTGCGCACCGTGCCGCGCAGCAGCCACACGACGATGGCCAGCGCCAGCCCGGCCGCGCCGGCCGCGAGGAACGACGCGCGCGGCCCGGCGTGCTCCACCAGGTAACCGCTCACGGACTGGCCCGCGGCCAGCCCCAGCGTCACCGCCGTGAGGACCCAGCCGAAGGCCTCGGCGGCGGTCCCGCGGGGGGCGACGGTCTCGATCGCCGTCGAGTGGGTGGTCGACTGCGGCGTGATGAGGGCGCCCGCCAGCAGCATCAGCAGCGCCAGCGCCCACAGCGACGACGGCAGGGCCAGGAGCGCCACCAGCGCGCCGAACCCGCCCAGCAGCGCGGGCAGGCGCAGGCCGAGGCGCCGCGGCCACGGGTGCAGGCTGTAGGCCACGCCGAAGGCCACCGAAGTGAGCGACCACGCCGAAAGCAGCAGCCCGCTCAGCGCCGCGTGCCCGGACTCGGTCGCGGCGGCCGGCACGGCCACCTCGACGAACCCGATCACCACGCCGAACCCCAGCGCGGCCAGGGCGAGCGTCCGCATTCCCGGGCTCGCCAGCGCACCCAACAGCCGCGTTTTCGTACGCGGAGCAGGGCCCCAAGCGCGCACGGCGGGGCTCAGCGCGAACACCGTCGCGCCGGTGACCATCGCCGCCGCGCCCACGACCATGCCGGTGCCGGCCCACGGCGCCGTGATCAGCAGACCCGCGATGCCCGGGCCGAGGATGAAGAACACCTCCATGCTGATCGCTTCGTACGAGAAGGCCGCGTTGCGCGTCGGGCCCTCCGGAAGCAGTTTCGTCCACAGCGCGCGCGACGCCGAACCGATCATCGGCTCCGACAGACCCGTCGCGGCGGCCAACGTGACCAGCAGGAAGGTGGGTGCGTGCGCCTCGATCGCCAGAGCCAGCGCAACCATCGACAGCGCGAACAGCGCCACCGTGACCAGCAGCGGCCGCGTGGGCCCGTACCGGTCGATGAGCCGCCCCTGCACCACCGCGCCCGCGGACACGCCGACGAGCGAACTGGCCGACACCAGCCCGGCGGCGGCGAACGAGCCGGTCTCGCGCTGCACGTAGAGCAGCGCGGAAATACCGATCATCGCGATCGGCAGACGAGCGAGCACCGACGCGACGACCGGGCGGCGAGAGCCAGGAGCCCTCAGCGCGGCGCGGTAGTCGGCGAGCGTGGTGCGGCCTTCGGAACGAGCAGAGTGGGACACGCGTACCAGTATGCCTCAGAGTGGTACGCAGGTACCAGTTGTTTTGTGGTCAGGTGGGTCACTGTCATCGAACGCTTCGGACTACGCCCCTGAGGTCTCGATCCCGTAACGCTCTATGGATTCTCAGTGAACTCGTGCAACGAAATGGCCGAAGCGGCGTCCTTGAGAGTGAATGGCCTTGAATTCGTGGGTAGTGGCCATGATGGTTGAGAAACAGCACATCCCAGCTCCCTCCGGCACACGGGTCGGGGCCTGAACCGGAGGGCGGGGAGCGCGGGTCGTCGGGGGATGGTCCGCGCCAAGGCAAAGAGCCGGTGCGCCACGTCGGGGGTGGCGCCCGGCTCTTTGTCGTTGTTGTCTGCCCCGCCTGTGTTTTCTGCCCCGCCTCCGGCGAGGCGTGGCGGGATCGCCTCAAGCCGATCCCGCCCCTGGGTTGCCTTTAGAGCCGCACCCAGTTTCGCTGGTGTGGAAGAAAAACGTGCCGCGACACGACCGCGCAACCTGAATGCCGCCCGTGTGGGGGATAGGGCAGAAGCAGGCATGACAAAGGCCACCCGCCGTCGTGAGACAGGGGTGGCCTTTGTCCAAAGAAGATGCTCGGCGAGCTGCGGGCCCGCAGGAAACTACCGGGCGCGGCGGGCCAGGCGTTCCGGGTCCAGGATGAGCACGCTCTTGCCTTCCAGGCGCAGCCAGCCGCGGTGGGCGAAGTCGGCGAGGGCCTTGTTGACGGTCTCGCGGGAGGCGCCCACGTACTGGGCGATCTCTTCCTGCGTGAGGTCGTGCGTGACGCGCAGGAGGCCGGCCTCCTGGCTGCCAAAGCGCTGCGCGAGCTGCAGCAGCGCGCGGGCCACGCGGCCGGGCACGTCGGTGAAGATGAGCTCGGCCACCATGTTGTTGGTGCGGCGCAGGCGGCGCGCCACGACGCGCAGCAGCTGCTCCGCGATCTCCGGCCGCGTCGAGATCCACTGGCGCAGAGCCGGGCGGTCCATGGTGACGGCGCGCACCTCGGTGACCGTGGTCGCACTCGACGTGCGCGGGCCCGGGTCGAAGATCGACAGCTCGCCGAACATGTCGGACGGGCCGAAGATGCCCAGCAGGTTCTCGCGGCCGTCCGGGGACTTGCGGCCGATCTTCACCTTGCCGGACTGGATGATGTACAGCTTGTCGCCCGGCTCACCCTCGCTGAAGATGACATGGCCGCGGGGGAACTCCACGGATTCCAAGGTCTGGGCCAGAGCCTCAGCGGCTGCCGGCTCAACACCCTGGAAAATGCCCGCACGGGCCAGGGTTTCGTCCACCTCGGGTGCCTCCTCGTCGAGAAACGATCACTTCCTTCGCAGGTCGAAGGCCGTGTCGCCGATCACTTTCGCGTCAGTCTAGGGCGTGTCGGCGAGATCGCCCGTCGGCTCGCCGCGCGGGGCGCGGCGGCCGGAGACGATCTCGCACGAACAGGGAGCCTAACTCCGCACGCGTCGCGCGCGAAGCCTGGCTGCCCGTCCGCCGAGCCGACGGAGCCGGAACAGCTCCAGAGCGCGACCGATTCCGTGCCCGTAGAGGGCCCTGACCTCGTTGGGTTGAGCCTGCTCCAGGAACTCCTCGACCTCGTTCTCCTGCACCGCGACGTGCTTGAGACGGCTTTCCACCCGCTCCATGAACAGAGCGAAGAACATGATCACCAGTGGGACCAGAATCACGAACCACGCGGTCATGACACACATCCACTACGGAAAGTAAGCATCGACTCCAGATCCTCGCTCCTCGCGGCACACGGTGCGCCGAGGTGGTGCTCTGGCGTGTCGGTCGTCCACCGGCGGGTGCTCCCGCCCGGCTCGTCCGACGCGCCCGTAGGCTATCGGGGTGCCACCTGCCGTCACGAACGCCCCCCGCGAGGGCGCCGGTGAAAGCCGGCTCGCCTTGGTGAGACGCGCCCGGCGTATGAAGCGTTGCCTCGACGCGGTGTATCCCGACGCGAAAGCCGAACTGGACTTCACGAACCCGCTGGAACTGCTGGTCGCGGTGGTGCTGTCCGCGCAGACTACCGACGTCCGGGTGAATCTGGTCACGCCCGCGTTGTTCAAGCGCTACCCCACGGCCGCCGCCTACGCGGGCGCCGATCGCACCGAACTCGAGGAATTCCTCAGGCCCACCGGGTTTTTCAGGGCCAAGGCCAACTCGGTGATGGGGCTCGGCGCGGCGCTCGTGGAGCGCTTCGACGGCGAGGTGCCGAAGAAGCTCGACGACCTCGTCACACTGCCCGGCGTCGGGCGCAAAACGGCCAACGTGGTCCTCGGCAACGCGTTCGACGTGCCCGGGATCACGGTCGACACGCACTTCGGCCGCCTCGTGCGCCGCTGGGGCTGGACGACCGAGGAAGACCCCGTGAAGGTCGAGCACGCTGTGGGGGAACTGATCCCCCGCAAGGAGTGGACGATGCTGTCCCACCGGGTGATCTTCCACGGTCGCCGCGTGTGCCACTCGCGCAAGCCCGCGTGCGGCGCGTGCCCGCTCAAGAAGGACTGCCCGTCCTACGGACTGGGACCCACGGAGTTCGAGGTCGCCGCCAAGCTGGTGAAGGGCGAGGAGCGTGAGCACATCCTCGAACTGGCGGCGCGAGGGTGACAACGGTCACCAAATGGGCACTCGGCGTCGCGGTCCTGGTGGTCGCGGTGCTGGTCGCCGTGCTCACCACGCGGGGCTCCTCGAAGGACGCGCCCGCCGCGACGGGTGACCTCACCGCCGTCCGCGCGCAGGCCGCACTCCAGGCGTGCCCGGCGCCGTCCGCGTCGGCGGTCCCCCAGCTGGCCGGCATCCAGGCCGACTGCCTTGGCGACGGCTCGCGCGTCGATGTCGGCAAGGTCCTCGCCGGCGGCCCGACGCTGGTGAACGTGTGGGCCTCGTGGTGCACGCCGTGCCGCACCGAGCTGCCCGTGTTGCAGGACTACGCGAAAGAACCCGGCGCCGTGCGGGTGCTCGGCGTGCAGGTGGCCAGCTCCGCCGCCGACGGGCTCGGCCTGCTGAAGGACCTCGGCGTGCACCTGCCGTCGGTCTACGACGGCGGCGACCAGACCGGTCCTATCCGCACCGCGCTCAAGGTGCCCTCGAACTTGCCCGCGTCCTACCTCGTGACCCCCGACGGACAGGTGCGCTTCATCTCCAGCCCCCGAACGTTCGACAGCACCGACCAGGTGCGCGCAGCCGTGAAGGACTTCTCATGACCGGTCCCCTCGTCGACCCCGAAGAAGTACCGGAGTGGCTTCGGCCGCTGGTCAAGGTGTCCGCGGAGGTCGACAGCCGCGCGTTCAGCCGGTTCACCGTCGACGACTCGCTCACGCGCTCGGCCGCCGTGCTGATCCTCTTCGGCGAGCGCGCCGGCGGACCCGACGTGCTGCTGCAGCGCCGCGCCGACACGCTCGGCTCCCACGCGGGCCAGGTCGCGTTCCCGGGCGGCGGCGCGGAGGACGGCGACGACGGACCCGTCGGCACGGCCCTGCGCGAGGCCGAGGAGGAGACGGGCGTGGACCCGTCCGGGATCCTGCCGGTGGCGATCCTGCCGCAGCTGCCCGTGCCGGTGTCGCGCTTCGCCGTGACGCCCGTGCTCGGCTACTGGCACACGCCCTCGCCCGTGCACGCCGTGGACCCGGGTGAGACCGCGGCCGTCGCGCGGGTCGCGCTCGCGGACCTCGCCGACCCGGCCAACCGGTTCCGCGTGCAGATGAAGGGCCGCACGTGGACCGGCCCGGCGTTCGAAGTCGACGGGCTGTTCGTGTGGGGCTTCACCGCCGGGCTGCTCTCGGCGCTGCTTTCGCTCGGCGGCTGGGAGCGCGAGTGGGACACCGGCGACGTGCGCGACCTTGACGTAGCGTTGGCCGAACACCGGGCCCGGAACGCGGCTCAGGAAGAGGCGAGCGGGGAGTGACGGCGTGAACTGGGTCGATGTCCTCGTGCTGGTGCTGGCGGTGCTGGCGGCGGTTTCGGGGGCGTACCAGGGGGTGATCGTCGCGCTGCCCGCGCTGATCGGCGTCGCCATCGGGGCGGTGCTCGGGGTGAAGCTGGCGCCGTTCGTGATCGAGCTGTTCGACAACCCCGTGGCGAAGGTCGCGTTCGCGCTCGCCGTGGTGGTGTTCCTGGTGGTGCTCGGCGAGACGCTCGGGGTGTGGGCCGGGCGCAAGCTGCGGCGGAAGATCAACCCCGACAAGCTGTCCGGAGTGGACAAGACGCTGGGCGCGATCGTCCAGGCGGCCGCGGTTTTCGTGGTGGCGTGGCTCGTCGCGAACCCGCTCACGACGGTGTCGGCCATCCCGGGGCTCGCGAAGGCGATCAACTCGTCGACGGTGCTGGGCGAGGTCAACGACCTCATGCCGCCCGAGGCCCAGGGCCTGCCGAGCGACCTGCGCAAGCTGCTCGACGCGTCGGGCTTCCCGTCGGCGCTCTCGCCGTTCGAGAAGGCGCCCGCGGCGGACACCGCGCCGCCGGACACGTCGATGAACGTCACGGCGGTGGCGCGCCGGGTGCACCCGAGCGTGGTGAAGATCCGCGGCAACGCGCCGTCGTGCTCGAAATCGCTGGAGGGCAGCGGTTTCGTGATCGCGCCGCAGCGGGTGATGACCAACGCGCACGTCGTCGCCGGCACCTCCGAGGTCGGCATCGAGTCCACGCGCGGCGACTACCGGGCGCGGGTCGTGTACTTCAACCCCGAGGTCGACATCGCCGTGCTGGCCGTGCCCGGCCTGGCCGCGCCGGCGCTGCCGTTCGCGCGGGAAACCGCGCGGGCGGGTGACAACGCCATCGTGCTCGGTTATCCACTCGACGGCCCGTACACCTCGACCGCGGCCCGCGTGCGCGGCCGCATCAACCTGCGCGGCCCCGACATCTACGACGCGAACACCGTGCAGCGCGATGTGTTCACCATCCGCGCCGGCATCCGCAGCGGCAATTCCGGCGGCCCCATGATCACCCCGGACGGCGACGTGATCGGCGTCGTCTTCGGCGCGGCCGTCGAAGATCCGGACACCGGCTTCACGCTCACCGCGGAACAGGTGCGCGCGGAGGTCGCGGCGGCGCCGTCTCAGACGACGAACGTGAGCACGGGCGCCTGCGCGAGCTGACCGGAGCTCACGAGATGAAGTCCACAACGGACTTCGTCACCCGCTCCGGGTCCTCCAGTTGCGGGAAGTGCCCGACCCCCGGCCAGATTCGGGGCTCGCCGTGCGGCCCGGCCCAGTGCACGGACGCCCGCGCGGTCTCCGGGACGATGCAGGTGTCCACCGCGCCGTGCAGTTGCAGCACCGGAGCGGCGACGCGCTTGCCCACGGCGTCGGTGAACCGGCGCCCCTCGCCGCGGAACTGCGAGCGGAAGGCCCAGCGGTAGTACTCCAGTGCGGAGTGCGCGACACCAGGGATCAGCATGGCCTGGCGGAAGAGGGAAACCGTGTCGGTGAAGTCCGAAGAGGACCGCCACGCCGGGCCGGACCAGCTGTGGAACAACGACTCCACCGCGGCGGCTCCGTCGCGGACCAGCCACTTCTCGGGAGCCATCGGAACCTGGAACCGGAACAGGTGGCTCACGGCGCGGGCCTGGCCGAGGCGCGCGCGCAGCACGGCGGACTTCAGGGCGAGCGGGTGCGCGGCGCCGACGGCCGTCACCGACGACACGAGCCGGGGGTGCAGGGCGGCGACCGTCCAGGCGAGCATCCCGCCCCAGGCGTGGCCGACGAGGTGCGCGCGACGGGCGCCGAGCGCCTTGATCAGGCCGCCGACGTCACCCGCCAGGGTCCACGCGTCGTAGCCGCGCGGGGGTTTGTCGGAGTCGCCGTAGCCGCGCAGGTCCACGGCGACGGCGCGGAAACCGGCGTCGGCGAGACCGCGCAGCTGGTGGTGCCACGTCCACCAGAACTCGCCGAACCCGTGCAGGAGCAGCACCAACGGGCCGTTGCCGAGCTCGGCGACGTGCAGGCGGATGCCGTTGGCCGAGACGTCGCGGTGCGTCCACGGACCGTCGATGCGGACGATCGACGGATCGGGCGTGAGCTGCACTGCGGGTGCCGCGTCAGGGACGCGTCGCGGGCAGGTTGTCTTCTTCGGCCGCACGCCGCGGCTTCAGGGCCGCGGCCGTCTCCTTGACGCTGTCGATCGTGCGCTCCGGCGCCTTGATCTTCTTCACCTTGCGCCAGCCGATCAGCGCCGTGATGGCGGTGGTGATGAGCATCAGGCCGAACACCGTGAGGAACGCCGGCCAGCGCACGCCCCACCAGTCCGACAGGATTTCGGCGATGAAGAGGAACAGGAAGTACGAGCTGTAGAGCCCCACGGCGAGCGCGATGAGGAAGAAAACGGCGCCCTTGAGCCCCTTCTTCATCTCGCCGACCAGCTCCGACTTCGCCAGCTCGACCTCGGCCCTGACCAGTGTCGACAGGTGCTGGGTCGCGTCACCGACGAGTTTGCCGATGGACTGTTCCGCCGCCGCGGCCTCCTCGTCGCTCGAGAGGGGCAGGTAGGGCACGGCCCCCACGCCGTCGGGGCCGGTGCGTTCGTGTTTGGGGCTGGTCACCGGGTCATCGTGCCACGTACCCGTTCCCCGGGCGCGACGGACCGTCGGGAGTGTCGGAGATCAGCCTTCGCGAGCGTGCACCCGGTTGCGTCGCAGCAGCAGCGCGGCCGACGTCAGCGAAGCCACCGCCGACGCGATCAGCACCGCCGCTTTGGCCAGTTCGGTCTCCGGTTCGCCGAGCGCGAGGTCGGCGATCAGCAGGCTCACCGTGAAGCCGACCCCGCCGAGCGCGGCCAGCGCCGCCAGGTCACGCCACCCCGTGCCGGTGGGCTTTTCCGCCACGCCCAGCTTCACCGCCAGCACGCTCGCCCCGAGGATGCCGACGAACTTGCCCACGACCAGTCCGAACAGGACGGCCAGCGGCAACGCGGTGGTGAAGACCTGTCCGAGCGCGTGCCCGTTGACCGAGATCCCCGCGGCGAACAGCGCGAACACGGGTACCGCGACCGCCGCCGACCACGGCTGCAGCCGGTGCTCCAGCCGCACGGCCGGTGCCTCGTCCTCGCCTTCGTCGGGCCTCACCCGGGTGAGCAGCCCGAGCGCGACACCGGCGATGGTCGCGTGGATGCCCGTGGTGTGCACCGCGACCCAGGTGACCACGGCGAGTGGCACGTACAGCCAAGGCGTGCGGACGCGCCTGCGCTGCAGGAACCAGTACAGCGCCAGCGCCACCACGGCCACGGCGGCGGCGATCAGGTCGAACCCGGTGGTGAAGACGATCGCGATCACCAGGATCGCCCCGAGGTCGTCGACCACCGCCAGCGACAGCAGGAAAACGCGGGCGCTGCTCGGCAGGTTCGACGCGGTGAGGGCGAGCACACCGAGCGCGAAGGCGATGTCGGTGGCCACCGGGATCGCCCACGCGCGGTCGAAGCCCGGCGTGCCCGAGCCGATAGCCAGCGCGAGCAGCGCCGGCACGACCATCCCGCCGACCGCCGCGATCACCGGCAGCACCGCCTGCTTCACGCGCGAGAGCTCACCGACCACGAGCTCGCGCTTGAGCTCCAGCCCGGCGACGAAGAAGAACAACGCGAGCAGGCCGTCCTTCGCCCAATCGCCCACCGACAAGTTCAAGTGCAGGAACTCGGGCCCGACCTCGAAGTCGCGCACGGCCCGATAGACGTCCCCGGCCGGCGAGTTCGCCCAGATCAGCGCGACGGCGGTGGTGATCAGCAGGATGATCCCGCCCGTGGTCTCCATGCGCAGGTAGCGAGCGAACTCGGCGGCGGCTTGGCGGGGAGCGGACACGGTCAGACCTCCGGGACGGCAACGGACAGAACTCTTGCCGACCAGACTTCCCGGCGCACCTTGATACCAGCTTAACCAACGAGAAGTGCCGGTAAGAGCCCTCGATGACCCTTCCCACACCCCGCCCGGTGTTCGGTTCACCCGTTTGCCTTCTAGCATGCGAATCGGAAACGACAACGTTGTCTAGGACAAGGACGAGAAAGTTGTGAGTACCTCTACCGAGGCGGCCCAACACGACACGAGGTTCTTCGGGCACCCACGAGGGCTGGCGAACCTCTTCGGCGTGGAGATGTGGGAGCGGTTCTCCTACTACGGGATGCTCGGCATCCTCGCCATCTACCTCTACTACAAGGCCGACCAGGGCGGGCTCGGCATCGACCAGGGCGACGCGCTCGGCGTGGTCGGCGCGTACGGCGGCACGGTCTACCTCGCCACGGTGATCGGCGCGTGAGTGGCCGACCGGCTGCTCGGCTCCGAGCGCACGCTGTTCTACAGCGCCATCCTGGTGATGATCGGGCACATCGCGCTGGCGCTGCTGCCGGGCCTCACGGGTATCGGCGTGGGCCTCGCGTGCGTCGCGATCGGGTCGGGCGGGCTGAAGGCCAACGCCACCGCCGTCGTCGGCACGCTCTACGCCGAGGGCGACGAGCGTCGCGACGCCGGCTTCACGATTTTCTACATGGGTATCAACCTGGGCGGGTTCATCGGCCCGCTGCTCACCGGGCTCGCGCAGTCGGAGGTCGGTTTCCACCTCGGCTTCGGGCTCGCCGCGATCGGCATGGCGCTGGGCCTGATCCAGTACACGCTCGGCCGCAAGAACCTGGGCGAGAAGGCGTCGGAGATCCCGAACCCGCTCCAGCCCTCGCAGCGCTTCGCGGCGATCGGGGTTGCCGTGGTGATCGTGGCCGCGGTGGTCGCGCTGATCCTGTCCGGCGTGGTCAACCCGGGGAACCTGGCCGACGTGGTCGTGTACGTGGTCGCCGCCATCTCGGTCGTGTACTTCGTGGTGATCCTGACCAGCAGGAAGATCACCTCCGACGAGCGCAGCCGCGTGTTCTCGTTCATCCCGATGTACATCGCGAGCGCCGCGTTCTTCTCGCTGTACCAGCAGCAGTCCACCGTGGTGTCGGTCTACAGCGACCAGCGCCTCGACCGGAACCTGTTCGGCTGGGACATGCCGGTGTCGTGGGTGAACTCGATCAACCCGGTGTTCATCATCGTCTTCGCGCCGATCGTCGCCGCGATCTGGACGAAGCTCGGGCCGAAGCAGCCGTCGACGCCGATGAAGTTCGTGCTCGGCACCGTGCTCATGGGCATCGCGTTCCTGCTGTTCCTGCCGATGACCGGCACGGGTGTGAACGGCAGCCCGCTCATCGCGCTGGCAGGCATCCTGCTGGTGTTCACGATCGCCGAGCTGATGTTGTCGCCGGTCGGGCTGTCGTTGTCGACGAAGCTCGCGCCGAAGGCGTTCCGCACGCAGATGGTGGCGCTGAACTTCCTGTCGGTCTCCCTGGGCACCGCGCTGTCGGGCAAGCTCGCCGAGTCCTACGACGTGCACGACGAGCCGCCGTACTTCGGCATCATCGGCGGCGTCGCGATCGTGATCGGGCTGGCTCTGCTGGCGTTGATCCCCTTCATCAAGAAGCTGATGAAGGGCGTGCACTAGCCCTAGCCGACGGTCGTGCCGAACAGCACGCCGACGAAGTAGGTGACGAGCATGGTGAGGGCGCCGACCCCGACGTTGCGCAGGATCGCGCGCCCCACCTGTGCGTCGCCGAGCTTCGCGCTCACGAACCCGGTGAGCGTGAGGCCCACGACCACGGCCAGCGCGCACGCCCACACGCGCACCGACACGGCCGTCCAGGCGATCGAGAGCAGCGGCAGCAGCGCGCCGACGGAGAACGCGATCAGCGATGCCCACGCCGCCTGCCACGGGTTGGTGAGGTTGTCCGGGTCGATGCCCAGCTCGGCCTCGGCGTGGGCGTGCAGCGCGTCCTTGCGGGTCAGCTCACGCGCGACCTCCGCGGCGAGCTCGGGCGAGAGGCCCTTGCCCTCGTAGATCCCGGCGAGCTCGCGTTCCTCGGCCTCGGGCATCGTTTTCAGTTCTTGCTTCTCGAGCTGCAGCAGTGCGCGTTCGGTGTCGCGCTGCGTGCTCACGCTCACGTATTCCCCGCCGGCCATCGAAAACGCGCCGGCCACCAATCCGGCAATTCCGGCGGTGAGGATCGCCGTGTTGTTCGTGGTGGCACCCGCGACGCCCACCACGATCCCCGCGACGGACACGATCCCGTCGTTGGCCCCGAGAACCCCGGCACGCAGCCAGTTCAGCTTGCCCCCCACGTCCCCGTGCGGCTCGTGTGCTTCGTGCGGCTCGTGGGATTCGGTCGCGTCCACCGTTTCGGTCACCGGAATAGTGAAACACGAAATTCCTGGCGGCGCGACAGAATGTTCCCCGGATAACGTCAGCCTAGGGTTTCCTTATTTAGGTATTCCTACGGTAATTGTGCCTCACCTCATCGGGCACGAAAAAGCCCGACACCCCCACGGAGATGCCGGGCTCTTCGGGGAAACTCGGACGTTCAGGGAAGCTCAGACGTCCAGCTCCGCCAGTGCCGCCTTGGCGGCTTCCAGCTCGGCCTCGAGCTGCGCGACCTTCGCGGCCTGCGCCTCGCGCGCCTGGTTGATGACCTCGTCGATCGGACCCGACAGGTCCTCGTGGAGTTCGCGGGCGGCGCGCGAGACGGCGGCGGCCGGGATCTCCAGGCCCTTCGCGACCCACTTGCTGCCGTTCTTGAGCTCGGCCTGCCACTCGCCGTCGGCGGTGCCGGTGACGGTGAGCGTGAGCTCGACCGTGCGGGTCTTCTTCGCGGTGGACGCGGCGGCGGCCTTGGGCCGGCCACGCTTCGGCTTCGGTGCCTCTTCGGGAGCCGAAGACGGCACCGGCTCGGAAGACGACGCAGCTGAGTCAGTGGGCTCGGTGACTTCCGGGGCGTCGGCGGTCTGGGCCGGGGCTGAGGTCGCCTCGGTCGTCGCCGCTTCGGCCGCAGTGTCCTCGTCGTGCGTCAAGGCTTCCACGGTCATTCGTGTCGTCTCCTTGCCCGGATCTGGGGTGGGTACAGCCGCACATCTTAGAACATGCGTTCGATGTGCGCCATTCGGGGTAATGAACGCAACGAAGGGGCCCTCGCGGCCGGGAGAGCCCCTTCCTGCACGCGAGGAGACTCTACTCTTCCTTGTCCGACTGCAGACCGGAGGAGATCAGGTCCATCACCGACGAGTCGGCCAGCGTCGTCACGTCGCCGATCGCGCGGTTCTCCGCGACGTCGCGCAGCAGGCGGCGCATGATCTTGCCCGAGCGCGTCTTCGGCAGCTCCGGCACGACCATGATCTGCCGCGGCTTCGCGATCGGGCCGATCTCCTTCGCCACGTGGTTGCGCAGCTCCTGCACGGCTTCCTCGCCGCCATCCTTCGCGTTGCCGCGCAGGATCACGAACGCCACGATGCCCTGCCCGGTCGTCGGGTCCGTCGCGCCGACCACGGCCGCCTCGGCCACCGTCGGGTGCGACACCAGCGCCGACTCGACCTCCGTGGTCGAGATGCGGTGGCCCGACACGTTCATCACGTCGTCGACGCGGCCGAGCAGCCAGATGTCACCGTCGTCGTCGTACTTCGCGCCGTCGCCGGCGAAGTAGAAGCCCTGGTCGGCGAATCGCGACCAGTACGTCTCGCGGTAGCGCTCCTCGTCGCCCCACACACCGCGCAGCATGCCCGGCCACGGCTTGTCGAGCACCAGGTAGCCGCCGCCACCGTGGGCAACCTCGTTGCCCTGGTCGTCGACGACCTTCGCCGAGATGCCCGGCAGCGCGCGCTGCGCCGAACCCGGCTTGGTGGACGTGACACCCGGCAGCGGCGAGATCATGATGCCGCCGGTCTCGGTCTGCCACCACGTGTCGACGATCGGCGTCCTGCTCGCACCGATGGTCTCGCGGTACCAGATCCACGCCTCGGGGTTGATCGGCTCGCCGACGCTGCCGAGCACGCGCAGCGACGTGAGGTCGTACTTCGCCGGGATGTCCGCGCCCCACTTCATGAACGTGCGGATCAGCGTGGGCGCGGTGTAGTAGAGCGAGACCTTGTACTTCTGCACGATCTCCCAGTGCCGGCCCTCGTGCGGGGTGTTCGGCGTGCCCTCGTACACGACCTGCGTGACGCGGTTCGCCAGCGGCCCGTAGACGATGTAGCTGTGGCCGGTGATCCAGCCGATGTCGGCCGTGCACCAGTACACGTCCTCGCCGGCCTTGTGGTCGAACACGTTCTGGTGCGTGTACGCGGCCTGCGTGAGGTAGCCGCCGGAGGTGTGCAGGATGCCCTTGGGGCGCCCGGTGGTGCCGGAGGTGTAGAGGATGAACAGCGGGTGCTCGCTGTCGAACGCCTCGGGCGTGTGCTCGGCCGACTGACCGTCGACGAGGTCGTGCCACCACAGGTCGCGCCCGTCGGTCCACGGCACCTCGCCCGCGAGGTCGCTGCCGGTGCGGCGGACCACGATGACCTTCTCCACGGTCTCGGCGCCCTCGAGCGCCTCGTCCACATTGGCCTTCATCGCGGCGGCTTTGCCACGGCGGTACTGGCCGTCGGAGGTGACCACGATCTTGGCCTTGGCGTCGTCGACGCGGGCGCGCAGCGCGGTCGGGGAGAAGCCGCCGAACACCACGTTGTGCAGCGCGCCGAGGCGGGCGCACGCGAGCATCGCGAAGATCGCCTCGGGGATCATCTGCAGCTGGACGGCCACGACGTCGCCGGCCTTCACGCCGAGCGAGACCAGCGCGTTGGCGGCCTTCGAGACCTCGTCCTTCAGCTGCGCGTACGTGATGTCCCGGGTGTCACCCGGCTCGCCGACCCAGTGGATGGCGACCTGGTCCCCGTGGCCGGCCTCGACGTGCCGGTCGACGCAGTTGTAGGCGACGTTCAGCTTCCCGCCCACGAACCACTTCGCGAACGGCGCATTGGTCCAGTCCAGTACCTGGGTCCACTTGGTGTCCCAGCTCAGGCGCTCGGCCTGCTCGGCCCAGAACTGCTCCCGGTCCGCGTCCGCCTTCTCATACGCGTCGGCCTTGAGGTTGGCCTGAGCGGCGAACTCGTCGCTCGGTGGGAAGGTGCGGCTCTCGGTGAGCAGGTTTACCAGCGCTGGGGACTGCTCGGTCATGGTGCAAGGCCTCCTGTAGTGCGAACCCGCGGCTCACGGCACGCTAGCGACGTTAGTCCGCTCCGGACAAGGTCGCAGCCGTGTGGGCACGCACTCAGGCGAGGCGGGCGAGCAGCCGGGCGCGTGCTCCGGGCCATTCCGCGTCTGTCATCGAGTACACCACCGTGTCGCGCGAGGTGCCATCCGGACGGATCCGGTGCGCCCGCAGCACACCTTCGCGTTGCGCGCCGAGCCGCTCGATCGCCCGCTGCGAACGCAGGTTGCGGATGTCGGTCTCCCACGCCGCGCGCTGGGCGCCGAGCACCTCGAACGCGTTGCGCAGCAACAGGAACTTGGCCTCGGTGTTGAGCGCCGTGCGCTGCCACCGCGGGTTGATCCAGGTGTGCCCGATCGACAGGATCCGGTGCTTGGCCACGATCTGGTAGTACGACGTCGTGCCCGCGACCAGGCCGGTCGCGACATCGACCTGGGCGAACGCCCGGCGGTCCGGATCGGCCAGCGCCGCTTCGACGTACGCCTCGGCGTCGGCCGGACCGGCGAACTGCCGGCTGCTCAGCCAGGCCCAGATCGCCGGGTCCTGGCCGGCCTCGAACAGGCCCTTCGCGTGGTCCGGGGTCAGCGGTTCGAGGCGCACGTGGGTGCCGGACAGGGTCGGGTGCTCGTTCCAGTCGCTCACGGAACCCAAGCTACGGTGGCAAGTGGTCTTCCGGCATAGCCAGTTCTCGATCATCTCATAAGGCCACTTTGCGGTTGCTTATGCTCGCGGGATCGATCCGAGGAGAGGCGACGGCATGGCTGAAGACGGCGCGGCGAGGGAAGAGCTCACCTGGGAGCTGTTCGGTGCGGCCAGCAGGGAGCTCGCCGAACAGATCGCCGCCGACGGGTTCGAGCCCGACCTCGTCCTCTCCATCGCCCGCGGCGGGCTCTTCGTCGCCGGCGCGCTCGGCTACGCGCTGGACGTGAAGAACCTGCACGTGATGAACGTCGAGTTCTACACCGGCGTCGACCAGCGCCTCGACCTGCCGGTGATGCTGCCGCCCGTGCCCAACGTCGTGGACCTGAGCAACAAGAAGGTGCTTGTCGCCGACGACGTGGCCGACACCGGCGCCACGCTCAAGCTCGTGCGCGACTTCTGCGCCGACCACGTGGCCGACGTGCGCTGCGCCGTGATCTACGAGAAGCCGCATTCGGCGGTGCGCAGTGAGTACGTGTGGCGCCGCACCGACCGCTGGATCAACTTCCCGTGGTCGGTCCTGCCGCCGGTGGTCAAGCGCGCCGGGCAGGTGCTCGACGCATGACCGACCCGCTCAAGCCGCTGCTGGACCTCGACGGGGTGGCCGCCGCGGCCAAGGCGGCGCAGGACGCGGTCTTCGCCGTGCACCGCCTGCCCGCCAACCTGCGGGGCGGCGCCGAGACGGCCGCCGAGGCCTCGGTGCGCGCGGCCCGCGCGTCGGCCGGCATCGACGGCGCCAACCCCGAGCTGCCCGGCGCCGGCGCGGTCGCCGACCCGCTGCTGGCCGGCGCGCTGCGCGTGGCCGAGTCGCTGGAAACGGTCCTGCCCACCTGGCGGCGTGCGCCGTTGCAGGCGCTGGCCCGGCTGCACGTGCTGGCCGCGGCCGACGTCGTCGACGACCCGGACGCGCTCGGCCGGCCCCGCACGGGTGGCGAGCGGCTCGAGCTCCTGGCCCAGCTCGTCACGGGCGCGACCGCCGTGCCCGGCCCGGTGCTCACGGCCGTGGTGCACGGCGAGCTGCTGGCACTGCGCCCGTTCGGCTCGGCCGACGGTGTGGTCGCCCGCGCCGCGGCGCGCCTGTCGATGATCGCGACGGGTCTCGACCCGAAGGCGCTGACCATCCCGGAGGTGGCGTTCTTCCGGCGCGTGCCCCGGTACGTCGAGCTGGCTTCGGGGTTTGCCAGTGGCACCGCCGACGGGGTGCGCGAGTGGCTGCTGTTCTGCTGCGAAGCGTTCGAAGCCGGGGCGCGCGAGGCGCGCAGCATCTCGTCCGCCGCCGGCTGACGGTGTGTTTCGACCACACTGGTTCTTGCCGAGCTGTGGTGGCTCGGCACATGGTCGTCGAGGTGGGCGCGACCTAACCTCGTAGCCCATGACCAGTGGGGTACGTCACAGCTCGCTCGAAGGGCGCGTCGCGCTCGTGACCGGTGGGGCGAGCGGAATCGGGCTCGCCTGCGTCCGCGCGCTGGCCGCGGCGGGCGCGAAGGTGCACGTGGTGGACGTCGACGCGCGGGGGGCCGAAGCGGCCGCGGCCGAGATCGGCGGCTGGGCGCACGCCGGTGACCTCACCGATCCGTCGGTGATCGACGCGTTGCCGGACCAGCTCGACGTGCTCGTGAACAACGCCGGTGTGCAGCACGTGGCCGCGCTGCACGAGTTCCCGCCCGAGCAGTTCGCGCGCATCCAGGCCTTGATGGTGACGGCGCCGTTCCTGCTGATCCGCCGGTCGCTGCCCGCGATGTACGCGCGCGGCTGGGGCCGGATCGTCAACGTCTCCAGCGTGCACGGCGTGCGCGCCAGCCCGTACAAAGCCGCCTACGTCACGGCGAAACACGCGCTCGAAGGACTGTCCAAAGTGGCCGCTCTCGAAGGCGCGGAGCACGGCGTGACCAGCAACTGCGTGAACCCCGGCTATGTGCGTACCCCGCTTGTCTCCGGGCAGATCGAAGCGCAGGCGGAGGAGCACGGCCTCGTCGCCGACGAGGTCGTGGAGCAGGTGCTGCTGCGGCGCGCGGCGATCAAGAAGCTCATCGAACCGGCGGACGTCGCCGATCTCGTGGTGTGGCTGTGCGGCGAGCACGCCGGACACGTCACGGGCGCGTCGCTGCCGCTGGACGGCGGCTGGTCGGCCGCCTGAACTCCCCTGAAACCCCGTCCCCACAACGAAGTGGAGCCCGCAATGACAACACCCACCCGGGCCGGCCTGCTGCGCGTGGTCGGCGCGAGCCTGATCGGCACCACCGTGGAGTGGTACGACTTCTTCCTCTACACCTCGGCCGCCGCGCTGATCTTCAACAAGCTTTTCTTCCCCACGGCCGACCCGCTCACCGGTACGCTGCTCGCGCTGCTGACGTATGCGGTCGGCTTCCTCGCGCGACCCATCGGCGGCCTGGTGTTCGGCCACTTCGGCGACCGCATCGGGCGCAAGCGCCTGCTCGTGGTGAGCCTGGTGATGATGGGTGGCTCGACGTTCCTCATGGGCGTGCTGCCCACGTACGGCTCGGTCGGCGTGCTCGCGCCGATCCTGCTGACGCTGCTGCGGCTCGTGCAGGGCTTCGCACTCGGCGGCGAGTGGGGCGGCGCGGTGCTGCTCGTGTCCGAACACGGCGACGACCGGCGGCGCGGGTTCTGGGCGTCGTGGCCGCAGACCGGTGTGCCGGCCGGGAACCTGCTGGCCACGGCGGTGCTGGCGATCCTCGCCGCGGCGCAGTCCGACGCGGCGTTCAACTCGTGGGGCTGGCGCATCCCGTTCCTGCTCTCGGGTGTGCTCGTGGCGATCGGGCTGTGGGTGCGGCTGGCGGTGGCGGAGTCGCCGGTGTTCCTGGCGGCCAAGGCGGCCGCGGGAGAGGCGGAAGCCACGCCGATCGTCGAGGTGTTCCGCGGCCACCTGCGCGGGCTGGTCGTGACGTTCGGCTCGCGGCTGGCGGAGAACGTGTCGTACTACGTGATCACCGCGTTCATCCTCGTCTACGTGACCACCGGTCTCGGCCTGCCGAAGGCGACCGGGCTGACGGCGGTGCTGGTCGCCTCCGCCGTGCACTTCGTGACGATTCCCTTGTGGGGCCTGCTTTCCGACAAGGTCGGGCGCAAGCCGGTGTACTTGTTCGGCGTGCTCGGGATGGCCGCGTGGTCGTTCGGCTTCTTCTGGCTGCTGGACCTGCGCACGACCGGCGCGGTGATCGGCGCGGCGACGATCGGGCTCGTGGTCCACGGTGCGATGTACGGGCCGCAGGCGGCGTTCTTCGCCGAGCAGTTCCCGACGCGCGTGCGCTACACCGGCCTTTCGGTGGGCGGGCAGCTGTCGTCCATCGCGGCGGGCGCGATCGCGCCGATCATCGCGGTCGCGCTGTTCCAGGCGTACCACTCGACGGTGCCGGTGTCGGTCTACGTCGCCGCGATGTGCGTGCTCTCGGCGCTGGCCCTGCTCGGCGCGCGGGAAACGCGCGGCGAGTCGCTGGAAGACGCTCCCGCGGAGCGGCGCTCAGTGACAGCATGACCTGTGTGGAGCCCTACCGCCGGTTGCTCGAGCTGCTCGCCGAAGGCGCGAGCAGTGAGCAGCTGGCGCACGCGGCTCGCGAGTCCGGTGCCGACGCGACCGAGCTCGCCCTGCGCGTCCGAGAGACGCTCACCGAGCACCAGCGGCGCGAAGCCGAGCTCACGGCGTTGTTCGACACCGCGAGCGACCTCGCGCGGCTGCGGGACCCGGACGCGGTGCTGCGCTCGATCGTGCGGCGGGCGCGGACCTTGCTCGGCGTGGACGTGTCGTACCTGAGCCTCAACGACGAAGCCGCCGGCAAAACCTACATCCGCGTGACCGACGGTTCGGTGTCCGCGCTGTTCCAGCAGATCGTGCTCGGCATGGGCGAGGGGCTCGGCGGCCTGGTGGCCCAGACCGCGCGGCCGTACGCGACAGCCGACTACTTCGCCGACGCCCGCTTCCGCCACACCTCGCCCATCGACACCGGTGTGCGCGAAGAGGGCCTCACCGCGATCCTCGGCGTGCCGCTGGCCATCGGCGGCAAGGTGCTGGGCGTGCTCTACGCGTCGGACCGCGCGCCCCGTGCGTTCTCGACGGCGGAGGTCGCGCTGCTCTCGTCGCTGGCCAACCACGCGGCCATCGCCCTCGACAACGCCCACCTGCTCGACGAGACGCGCCGCTCGGCCGCCGAGCTCAACGCCGTGAACGCGACCATGCGCCGCGCCGACGAAGCCCACGATCGCCTGATGGACCTCGTGCTGCGGGGCGGTGACCTGCCGGAAGTCGCGGCGGAAGTGGCCGGGGTGCTGCGGGGGCGGATCGCCGTGCACGACGCGTCGGGGGAATTGCTGGCGGGTTCCGCGCTGTCGTTCTCCTCGCCGGCAGTGGTCTCGTCCCTCGGCAGTGGGCGAGCGGAGTCCACAGCGGACACGTGGGTGTGCGCGGTGCGGGCGGGTCAGGAGCTGCTGGGCAGCCTGACGCTGGCGGGCCGCCCGGAGCTGGCGGGCGCGGATCGGCGGTTGTTCGAGCGCGCGGCCGTGGTCACGGCGTTGCTGCTGATGCTGCGCCGGTCCGTGGCGCAGGCCGAAGACGAGGTGCGTGGTGAGCTGCTCACCGATCTGCTCACTTCACCCGAGCGCAATCCGGCTTCGCTGACGGCCCGCGCACGCCGCCTGGGTGTCGACTTGTCGGCCCCGCACGTGGTGCTCGTCGCCCACGCGCCCGGGATCTCCCGCCGTGGCCTGGCATCGGCGTGTGCGCGTCACGGCGATCTGGTGGGGGTGCACGCGGAGCAAGTCGTGGCGCTGGCTCCGCCCGAGGTGGCGGCCGCGAAGGTGGCACGCGAGCTCAAGTCCGTTGTGGACTGTCCGGTGACGGTCGGTGCCGCCGGCCCCGCCGCCGGACCGGCCGCGCTCGCTTCTGCTTATGCCGAAGCAGTGCGTTGCGTGAGCACACTGCTGGCGCTCGGCCGCGAAGGCGACGGCGCGGCGATGGCCGAGCTGGGTTTCCTCGGTGTGCTGCTGGGCCGCCACGCCGACCTGTCGGCCTACGTCACGGCGACGCTCGGTCCGGTCCTCGACTACGACGCCCGCCGCGGCACGGACCTCGTCGGCACGCTGCGCGCGTACTTCGCGGCCGGCGGGAACCTCGCGCGGGCCAAGGATGAGCTGCACGTCCACGTGAACACGGTGGTACAGCGCCTCGACCGCGTTTCGGCGTTGCTGGGCGAGGATTGGCGCGAGCCCGAACGTGCGCTGGAGATCCAGCTGGCCCTGCGCGTCCAGCGGCTCAGCGATCAGTGAACTCAGTGGTCGGTGAGGCGGGCCGACCACTTCTCCTCGATGCGCCCGAACCGCCACACGGCGAGCGCGACCAGCCACGTCACGATGAACAGCCCGACGATCGCGAACCCGACGTAGTCGAGGTCGACGTCGGCGATGGTGGCGAGCGGGCCGTGGGTGATGTCGAGCTGCTCGGCGAGGATCGACACGAGCTCGATCGTGCCGATGACCAGCGCCACCGCCACCGACAGCGCGGTGACGGTGATGTTGTAGTAGATCTTGCGGATCGGGCGCGAAAACGCCCAGCCGTAGGCGAAGTTCATGAACACGCCGTCGGCGGCGTCGAACAGGCTCATGCCCGCGGCGAAGAGCACGGGCAGCACGAGGATCGCGTACCAGGGCAGGGCGAACGCGGCCGCGCCGGCGGCGAGCACGAGCAGGCCGATCTCCGTCGCGGTGTCGAAGCCGAGTCCGAACAGGACACCCACGGGGTAGATGTGCCACGGTTTGCGCACGGCCTTCGTCGCGCCTCGCAGCAGGCGGTTCATGAAGCCGCGCTTGTCGAGCTGGCGTTCCAGTGCGGCTTCGTCCAGCTCACCGCGGCGCATCCGCGCGAAGACCCGGATGATCCCGACGAGCGCCACGAGATTGATGATCGCGATGAGGTAGAGGAAAACGCCCGAGACGGATGTCCCGATGAGCCCTGTCGTGCGGTGCAGCGCCGACGAATCGTCCTCCAGCTGCCCGGCGAGCGCGCGCACGCCCAGCGACAGCAGCAGGCACAACCCGAACACGATCGTCGAATGGCCCAGGGAGAACCAGAACCCGACCGACAAGGGACGTTGCCCCTCGGCCATCAGCTTGCGCGTGGTGTTGTCGATCGCGGCGATGTGGTCGGCGTCGAACGCGTGGCGCATGCCGAGCGTGAACGCCGTGACCCCCAGGCCGATGCCGAAGACGCCCGACGCGCCGAGATCGTAGTGGTGCGGTGCGATGAAGAGGATCAGCACGCCCCAGCCGGCGAGGTTCAGCAGCAGGATCACCGCCGCCATCCCGGAGAGCGAGCCCCACTCCTTCTTGGTGAGCGGCTGCCTGGCGGGCGCGATGACCATGGAGACCTGCTTTCCCTCGCGAACAACACCTGAGAGGTTAGACAGGTGAACAAGTGAACCGCAATAAGCGCAGACTCACAAAAAGAGCCCCTCACCAGGGGATGAGGGGCTCTTAGTCCGTTTTGAGCAAGCTGCCTGCGCTTCCCGCAAAGCGCAAGCAGCCCATCAGCCCGCGCGCAGGTGCAGCGCGTCCAGGGCCTTCCGCACGTGCCCGCCGGTCGCCGCGAGTGCCGCTGCGGAGTGTTCGACGTCGGAGCCCGAGAGGAGGTGCACCAGGGCCGTCTTGAGGTCGCCGCCGGCTTCGGTGAGGGCGTCGGAGCAGTCGGCCATGGTCAGGCCCGTCGCCTCCTGCAGGATGCGGATCGTGCGGCCGCGCAGCTTCGCGTTCGTGGCCCGCATGCTGACCATCAGGTTCGAGTAGGTCTTGCCCAGCTTGATCATCGTCGCGGTGGAGAACGCCGTCAGGATCAGCTTCTGCGCCGTGCCCGCCTTCATGCGGGTGGAGCCCGCGATCACCTCGGCGCCGGTGGCCACCGCGATGAGCACGTCGACGCCGGCGGGCTTCGCCGCACGCGGGTTGGCCGAGACCAGCCCCGTGTGCGCGCCCAGGCGGCTCGACGCCTCGAGTGCGCCGAGCACGAACGGCGTGCGCCCGGACGCGGCGAGGCCGAGCACGAAGTCGCCCGGCTGAACCACGGCCGACAGCTCGGCCGCGCCGGCCTCGTCGTCGTCCTCGGCGTTCTCGACGGCCTGGCGCAGTGCCTGCGCGCCGCCGGCGTGGTGCGCGACGAACAGGTCGCCCGGCACGTTGAACGTCGGCACGAGCTCGGCCGCGTCCAGCGTCGCCAGCCGGCCCGACGTGCCCGCCCCGACGTAGTGCACCCGGCCGCCGCCGCGCAGGGCTTCCACGGCGTAGTCGACCGCGCGCGCCAGCTGCGGCAACACCGCGGCCACCGCGTCGGGCACCCGGCGGTCCTCGGCGTTGATCGCGCTGAGGATCCCCATGGTGGACATCAGGTCGATGTCCACCGTGCGGGGGTTGCGTTGTTCGGTCGGCGAATCGACGTGTACCGCCTGCGTGGGGACGGACATCATGCGCCTCGTTTCTGAGTTCACTTACCGGTTTCCCGCGGACGGCGGCGACCGTCGGGCCTGACCCCGAGCCGGTGCGAGCCGACCGCGTCCCTCGTGGCGTCCAGCGCGTGGACGGAGGCGTCCATGTGGCGCTGAGCGACCCCGATGAACAGGCAGTCGATCACGGTGAGCTGCGCGATGCGGCTCGCCGTGGCTCCGGAACGGAAGGTGGTTTCCCGAGCGGCCGTGGTGAGCACGTGGTCGGCGACCTCCGTGATCGGCGAGCGCGGGAAGTTCGTCACGGCGACGGTGATCGCACCGTGCTCACGGGCGACGCGCAGCGCCTCCACGGTGTCGGTGGTCGCGCCCGTGTGGGAGACGCCGATGGCGACGTCGCCGGGGCTGAGCACCGCGGCCGAGGTGAGCATGATGTGCGTGTCGGACCACGAGAAGCTCACGCGGCCGATGCGGTGCAGCTTCTGCTGCAGGTCGGCGGCCACGAACGCGCTCGCGCCCACGCCGTACACGTCCACGCGGCCGGCTTCGGCCACGAGGTCGATCACGCGCTGCATGGTCGCGACGTCGAGCTGGTCGGCGGTCTCCTCGACCGCGCGCGCGTCGGCGAAGCTGACCTTGCCGATGACCGCCGCGAGGTCGTCCTCCGGGCCGATCTCGCCACCGAGGTTGCGCGTGGTCCGCGCTTCGGTGCGCGCGGTGTCCGCGGCCAGCGCGATGCGCAGCTGCGGGTACCCGCCGACGCCGACGGCCTTGCAGAAGCGCGTGACCGTGGTCTCGCTGGTGCTGGCGGCGAGGGCGACCTCGGTGATGCTCCGGCGCGCGACCGAAGCTGGGTCCTCCAGCACGACCTTCGCGACGCGCTGTTCGGCCCGGGCGAGCCCGGGCAGGAGGGAACGGATGCGGACCAACGGGCTCGCATCGGCGTCACGCACAGTGTTCTGAGCTGCGGTTTGCTCGGACGGTACGGGGTTCGTCACGGAATCGGCATCGTCGACCGTCGGAAAGTCACTAACCGTTGGCATTTGCGACAAGGCTACCCACATCCTTCGGCAGGATCGCAACCCGTCCGTGTCTGCGGACTTCGTTTTGCGATTAATCGTTGACCAGAAAGTCGCTAACCAGGTCGACCTTGTTAACGAGCTCAAGCTAACGACTTGGCAACTTATTGTCGCCACGCAAAAGGCGTTGGATCGCTGAGTGGGAGGGAAAGTTCGGCGCTGTGCGACAGGCCGGTCACCGAGAGCTCAAACTCCATCCGGTCGCGGTGAGTGCCGACGGATTCCGCTCACCATCGAGAACTGCCCGGCCGCGTTCGGTGACTTTCACACCGTCGAGAAGAACTCCGCGTCCGGTGTAACTCGCGTCGGTCGTGTAACGCCAGCGGAGGCTTGTATCGCCCGAGGCCGGTACTTCTGCCGTCACGTGCCACCAGGCACGGTGTCCGTGGCCCGAGAGCGACGTCACCTGTCCGGGGGGTGCGCCTGCTCCGTTCGCGTGAACGGCGACCGGTTGCCAACTAACACCGTCGGAAGACGATTCCAGCTGAAGTGGATCAGTCGGCCCCTCGGTGTCCACGAAGGCGTAGAACGAGACCTGGAACGGCCCGCCGGATCGCGGTGTCAAGGGCTGCGTACTGAGCGTAGCCGTCGCCTTGTCCCCGAGGTCCGCGAACCACGCGTCGCGACCCTGCGCGGGCTTCACGGCCATGGCTTCGGCCAGCGAAGTAGCCCAGGCCTGGCGGGCGGTGTTGATCGAACCCCAGTTGCGACTCGGGTGCACTCGGTTGGTCAGCAACAGCGCGAACGACCGCGATTGCGGGTCGATGACCAGCGTCGTGCCGGTGAAACCGGTGTGGCCGGCGGTGACCGGTGAGGAAAGCGCACCCATGTACCACGGCTGGTCGAGCTCGAACCCGAGGCCGTGGGCGTCGTCGGGGAACTGCTGGTTGTAATTGGTCAGCATCGTCTCGACGGTGTCGGGACGCAGGATCCGCTTCCCCCGGTAGGTGCCGCCGTTGAGGATGGTCTGGCAGAGGATCGCCAGGTCACTGGCCGTGGAGAACACGCCGGCGTGCCCGGCGACGCCGCCGAGCGACCACGCGTTCTCGTCGTGCACCTGGCCGCGCACGAGCCCGCGCGGCGGGTTCGTCTCGAACTCCGTGGCGGCCACGCGGTCCAGCTTCGACGCCGGCGGGTTGTACCCGGTGTCGACCATGCCCAGCGGAGCGGTGATGCGGTCGTGCACCACCTTGTCCAGGGTCTGCCCGGTCAGCTTCTCGATCACGAAGCCGAGGGTGAGCATGTTGAGGTCCGAATAGAGGTAGGTCGTGCCCGGGGCGTTCTTGAGCGGGCTGTCGAGCACGGCCTTGCGCCGCGACGGGATGTCGGGGTAGCCCTGCCACAGCGACGGCACGGGGTCGGCGTCGAAGCCGGACGTGTGCGTGAGCAGCTGTTCGATCGTCACGGCTTCCTTGCCGTTCACGCCGAACTCGGGCAGGTAGCGCACCACCGGTGCGTTCACGTCGAGCTTGCCCTGCTCCACCAGCTGCAGCGCGGCGATCGAGGTGAACAGCTTCGAGATCGACGCCATGTCGAAGATCGTGTTGTCGCGCATCGGCACCTGCTGGTCCTTCGGCAGCTCGGTGCCCGCCGCGTCGGCGTAGCGCAGCGCCCCGCCGACGGCGTAGCGGTCGACTACCACCCCGTCGTGGGCGAGCAGGCCGACCGCGCCGGAGAAGTGCGGGTGGCCGGAGGCGTCGGGCTGCGTCCAGCTCGTCAGGAACTGCTCGGCGCTCTTGATCGGACCGGCGTCGAGGCCGACGTCGGACGGCTTGCCCTCACGCAACGTCGTGGACGGGGCGGCGAAGCCGTGCCGCACCACGTCGAAGCGCCCGGCGAGCGGGTCGTGCTGCGTCGTGGTGGCGATGGCGGAAGCTCCTGCGGTGGTCGTGGCCGCGAACAGTACAACGACCGTCGCGACGAGCACCTTTCTGACACGCATGACCGCTCCTCAGCGATAGATCAGGTAGGGCCGGCGTTGCCGGTCGAACGCGGCGAGCTCGGTGCGCCAGGCGCCGGTGACCTCGTCGATCCCGGCGCCGGCGTCGATCATGGTGCGCAGTCGGTCGGAACCGGAGAGCAGGTCGATGGCGTAATCGGGCCGCCAGCCGAACGCCTGCGGCGCGACCTGTTTCGCGGTCACGAGCATCGCGACGGCGGTGGTGATCGCGTCGAACGCCTTCGGGTCCGTGACGGTGAGCTGCACGCCGCCGCACGTCTCGTTCACGAACTTGCTGAACGTCGGCACGAAGTAGGTCTCGCGGAAGCGCGCGCCGGGCAGGTTGAGCGCTTCGAGCTTGTCGCGCCAGTGCCAGTCGACGCCCGGCGCGCCGATGATCTCGAACGGCCGCGTGGTGCCGCGGCCCTCGGCGAAGAGCGTGCCTTCGAACAGGCAGGTGCCGGGGTAGACCAGCGCGGTGTCGGGCGTCGGCATGTTCGGGCTGGGCATGACCCAGTCGAGACCGGTTTCGGCGAAGAACGTGTCGCGCCGCCAGCCGCGGATCTCGATCACCTGCAGGTCGACCGGCTTGACGCCTTCGCCGGGCAGGAACTCGGTGTTGTAGAGCCGGGCCAGCTCGCCGACGGTCATGCCGTGCTGCTGCGCGATCGGCTTGCGCCCGACTCCGGAGGCGAACTTCGGGTCCAGCACGGGGCCGGCGAGGCGACCGCCGATCGGGTTGGGCCGGTCGAGCACCACGAACGCCGCGCCGACCTTCGCCGCCGCCACCATCGCCGTGTAGAGCGACCAGATGTAGGTGTAGAAGCGGGCGCCGACGTCGGCGATGTCGAACACGACCGTGTCGAGGCCGGCTTTGGTGAACAGCGTTGCGAGCTTAGCCGCGTCGGCGCCGTACGCGTCGTACACGGGGATGCCGGTGCGCGGATCGGTGTAGTCGCCTTCGGAGCCACCGGCCTGTGCGCTGCCGCGGAAGCCGTGCTCGGGCCCGAAGGCCGCCACCGGTTTCACGCCGGCGGCAACCATGTCGTCGACGATGTGGTCGCCGCTCGCGAGCACGCCCGTGGGGTTGGAGAGCACGCCGAGCTTGCGCCCGGCCAGGGGCCGCCAGCGCTGGGCGGCGAGTTGTTCCGCGCCGGTGAGCACCTTCTGGTGGTGTGCCGTGGGTGCCGCCTGCGCCACTGTGGATGCGCTCGCGAGCACCGGCACCGCGAGCGCGGGGACGGTGAGGAACTTCCTGCGGTTGAGGTTCACCAGCTCAGTCCGTGTCCGAAGGGGTACTTGACGGTGTTCACGTCGGCGCCCGCGGGGACGTCGACGGGCAGCTTGCCGCTCGGCTTCGTCTCGCCGAGCACGACCTTCGCGAGCGTTTCGAGCGACGGGGCGATGTAGCCGTAGGTGGCGAGCCACGTGGGCACCGGGTTGGCGTACCCCGCGTCGTACGGGATCTGCGCGGCGACGGCGACCACGGGTTTGCCGGTGTCCATCAGCGCCTGCAAAAGCTTGTTCTGCAAGGGAAACCCACCGAGGTTGTTCGTGAGGACCACCACGAGGTCGGTGTTCTTCGCCGCTTCGGCGGCCTGGGCGATGAGGTCGTCCGACGGCGCCTGCCCGGTCTGCAGCGCGGTCGCCTTCGTGCCGTGGGCGGTGAGGCGGTCGGCGAGCGTCTGCGTGCTGGCCACACCCCAGCCCGTGACGAGCGCGGTGGCGGGCTTCTGCTTGAGCGGCAGCACGCCGGCGTCGTTGGCGATGGCGGTGATCGACCGGTCGGCGATGCCCTGCGCGGTGGCGAGGTGCGCCGGCGTGCCGACCTTCTTCGCGACGAGCGCGGGGTTGTTGAACGGCGAAGTGAGGATGCCGCGCTTCAGCTTCATCTTGAGCACGCGCAGCACGCTCTGGTCGATGCGCTGCATCGGCAGGTCACCGGACTTCACGGCGTTCACCACGGAGGTGATCGCGAGGTCGAGGTGCACCGGCATCAGGAGCTGGTCGATGCCGGCTTTCAGGGCCAGCACGGGGATTTCGGCGTCGCTGTGCAGCTCGCGCACACCTTGCATCTCGAGCGCGTCGGTGATCACCACGCCGTCGTAGTGCAGTTCGTTGCGGAGCTTTCCGGTGATGATCGGCTTCGACAGCGTGGCCGGCTCACCGGAGGGGTCGAGGCTGGGGAACTGGATGTGGGCGCTCATGATCGAGTCGACGCCCGCGGCGATTGCGGCCTTGAACGGCGGCACGTCGATCTTGCGCCACTCGTCCTCGGTGCGGTCGATGCGCGGCAGGCCGGTGTGGCTGTCGGTCGCGGCGTCGCCGTGGCCGGGGAAGTGTTTTGCCGTGGAGGAAACGGTTTCGGCCGGCAGACCGGAGTTCTGGTAGCCCTTGACCTCGGCCGTCACGAACTGGCTCGCGAGGTCGGGTTGCCCGGCGAAGGAGCGTACGCCGATCACCGGGTTGGCCGGGTTGGAGTTCACGTCGGAGTCGGGCGCGAAGTCCTGGTTGATGCCGACGGCACGCAGTTCGTGGCCGATGATCGTGGCGGCCTGCTTCGCGCTGTCGGTGCTTCGGCCTGCGGCGATGGCCATGGAATTCGGGAACTCCGTGGCGGGAGCACCCATCCGGGTGACGGTGCCGCCTTCCTGGTCGGTGCCGATCTGCAACGGGATGTGGGCGCCGCTGGAGATCGCGGCCCGTTGGAGGCCGTTGGAGAGCTTCGCGACCTGCGTGGGGGTGTCGAAGTTGTCGCGGGTGTCGTTGTTGAAGTAGATGACGCCGCCGAGGTGGTACTTGTGCACGACCTCGGCGGGGGTGTCGACGCCGAAATCGGCCTGGTTCTTGGGGTTGACCTCGTCGGCGGACTTGCCGTTGACCCAGGTGACGAACAGCTGGCCGACCTTTTCCTCCAGCGTGAGGCCGTGGAGTGCCTGCTGGGCGGCGGCGTTGAGGGCAGCGTCGGGGGAAGTCATGGCTTTCGCGTCCGGGGTGCTGCCGGACGCGGTCGCGCCGAGTCCGGCGCCGATTCCGGTGATGGCGAGGAGCCCCGCGAGGGGGACGGCGAGCGCATGGATCCTCCGCGGGCGCGAGCGCGCGAGTCGGGTCATCACGAAAGGGCCTCCCAGTGTCGTGCGCCGCCGGGTGGTGAGAAGTCCACCTGGCAGCGCCGGTATCGGGAAGCTACTCACCAGCTCGGGTGTTGTCCATCGGCCGTGCGCAGGAACGTGGGGGTTCACCTGGGATTACTTGCGGAATTGCCCTGGAAACACTGGCGGCGCCCGTCGGCCGAAGCCGGCGGGCGCCGCCTGCAAGCGCGGAACTTCTCGGGCGACCAAGCGTGCAACTCTGGTCGTACCTTCATGGACTCGGCGTCCGGCGTCCCGGTACGCAGTCCCTAGACGACGAGCCTCCCGCGGCGTGCTGCGCGTGGGTACCCGGAGTCCGCGCACGGAGGTCGCCCGGGGTGACAGAGGCTTCTCTTCTACCTCTGCCCTGGCCGGCTCAACGTCCGCACTTACTTTCTACGCCGTGAGCCCGGTCACTTCAAGGGTGTGGAGGGGTGCACCGGTAAAGAGGCTCGATCCGGTGACACGCGCACCCTGAGCGACCGCCGATTCCGCTCTGCGCTTGAGAAAACGACCTCCGGTACCGCCGTGTGGGTGCCTAGCTCGGGGGCGTCCGGAACCGTCGGCGACGACTCAGGCTGTACCACGTCGCGCCCGCCGCGACGGCGCCCACGCCGAGGGCGACCATCCCCGCCGAGCGGGCCGGGATCCGGCTGCGCAGGGACATGGGGCGTTCGAAGGTGAGGATCGGCCAATCGCGTTCGCCGGCTTCGCGGCGCAGCAGCTTGTCGGGGTTCACGGCGTGGGGGTGGCCGACGGTTTCGAGGAGCGGGATGTCGGTGCTCGAGTCGGTGTAGGCGAAACACTCGGTGAGGTCGTAGCCGTAGGTCGCGGCGAGCTGCTTCGCGGCGACGGCTTTGTTGTCGCCGTAGCAGTAGAAGTCGATTTCGCCGTTGTAGCGGCCGTCGGTGACACCCATGCGCGTGGCGACGCACCGCGTGGCGCCGAGCATCGCGGCGACGGGCGCGGCGACTTCTTCGCCGGTCGCCGACAGCACGACGACGTCGTGGCCGTCGGCGAGGTGGCGGGCGATGAGATCGGTGGCCTCGACGTACACGAGGGGGTCCACCACGTCGTGGAGCGTTTCCTGCACGATCGCGGAAACCTGTGCGACGTCCCAGCCCGCGCACAGCTTCGAGACCTCGGCGCGCATGCGTTCGGTCTTGTCGGCGTCGGCGCCCGCGAGGGAGAAGACGAGTTGTGCGTACGCGCTGCGCAATGCGGCTCGGCGGTTGATCAATCCTTCTCTGAGCAATGGTTTGCTGAACGCCAGCGCACTGGAAGAAGCGATGATGGTCTTGTCGAGATCGAAGAACGCGGCGACGGCACGCCGGGGTTCTTCGGGGCGGGATTCGCGCGGCGGCGCGGTGCTGGGTTCGGCCACGTGATCAGGATAGGAGAAGGCAGGCCCGTGCCCTGGCGTTGATCGAACACCGGCGCGCCCGTCCGGCGGAAAATCCATGACAGGGCAGTGCATCCGGCTTTGGATGCCGTTACCGAATCGTAGGTGTCGCTCGCGGCGCCAACCGGTCCCCGGGCGAGTTACAGTGTGGGAACCCGGTGTCCAACCGGGCCGGTTCAGTCCGACCCCCCGGGGCTGAACCCACGGCGGCCCTCGTCCCTCCCCCCTGGCGAGGGCCGCCCTCTTTTCAGGGGCAACGCATTTTTTCCTCCGCTTTCGCGGATCATCAGGATGTTTTTCGCGGCAATTACTCGCCGGCCGCAATTCTCCGGTTCAGGGGTGGCGGCCGGGCCGCGCATTGTGCCTCATCACCCCGACACGAACGCCGTGCGCGCGGCGGTTTCGGCGCGAGTTGTCCACAAGCACCGAGTTGTCCACAGGTTGGGGAACTGGCCATTGCCGGTCGCGCCGGACCGAGGTGATCTTGGTGAGACCCGGTCCACGCCGGCCGGGTCCCGTACCGGGGGAGGCCTCACATGACAACCGCACGCCCGCTCGTCGTCGCCACCGAAGGCGCGGTGCTCGACGAGATCCTGCGCGTCGCCGCGGTCGCCGGCTGCGATCTCGACCGCGCACCCGACCTCACGGTCGCGCGTTCGCGCTGGACCCGCGCCCCGCTCGTGGTGGTCGAAGAGGACGCTGCGGCCGAGGAAGTGCATCTGCCCCGCCGCGACGGTGTGCTCGTCGTCGCCAAGGGCGCGGCCGGCGTCGACACCTGGCGCCACGCGGCCCTCGTGGGCGCCACCCGCGTCCTCACGCTGCCCGACGACGAGTCCGACCTGACCCTCGCTTTCGCCGACGCGTCCGATGCCCCGGCCGACCACCCCGGCCCGATCCTGGCGTTCGTCGGCGGCCGCGGTGGCGCCGGCGCCTCGGTCCTGGCCGCGGCCACCGCCGTCGAATCCGCCCGCACGGCACCGTCCTTGCTGGTCGACTGCGACCCGCTGGGTGGTGGCCTGGATCTCCCACTGGGCTTGGAAAACACCCCCGGCCACCGCTGGCCCGACGTCCGGCTGTCGGGCCGCGTCGCCCTCGCGTCCCTCGTGGCCGCGCTGCCCCGCCGCGGCCCGTTGCCCGTCCTGGCCTGCGGCCGCACCGGTCCGGGCCCCGACCCGCGCTCCCTGTCCGCCATCGTGACCGCCGGGCGCCGCTCCGGCCACACCGTCATCTGCGACCTGCCTCGCCACCTCGACGAGGGCGCCCTCGCTGTGGTGTCTTCGGCCGACCTGGTGGTCCTGGTCGTACCGGTGGAGTTCCGTGCCTGCATGGCTGCGAAACAAGTCCTGGAACGCCTCACGCCCCACACGGACCACCTCGCGATCGTCGCGAGTGGACACTCCCGCGCCGGCGCCCCACCGTCGCGCACCACCGCGCTTCTCGGTCCGCCGCTGCTCACCAGCCTGCCTCCCGAACGCCGCGTCGCCGCCACCCTCGAAACCGGCGAGTTCGACGTGCCCCCGAAGGGCGCCCTCGCCTCCGCGGCCCGCGCCGTCCTGGCGGAGCTCCGCTCACCCACCACCGCCCTTCCGGCTGCAGCTTGAGCTCACTTTCTCTTGATTACCAACGGCATTGGCGAGGAGTCCACTCATGACCACCGAATTCGTCGAACGCGTCCGCAGCCGGCTGGCCGGGGAAAGCCGGCCGGCGGATGCCGTGGCCGTGGCGGAGGCGGTGCGGGCGGAAGCCGGCGGCACCCTCGGCCACGACGGCGTCCTCGACGCCGTGCGCCAGGCCCACGACGAGTTCGTCGGCGCCGGCCCGCTCGCGCCGTTGCTGGAGGACCCCGCGGTCACCGACGTCCTCGTCACCGCCCCCGACCAGACCTGGACCGACGGCGACGCCGGCCTCACCCGCACCGGCATCCGCTTCGCCGGCGAAGAAGCCGTCCGCCGCCTGGCGCAGCGCCTCGCCCTGGCGGCCGGCCGGAGGCTCGACGACGCCCAGCCCTATGTGGACGGTTGGCTTCCCGTTCCGGGCGGCCACGTCCGCGTGCACGCCGTACTGCCACCCATCGCGCCGAACGGCACCTGCCTGTCGCTGCGCGTCCTGCGCCCCGCGACCCACACGCTCGACACGCTGACCGCCCTCGGCGTCGTGAACGAAGAAGGCGCCGAGATCCTCCGCTCGATCATCACGCGCCGCCTCGCCTTCCTCGTCACCGGCGGCACCGGTGTCGGCAAGACGACGCTCCTCAGCGCCCTGCTGGCGGAGGTGAGTCCGCGCGAACGCATCGTCTGCGTCGAAGACGCGGGCGAGCTCCGGCCCGCGCACCCGCAGTTCGTCAGCCTCGTCGCCCGCCCCGCGAACGTCGAAGGCGCCGGCGCGGTCGAGCTGCCCGAGCTCGTGCGCCAGGCACTGCGCATGCGCCCCGACCGGCTGGTCGTCGGCGAAGTCCGCGGCGCCGAAGTCTGCTCCCTGCTCAACGCCCTCAACACCGGCCACGACGGCGGCGCCTGCACCCTCCACGCCAACTCGCCCTCCGAGGTCCCCGCGCGCCTCGCCGCGCTCGCTTCCCTAGGCGGTCTCACGGGCGACGCCCTCCACAGCCAGCTCGCCGCCGCCGTCCGCGTCGTCCTCCACCTCCACCGCACCCCCGACGGAACCCGCCGACTCACCGAAATCGCGACCCTCCACCGCACCACCACAACCACCCACACCACCCCCATCTGGCGCGACGGCCACTGGACCCCCTACCGCTCCCTCTTCGAGGAGGCGACCCCGTGACCACGTCCGGCCGACCCGCGAGGGCCTCGACTCACCCGTACTGGTTCGCGAGCTCGACCGGTCCGTTTCCCGACGGTCTCTCCCTCCCAAGCGTCCATGCCACGGCTCACCCGAGCAGGCGTGACCCCGTGGCCGTGCTTGGCCGATCGGTCGCGAGCGCGCCGGCGAGCAGGCGTCGGGCGACGAGTTCGTCGCGCCAGCCGGTCGGCCTTCGGCTCGCCTGCACCCGCCCGAGCCGAGGTGCTCGCGTGAACCCGACCCGTCCAGCGCGGCCGTCAACCCCCGAGGAGGCCCACCCGTGATCACTCCCTGGCCCCTCCTCTGCCTGGGCACCGCCCTCCTCATCTGGCCGACCGTCCCCACCCGCCTCGCCCCACCCTCTCGACGACGCCTCACCCTCCCCACCCCGCCGCGCCAAGCCGTCTGGCTCCTGCCCACCCTCATCACCCTCCCGCTCGCCGGGCCGGGCGCAGCCGTGGCGACCGCCCTGCTCACTGTCGCGGCAAGGCAGGAATGGCGCAGCAGAAAGGAATCCGCCGCAACGCTCGCCAGGGCCGAACACACCTCGGCCGCGCTCCGGACGATGGTCGCCGAGCTGCGGGCGGGGGCGCATCCGGTGGTCGCGGCCGAAGGGGCGGCCGAGGCCGTTCCCGAGCTGGCGGGCGAACTCACCAACCTCGCCACCGCAGCACGCCTCGACGGCACCCTCGAATCCCCAGCACTCCCCGGACTCGCCGCCGCCTGGACGCTCGCCCGCCGCCACGGCCTGCCCATGGCCGACGCGCTCGACGCAGCCCGCCGTGACGTCGACGCGGCGGCCACGTTCGCCCGCCGCCTCCACGCGAAGATGGCCGGCCCGCGGATGAGCGCGACCGTGCTGACCGGCCTGCCCGTCCTCTGCCTCGCCATGGGCCAGACGATCGGCGCCGAACCGCTCACCGTCCTCACCCACACGGTCCTCGGCCAGCTCTTCCTGGTCGCCGGCGCCGCGCTGCTCTGGGCGGGCACTGCGTGGTCGCGCGCGCTCACCGGGAGACAGTGATGCCCTACTTCCTCGCAGCCCTCGCTCTGCTCGTCTGGCCCAGCGCGCCGAAACCGCGCAGCCTCGCGCCACCCGCGCGCCGGCGCCTGAACCTGCCGAGCCTCCGCACAAGACACGCCCTCGCCGCGGCCACGGCGGGCGTATCCGTCGCGGTCGTCGCAGGTCCCGTCGGCGGGGTGCTGGCCGGCGGCGGCGCCTGGTGGCTGCTCCGCCGCTCGCGCCGGACGAAACCGCCCGACGACGTCACCGGCCGCCTCGAATCCGCCGCGACCCTCGACCTCCTCGGCGCGTGCCTGCGCGCGGGCCTGCCCGTGCCGACAGCCCTCGACGCGGTGAGCACGACCGCCCCGTCACCCACGTCGACCGCGATGAAGGCCACCGCGAACCTGCTCGCGCTCGGCGCCGGGCCGGCGGAAGCCTGGGCCCAGCTCAAGACCCGGCCGGGGTTCGAGGAGCTGGCCGTGGCCGCAACCCGCACGGCCCGCTCCGGCGCCGCTCTCGCGGCGACGGCCGACGAAGTGTCCCGCCGCCTGCGCGACGGGATCGGCGTCGAAGCCGAGGAACGCGCGGAGCGGGCCGGGGTTGCCCTGGCGCTGCCGGTGGGGCTTTGTTTCCTGCCCGCGTTCTTCGTGCTCGGCGTGCTGCCGGTGGTGCTCGGCCTGGCCGAGCGGATCGGGAGCGTGTTGTAGATGAATCCACAATGGACAGAAAGGATGGACCATGCGCTTGCTCCCCGGAGACGAGGGCACCACCACGGCGGAGTACGCCATCGGCACGGTCGCCGCTGCGGCGTTCGCGCTCGCGCTCTTCGTGCTGCTCAGCGGCGACTCGATCAGCACGGCGCTGTCGAACCTCGTGCAACGGGCCCTCACGGTGGCGACCTGATGGCCCGCCGTCGCCGGGACGACGGCATGGTCACGGTCGAGGCGGCCCTCGCCCTGGGTGCGCTCACCACCGTGGCGCTCCTTCTGCTCGCCGGCTTCGCCGCGGTACTCGGGCACATCCGGTGCCTCGACGCCGCGCGGGAAGCCGCGCGACTCACCGCCGCCGGACAGCCCGGGGCGGCCGAGGCCGTCGTGCAGAGGATCGCGCCTCGCGGTGCCCACCTGGCCATCCGCCGTTCCGGCGACGGCATCACCGCCGAAGTCACCGCCGACACCCTCGGCGGCTTCCACCTGGACGCCTTTGCCTACGCGGTGGCCGAACCGGGAGTGCCGTCGTGAGAGCGCACCGGTCGGGTCCGGACGAGGGTGTCGCCACCGTGTGGACGGCCATCGTGGCCGCCGCCCTCGTCGGGATCGCCGCGGCGGGCTGGTGGCTCGGCACGGCCGTCGCCGCCAGGCATCGAATCGAAACCGCGGCGGACCTCGGTGCGCTCGCCGCGGCGGCCCACGCCGCCGACGGTCCGGCCCGGGCCTGTGACCGTGCGCGCGACGTGGCCGTGCACGAGGGCGCGATCGTCACCTCGTGCACCTGGCGCGAGCGCGACGCCCTCGTCGAAGTGCGCGCCGCGAGCCCGCCCGTCCCGGGTCTGCCACCGCCGTCGGCGCATGCCCGGGCGGGGCCGGTCGGCCTTCCGGACTGACCCCGGCGCCGCTCGTCCAGCGTGACCTACGACGAGTGGCGGGCCGCTGTTGATCATCGCCGGAATGACGAGACGCACTGTCTCGACGAGCGGCGAACACCCACGAGCAGCGGTCACTGACGCACGGCGAACGGTCGAAACCGCAGGTCAAAAGCCTAGACGACCTGGTGAGCCACCGCCCTCGCGAAGCGCCGCGAAAGTGTCAACCCGCGTGCTGGGAGGCTTCAAGGGAGGCTCAGCGGCCGATGATCGGCTGTCCGTTATCGGCCGAGCGGTGCACTACCTGGCGTTCATCGCCCAGTAACCACCGGTTGTCGCGCGGGTCTTCCGCGCAATGTGCAAATTGCCGTTTAGTGAGACGTGCGCCACCAACGGCCCCGACCCGGGTGGCGCGAAACCGGACTTTGAAGGCAGGAAAGCAATGTTGGACGCGAATTGGCCGGACAGCTGGCGGAGCGCCTTCCGCATCGAACTGCGGGCGGAGGCGATCGGCCTCGCTTGGCGCGGCTGGCCGGTGCTCCCGGGGGCGACCCCGGCGCCGATCACCGGTGAGGGCGACGACCTCACCTGGCGCCGGCCGGTGCCGGTGCGGGACGACTGGCGCGAGCTGGTCGGCACCCACGCCCACGAGGTCGCCACCTGGTTCTCCGATCGCACCCACAGCCTGCTCGTGGCCACGGGCACGGTCGTCGACGCCATCGAGGTCGACGACGAGCTGGGCAAGCGCGCCGCCCGCCTGCTGCGTGCCGTGGGGCACCCCGCGCCGATCGTCGCGATGCCCAACGGCCGCTGGCTGTTCCTCACCACACCCGCCGACCGCATCCCGGCCGAGCTCGCCGCGCACGCGTCCGTGCAGTGGCACGGTGCCGGCAGCTTCATCCCGCTGCCACCGTCGCCGTTCCAGCACGGTGTCGTCCACTGGCGCGTGAAGCCCGAGGTGTGCGGCTGGCAGCTGCCCGACGCGGCCGAGGTGCACGACGTCCTCATCCGCGCCCTCGCCGACGAGCACGCCCCACTGCTCGCGGAGACCACCGCTGCGTGACCGGTTCCACCCCGGCACCCAGCGTCGACAACTGAAGAGATTTCACGCACCACCGTGGCCGCACTGCTCCCCGTGCTGACGCAAAGCCCCTAGCACGGTATCCAGTACGGCCACCGCCCCTGCCTTGTCCAGCGGTTCGTTGCCGTTCCCGCACTTCGGCGACTGAACACAGGACGGGCAGCCCGTCGGGCACTCGCAGGAGACGATCGCCTCCCGCGTTGCGGCCAGCCACGGGACAATCGCGGCATAACCGCGGTCGGCAAATCCCGCACCCCCGGGATGCCCATCGTGCACGAACACCGTCGCCTCCCCGGTGTCCTCGTGCCACGCGGTAGACACCCCGCCGATGTCCCACCGGTCGCACGTAGCGAACAGCGGTAGCAGGCCGATCGCCGCGTGCTCGGCGGCATGCAGGGCACCGGGGACGCGCGCCGGAACCAATCCGGCGCCCCCCGGTGCTCTGCGAGCACCCCCGGTCCCCACCGGCGCCCCCGCTCCACCTGCAACGCCAGCTTCACCCGGAACCTCAGCTCCACCCGAAACCTCGGCCCCGACCCGAGCGTCCCCGGTCCCCACCGGCGCGACGGTTTCGGCTTGCGCCCCAACGCCGACACCCCCCGTGGCACCCCCGGTCCCCGCCGCTGCCACGCCCTCAGCATCACCCGGAACCTCAGCATCACCGAGAACTTCAGCCTCACCGCGAATTTCGGCCCCGCCCCGAGCGCCTCCGGTCCCCACCGGCGCGACGGTCCCGGCCGCGCCCCCGGCACCCCCGGTCCCCGCCGACTCCACGCGCTCGGTCCCGACCCGAGCGCCGTCGGTCCCCTCAGGTGCTCCGGCGTCTTCGACGCCTTCGGAACCGCGGCTCCCCCGGCGAGAGTTCAACCCCAGCAACTCTCCGCTCACCGTGTACCAAACGGCCCGCGTCTGCAGGCTCTGCTCCGGCAGATCCAACGGCGTGTGATCCAGAACCTCCCCCGACGGCCGCCGCCGCAGATACCCCACGACCTGCGACGTCACCGCCACCTCGCCGAGCGACACCGTGACGCCGTCGTGGCTGCACTCTTCCTGTGTGGACAGCACCGAAATGTCCACGATCTCCCGTGGCGACGTGTGCCAGTCCGGGTCTTCGGCGTGCACCAGCGCGAGGCCGGTCTCGAGGTCGAGCTCGTCGACGACGTACGACGAGCCCTGGTGCAGGTACACCGCCCCCGGGTGGACGGCGTAACAAGCCGACCCCGGGTCGACGGTGCCGAGCATGCGGCCGGAGTCGGCTTCGACGACGGCGATCTGGTCGCCGCCGGAGCCGCGGATGCCGACTTCGGCGTGGGGGCGGTCGCGGGAGGTCCAGTACCAGCCGGAGGTGCGGCGGCGCAGCAGTTTCTCGGCTGCGAGGTCCGCCAGAACCGACCGGGCCGCCGCGCCGCCGAACATGGGGAGTTCGGGTTCGGTGAGGGGCAGTTCGGCGACGGCGCACGCGAGCTGCGGGCCGAGCACGTACGGGTTCGTCGGGTCGAGCACCGCCGTCTCGACCGGACGATCCAGCAACGCCGCCGGGTGGTGCACCAAGTACGTATCGAGTGGATCGTCGCGGGCCACGAACACGACCAGTGCCTCGTCGCCCGAGCGGCCGGCGCGCCCGGCCTGCTGCCAGAACGACGCCAGCGTGCCCGGATACCCGGCGAGCACCACGGCGTCGAGGCCCGCGATGTCGACGCCGAGCTCCAGCGCGTTGGTCGTCGCGACCCCGAGCAGCCGGCCGGACAACAACGCGGCCTCCAGCGCCCGACGCTCCTCCGGCAGGAAGCCGGACCGGTACGCCGCAACGGTTTCCACCAGCGCAGGGTCCACTTCGGACAACAGCCGCCGCGCGCCCAGCGCGGTGAGCTCGGCCCCGCGGCGCGAGCGCACGAACGCCAGCGAACGCGCACCCTCGACGACCAGATCCGTGAGGATCCGCGCCGTCTCCACCCCCGCCGAACGCCGGACCGGCGCGCCGTTCTCGCCCGTCAGCTCGTCGAGCAGCGGCGGCTCCCACAACGCGACCGTCCGCGCGCCCCGCGGCGATGCGTCCTCTGTGACCGCCGCACACGGCAGCCCCGTGAGCCGCGAAGCGAACTCCGCGGGCGAAGCCGTGGTTGCCGACGCCAGCACGAACACCGGCGACGCGCCGTAGTGCGCGGCGACGCGGCGCAGCCGGCGCAGCAGCAGCGCCACGTGTGATCCGAACACCCCGCGGTAGCTGTGGCACTCGTCGACGACCACGTACGCCAGGTTCTTGAAAAACCGGGTCCACCGCGAGTGCGCCGACAGGATCCCGCGGTGCAGCATGTCGGGGTTCGTGAACACCCAGTTCGCGTGCGCGCGCACCCAGTCGCGCTCCGTCATCGGGGTGTCACCGTCGTAGGACGCCGCGCGCACGCCGGGAACGTCCAAAGAGGACACCGAACGCAGCTGGTCGGCGCCCAACGCCTTCGTCGGCGAGAGGTACAGCGCGGTCACCTCCGAACCGGAACCCAGCGACGACAGCACCGGCAGCTGGTAAGCCAGCGACTTCCCGGACGCCGTGCCCGTGGACACCACCACGTGCGAACCGGCGTACGCCAAAGACGCCGCCTCCACCTGGTGTTTCCACGGCGTGCCGAGACCCGCGCCCGCGAACGCCGACACGACCGAGGGCGCAGCCCACTCCGGCCACTCCGCGAAACCGGCTGCCCGCGCGGGCAGCTCGGCCACGTGCGTGACCGGGTTCTCGTTCACCGGGACCCCGGCCGTGACCCGGCTCAACAGCCTCCGTCCTCGCTCAACCACGTGCCGAAGCGTCGCACAGGGCACCGACAAAACCGGCGCGAGATCGATCAAGTGAGCAATCACACAAGGTAACGGAACGTGCTGCCGTCGGGACACGTTGCAGGGCCGCTGAGCACTACCAATACACTCCCGCAATCCACACCCTCTGTGGCGATCGTCATGTGAGACGTGCATTGCCCGCACGGCTAGCGTGTCGCTCGGTACAGATCCATGCCAGTGCAGGCACGCCGGGTTACGACGAGTCCGCATTGGCCAACGGCGTTCCCAGGAGGACGAATGTCCCGGCAGTTCCTCGCGGAGGGCGGTCTCACGCTCTCCGGGGGTGGCTACACCATCGTCGGTGTGGTCGCCGTGGTCGCCCTTGCCGCACTCGCCATCGGTTACGTGCTGCTCAGGGAGGTGCTGGCCGCGGGCCAGGGCACCGCCAAGATGCAGGACATCGCCAAGGCGGTGCAGGAAGGTGCGGCCGCATACCTGAAGCGGCAGCGCAACACCCTCGCCATCTTCGGCGTAATCGTGTTCCTGCTGCTGTTCGCGCTCCCCGCCGACGACTGGAACGAGCGCATCGGCCGCTCGATCTTCTTCCTCGTCGGCGCGGTGTTCTCGTTCACGATCGGCTACCTCGGCATGTGGCTCGCGACGCAGGCCAACCTGCGCGTGGCGGCCGCGGCGCGCGAAGAAGGCGGCCGTGAGATCGCGATGCGCGTGGCGTTCCGCACCGGTGGCGTGGTCGGCATGATCACCGTCGGCCTCGGCCTGTTCGGTGCCGCGATTGTCGTGCTCGTCTACACGGGCCAGGCCCCGAAGGTGTTGGAGGGCTTCGGGTTCGGCGCCGCGTTGATCGCGATGTTCATGCGTGTCGGCGGCGGCATCTTCACGAAGGCCGCCGACGTCGGCGCCGACCTGGTCGGCAAGGTCGAGCAGGGCATCCCCGAGGACGACCCGCGCAACGCCGCGACGATCGCCGACAACGTCGGTGACAACGTGGGCGACTGCGCCGGCATGGCGGCGGACCTCTTCGAGTCCTACGCGGTCATGCTCGTCGCCGCGCTGATCCTGGGCAGCTCCGCCTTCGGTTCGTCCGGCCTGATCTTCCCGCTCATCGTGCCGGCCATCGGTGTCATCACCGCCGTCATCGGCGTGTACATCACGAAGGCGCGCGCCGGTGAGGGTGGTCTCGTCACGATCAACCGCTCGTTCATCATCTCCGCGGTGATCTCCGCGGTGCTGTCGGCCGTCGCGGCGTTCGTCTACCTGCCCAGCAGCTTCTCCGACTTCGGCGCGGAGTTCGCGGGCAACAGCGGCAACCCGGCGGTCATCGCGACCGTCGCCGTGATCATCGGCATCGTGCTCGCCGCGGTCATCCTGAAGCTCACGGGTTACTACACCGGCACCGAGTACAAGCCGGTGCAGGACGTCGGCAAGACGTCGGAAACCGGTGCCGCGACGGTGATCCTGTCGGGCATCTCGGTCGGTTTCGAGTCTGCCGTGTACACCGCGCTCGTGATCGGTGCCGCCGTGTTCGGCGCGTACCTGCTGGGTGGCGGCGTCGCGCTGTTCGCCGTCGCGCTCGCCGGCACCGGCCTGCTGACCACCGTCGGCGTCATCGTCGCGATGGACACCTTCGGCCCGGTCTCCGACAACGCGCAGGGCATCGCCGAGATGTCGGGCGACGTCGACGAGAAGGCCGCGCAGATCCTGACCGAGCTGGACGCGGTGGGCAACACCACCAAGGCCATCACGAAGGGCATCGCGATCGCGACGGCGGTCCTCGCGGCCACGGCGCTGTTCGGGTCGTATTCGGACGCGATCACGAAGGCCGTGGGCGGTACCGGCGCGTTCATCGCCAACATCGTGAGCCCGGAGACGCTGGTCGGCGTGATCGTCGGCGCGGCCGTGGTGTTCCTGTTCTCGGGTCTCGCCGTGAACGCGGTTTCGCGTGCGGCCGGCGCCGTGGTGCAGGAGGTGCGCCGCCAGTTCCGCGAGATCGCCGGGATCATGGAGGGCACCACGCGACCCGAGTACGGCAAGGTCGTGGACATCGTCACGCGCGACTCGCTGCGTGAGCTCGCCACGCCGGGTCTGCTCGCGGTGTTCGCCCCGATCGCCGTGGGCTTCGGCCTCGGCACGGGCGCGCTGGCCGGTTACCTGGCCGGTGCGATCGCCACGGGCACCCTGATGGCGATCTTCCTCGCCAACTCGGGTGGTGCCTGGGACAACGCCAAGAAGCTCGTCGAAGACGGCAACCACGGCGGCAAAGGCTCGGACGCGCACGAGGCCACCATCATCGGTGACACCGTCGGTGACCCGTTCAAGGACACCGCGGGTCCGGCCATCAACCCGCTGATCAAGGTGATGAACCTGGTCTCCGTGCTGATCGCGCCGGCGGTCGTCAGCCTCACGCTGGGCGGCGGTGCCAACACCACGTGGCGCATCGTGATCGCGGTCGTCGCGGTCGCGGTGGTCGTGGCGGCGATCGTCGTGTCCAAGCGGCGCGGCACGGTCATCGAGAACACTCCGGCGGAGGCGAAAGCCTGATCCACCTCTGTGGTTCGACCACCGTTCGGAGCCCGGCGCGCTGCTCGCGTGCCGGGCTCCGGCGTGTCGGGAATTGTTCCCGCACTCCGGTGGGTGACTTGCGAATGATTCTCGGATCGGTACGGTCGGGGGCACTGGACGTCGACGGGCAGGAGGTGTCGCGGTGCGGCCGCGGTCGACCGTTCTAGCCGCGCTGGTCACGGCGCTCGGGCTCGGTCTCGCGGGCTGCGGGCAGCAGCCGGCGGCGGAGACCCACGCAGGTGGGCAGGCGGATCCGGCCAGCCAGACCGACCCGGCGGCGAGATGGGCGGACGGCTACTGCTCGGCGGTGACGCACCTCGTCGGCACGCTCGCGAACCTGCCTTCGATCGACCCCAGCTCGCCTGAACAGGCCTCGCGCACGTCGAGCCGGCTCCTGTCGGCCGTCGTCGACGGCATCGACCAGACCGTCGAGGGCCTCGACCGCGTCGGCCCCCCGCCGCTGTCCGGCGCTGACCAGGCCCGCGCCGACCTGATGCGACAGTTCGCTTCGGTCCGCTCGCGCGCCGACGCCGTCCGCGAACGCCTCGACACGGCCACCGACGCCACTACCACGAAGGCGGCCCTCGGCGACGCCCGCACAACCCTCGACGACGTCGCCGCCCTCGACGTCCTCAAGGCGCTGAACGCGACGCCGCAGCTGGCGGCGGCGGGGAAGCGCGCGCCGGATTGCCAGCCGCTGGTGGTGCCGCCCGCGCCACGCTGACGGGCGCGGTTCACACAGGTCGAATCCCGTTCGATTCCGTGAGCGGTGCGGTCCGGAGATGATCGCCCGATCGGCGAAAATCCGCCGCGCAACCCTCGCGTCCGATCGAACTTGTGTTCTATCATGATCCGCGTGGATCGGACGATCTCGCTGTTCTCGGCGGAGGCGAGCGGACCGGGGCTGACGGACCTGGCCGGCCTGCTGTGCTGCCAAGGGCAGATCACCGGCTTCGGGCGCACGGCGGCGCGGCTGTCCGTGGTCGTCGACGAGCAGTGGCGCGCGCGGGTGCTGGCGCGTGAGTGCCGTCGGCGGGGCGCCGACGCCCAGGTGAGCGTGGCCGAGTGCGGGCGGCCGCAGGTGCGCACGTCGTTCCGGGCCGCGCTGCTGCCGTTGGCGGGGCAGTGGCTGAGGGCCGGCTGCTCGGGTCCGTCCGAAGACGATTCGGGCAAAGCGATCCCCGAGGGCTTCCGCCTCAGCGGCGCGATGCTGCACATGTGGGCGCTGGCGGCGGGGCGGCCGATCCCGTCCGGGTACCTCCTCGGGCTGGACCCCCTCGCGCCGCACCTGCACGACGCCCTGCTGGCCGCGCTGGCGCCGTTGGGCGTCCACGCGCGGTTGCTGGGGCCGAAGGCCGAGGAGCCGGCCGCGCGCGTCACGGGGCGGCGCAAGCTCGACGGCCTGCTGGAGGTCATCGGGGAGCCGCCCGCGGGCGCTGAAGCGGCGTGGCCGGAGCTGCCTGAACCACCCGAAGCGCGGCCCGAACGCAGCGAAGGGGACTCACGCCGCGGTGGAGGCGGCGAGAGTCCCCTTCAGTACGTTCTGGAGGCCGTTGGTTAAGGCTTGGGCAGCGTGCAGCCGGCCCGGTTCAGGTCGATTTCGTTGGCCGGCGTGAGGCACGCGGGAATACCGAACGTCTCTTCGCCGTACTTGGTACCGCGGTGCACGGTCACGTTCCCCGACCCGTCGACCTCGCACGGGTTGTCGAGCGTGCAGCGCTCGCCGTCCTCGTTCGACGTGTTGTTCACGCCGATGACCTTGCCGGTCACGGTTTCGACGATCGGCGAGCCGGACGTGCCGCCGATGGTTTCGCACTCGGGGGTGTAGCGGATCGAGTCCTTCCAGACCCAGCCGTTCTCGTGCAGCTCGGTCACGAAGCCGTCGATCGAGCAGGAGTAAATGGTCTTCCAGTAACCCGAGACCACGTCGATGTGCGTACCCGCACTCGGGTGCGCCGAAACGAGCTCGAGCGGGCTGACCCGGTACTTCTGCTTGATCGCCGCGTACGTCGTGTCGAGCTGGTAGAGCGACACGTCGGTGTCGGTCATGGTCGCGTACACGATCTTCTTGGCCTTCAGCGTGCCGAGTGAACTTTTGCCGTCCGCCGACAGAAGGCTGAAGGTACGAGTGGACCTCTGGCCGACGATGACCTCGCCGGGATCGGGGAAGCCCGACTCCAGACAGTGACCGTTGGACATCACGAGCGCGTGCGCCGTGTCGGGCGTGCCCGCCGGTTTGACGACCGAGCCCGAGCAGTTGGACAGGGCCACGGTGCCGGAGAACGTGGTGGTCGCGGCACTGGCTTCAGGGGCGGTGACCAGCGCGAACGCGGCCACGGCCGCGAGCACGCCACCGAGCAGGCGTCGGGTCATGGTGGTTCCTTTCGGCTCGACGAGGTAGTAAGTGAAGCGGTGTCGGAGCCAGGCCCACCACCGTCGAACGGAGGGTATCGGCGTGATCACGCGATACCCTGCACGGCACGTGTCCGGAATCACGTGCTAGGTGTGGAAAGGAAACATCGCCGAGGTCAGCGGCGATCCGACGGGCAGGGGCCCGGCGGCGTGTCAGGCCACCTAGCCGCTGCGCGGCCGGTGCGGGCGTGCACACTGGCAGGTCGAAGACGCGGGCGCACCCCTCGTCGAGGGGCACAGGAGTGCCGCGCCACCGAGGGCGGTGGCGCGGGGAATGAGTGGAGAGCAGGGCAGCGTGGCAGGAGCACGGACCAAGAAGGACGGCACCGGGACGAACGGCGCCGGGCGTCGACGGCTGGTGATCGTCGAGTCGCCCACCAAGGCCCGCAAGATCGCCCCGTACCTCGGCGGCAACTACGTCGTCGAGTCCTCCGTCGGGCACATCCGCGACCTCCCGCGTGGTGCCGCCGACGTCCCGGCCCAGTACAAGGGCGAATCGTGGGCGCGTCTCGGCGTGGACATCGACAACGACTTCAAGCCGCTCTACATCGTCACGCCGGACAAGAAGTCCAAGGTCACGGAGCTCAAGGGCCTGCTGAAGGACGTCGACGAGCTCTACCTCGCCACCGACCCCGACCGCGAGGGCGAGGCCATCGCGTGGCACCTGCTCGAGACGCTCAAGCCCAAGGTGCCCGTGCGCCGCATGGTGTTCCACGAGGTCACCGAGCAGGCGATCCGGGCCGCGGCCGACGCGACCCGTGAGCTCGACGTCGACCTCGTCGACGCCCAGGAGACCCGCCGCATCCTCGACCGCCTCTACGGCTACGAGGTCTCGCCGGTGCTGTGGAAGAAGGTCATGCCGAAGCTCTCGGCGGGCCGTGTGCAGTCCGTGGCGACGCGGATCGTGGTCGAGCGCGAGCGGGAACGCATGCGCTTCACCTCGGCGTCGTACTGGGACATCTCCGCCACGATGCAGGTGAACACAGCCGCCGGCGCTTCTTCTGACAACACAGTTTCGCCCCAGACTTTCCCGGCCCGCCTGGTCGGCGTCGACGGCGCGCGCCTGGCCACCGGCCGTGACTTCGACTCCAACGGGCAGCTCAAGGGCTCGGCCACCGAGATCCGGGTGCTGGGTGAGGCCGAGGCGCAGGCCCTCGCGCAGGGGCTGGCCGACCGGGACTTCGCGGTGTCCAGCGTCGAGGAGAAGCCGTACACGCGGAAGCCGTACGCGCCCTTCATGACCTCGACGCTGCAGCAGGAGGCGGGCCGCAAGCTGCGGTTCACGTCCGAACGCACGATGCGGATCGCGCAGAAGCTCTACGAAAACGGCTACATCACTTATATGCGTACCGACTCGACCACGCTGTCGGAGTCGGCGATCTCGGCCGCGCGCAGCCAGGCGACGCAGCTGTACGGCAAGGAATACGTCTCGCCGTCGCCGCGGCAGTACACGCGCAAGGTGAAGAACGCGCAGGAAGCCCACGAGGCGATCCGCCCGTCGGGTGAGGTGTTCCGCACGCCGGGGCAGGTCGCGGGCGAGCTGGACTCCGACGAGTTCCGCCTGTACGAGATGATCTGGCAGCGCACGATCGCGTCGCAAATGGCCGACGCGAAGGGCACCACGATGTCGGTGCGCATCGTCGGCACCGCGACCACCGGCGAGGAGTGCACGTTCGCCGCGTCGGGTCGCACGATCACGTTCGCCGGGTTCCTGAAGGCCTACGTCGAGGCGGTCGACACCGAGGCCGGCGGCGAGGCGGACGACAAGCAGAGCCGCCTGCCGGTGCTGGTGAAGGACCAGGCGCTGACCGCCGCCGAGCTGGCGGCCGACGGCCACACCACGTCGCCGCCCGCGCGTTACTCCGAGCCGAGCCTGGTGAGCAAGCTGGAGGAGCTGGGCATCGGCCGCCCGTCCACGTACGCGTCGATCATCAAGACGATCCAGGACCGCGGTTACGTGTGGAAGAAGGGCTCCGCGCTGGTGCCCTCATGGGTCGCGTTCGCCGTGATCGGCCTGATGGAGCGGCACTTCGAGCGCCTGGTGGACTACAACTTCACCGCCGGTCTCGAGGACGAGCTCGACCGCATCGCCAACGGCGACGAACAGCGCGTGGAGTGGCTGCAGAAGTTCTACTTCGGTGGCGACTTCGGCGTCGAGGGCTCGGTCGGGCGGCTCGGTGGGCTGAAGAAGCTGGTCGACGGCAGTGTCGAGGGCATCGACGCGCGCGAGATCAACTCGATCCCGCTGTTCAACGACGCCGACGGGCACAAGGTCGTCGTGCGTGTGGGCCGCTACGGGCCGTACCTCGAGCGTGAGGTCGACGGCCAGTCGCAGCGCGCCAACCTGCCCGAGGACCTGCCGCCGGACGAACTGACGTCGGAGATCGCGGAGAAGCTGTTCGCGACGCCGCAGGAAGGCCGCCAGCTGGGCACCGACCCGGTGAGCGGGCACGAGATCGTGGCGAAGGAAGGCCGCTTCGGCCCGTACGTCACCGAGGTGCTGCCCGAGCCCGAGCCGCTGCCCGAGGGCGCGACGGCCGCGCAGAAGAAGGCCGCCAAGGCGAAGCAGCCGAAGCCGCGCACGGGCTCGCTGTTCAAGTCGATGACCATCGAGACCATGACGCTCGAGGACGCGCTGAAGCTGCTTTCGCTGCCGCGCGTGGTCGGCAAGGACCCGGAGTCGGGTGACGAGATCACCGCGCAGAACGGGCGCTACGGGCCGTACCTGAAGAAGGGCACGGACTCGCGCTCGATCCAGACCGAGGACCAGCTGTTCTCGATCACGCTGGAAGAGGCGCTGAAGATCTACTCGGAGCCGAAGCAGCGCGGCCGGTCGGCCACGGCGAAGCCGCCGCTGAAGGAACTCGGCGACGACCCCGTGTCGGGCAAGCCGATGGTGGTCAAGGACGGTCGCTTCGGCCCGTACGTCACCGACGGCGAGTACAACGCGACGCTGCGCAAGTCCGACAGCATCGAGGAGCTCACGGCCGAGCGCGGTGCCGAGCTGTTGGCGGAGAAGCGCGCGAAGGGCCCGGCCCCGAAGCGCCGTACGACGACCACGCGTAAGGCCCCGGCGAAGACCGCAGCGGCGAAGTCCGCTTCGGCCACGAAGTCGGCAGCCGCGGCGAAGACGGCCGCCGCTGCGAAGAAGGCGCCCGCGAAGAAGGCGAGCACGGCGAAGGCCAAGTAGCAGGCTCTATGGGGGGCCACCCATTGCGGGTGGCCCCCTTCTTCGTGTCTGGGGGACGCTGTGGATCCGGTTCGGCGTGCGCGCGTCGCGGTTTCGGTGGTGTTCGCGGTGTGCGGGGCGGCGTTCGCCACGTGGGCCGCGCGCATCCCGGCGGCTCAGGCCCACGCGGGCCTGAGCGCGGGACAGCTGGCGATCGGCTTGTTCGGCCTCGCGGCCGGTTCGGTGGTCGCGCTGGTGGCGGCCGGGCCGTTGCTCACGAAGATCGGCAGCCGCCGGGGTGTCGTGCTCGGCGCGACGGTGCTGTGCGCGGGCCTGCCCCTGGCCGCCCTGGCCCCGGGCCTGCCGCTGTTCGCGGCGGCGCTCGTGGTGCTCGGGGTCGGGAACAGCCTGCTCGACGTGTCGATGAACGCCCACGCCGCCCGCGTCGAGGAGGCGTACGGGCGGCCTATCTTCGCGGGGTTCCACGCGTTCTGGAACATCGGCGGCCTGGTGGGCTCGGGCGTCGGGGCGCTGATGTCGAGCGTGCCGCTCGGGGTGCACTTCTCGGTGGCCGGCGTGGTGCTGCTGGTGATCGCGGTTGCCGCGTCGACCCGCTTCCTGCCGGGCCTGGACCGCGGCCAAGGCGACGACGCGTTCGCGCTGCCGGGCAAGGCACTGATCCCGCTCGGGGTGATCGCGTTCTGCGGTTTCGTGGCGGAGGGCACGGTGAACGACTGGAGCGCGGTGTACCTGCGGGACGTCACCGTCGCGTCGCCTGCGCTGGCCTCGCTGGGGTACTTCGCGTTCTCGATCACGATGATCGCCGTGCGGCTGGTGGCGGACCGCTGGGTGGCGCGGTTCGGCGTCGTGCCCTTCATGCGGGTGGCGACGGTGGTGACCGTGGCGGGGTTCCTGCTGGTGGTGGCCGTGCCGGTGCCCGGGTTCGCGGTCGTCGGCTTCGCGGTGGTGGGCCTCGGCGTGTCCGGCATGGTGCCCCTGGCGTGGAGCGCGGCGGGCCGCAAGGAGCCCTCGTCGCCCTCGCGCGCCATCGCGGCCGTGGCGGCGTGCGGGTACTTCGGCTTTCTGGTGGGGCCGGTGCTGATCGGGTTCCTGGCCGGCGGGATCGGGCTGCACTGGGCGCTGGGCGTGGTGGGTCTGGTGGTTCTGTCCGTGTACTTCCTGGCGCCGACGATGCGAACCGTCACCCGTTCGGGGTACTGACCGACCGTTCGGCGCATCATCGGGGTCATTCGAACAAAAGTTCGAAAAATTGTCGGTGCCAGGGTGTTCAATGCAAGGGTGGGCAGTTCAGCGACCGCAGTCTTCGACGTGATCGACGAAGTCATCGCCCCGCTCCGGGCCGAGGTACCGGAGCGGCCTTCGGTGATGGAGTTCTACGACCCGCAGTTCACGGTGCCGCCGGTGTTGGCTGCGGGTTCCGGCTTTGGTTCGGGCTCGGACCCGGCCTCGGGCTCAGGCAAGGGCTCGGGGCGGGGTTCGGGCTCGGGCGGGGGCTTCGGCTCAGGGCCGGCCTCGGACCCGCGGCCAGGCTCGGCCTCGGATTCCGGCTTGGGTTCGGGTGGGGGCTTCGGCTCAGGGTCGGCCTCGGATTCGGGCTCAGGCTTTGCCTCGGGGCCGGCCACGGGCTCGGGCTCGGGCTCGGGCTCGGCGCGAGCTTCGGATGCGGACTCGGGTCTTGGCTCGGGGTCGGAGTCGGGTTCAGGCTTGGGCGAGGGCATGGGTTCGGGGTCGGGCCCGGCCACGGGCTTCGGCTCAGGGCCGGGCTCGGCCGCGGGTTCGGATTCGGGCTCGGGCTCGGGCTCGGGCGATGCTGAGCCGCCGAGGGCCCGTGGTGATCGGGGCTCCGGGCCGGCGAAGTCCGGTGGTGCTGCCTGGTCGGCGGGTGGGCAGGGAGCAGACAAGGGTTCGGGCGCTCCCGGGGGTGCCGTCGAGCCGGAGCGGCAGGGCTGGTCTGGCGCCTCGGGTTCAGCGGGCGCCGAGGGCGTTCGAGGTGGCCGAGGCTCGGGCACGGCAGGGAGCTGGGCGGAGTCAGCGGCTTCCGAGGGTTCCGAGGAGGCGCGTTTCACTCGGGATCCCGAAGGTAAGCCGGGCCCGCGCCATGCCCGGGACATGGGGAGCGCCGAAGATCCCGGCAGTACCTGGGGTTCTGAGCAGGCCGACGGTGGTCGGGGTGCGGCTGGGCGGGGCCCTCGGCACGCCCGCGACGACTCGGACAGCCGGGGTGGCCCTGGCTCGTGCGATCACTCGGCGGCCGCCGACGCGTCGCGGCCGGAGGAGATGAGCCTCGCCGACCAGGTGCGGCAGTCGTTCGGGCCTGCGCTGGTGCCCGCGCTGATCGCGGAGGTGGAGGAGTACACGCGGTTCGTGGCGGGCATGTCCGAGCTCGGCCTCGTGCCCGAGGGCGAGGTGACGCCCGAGGCGGTCGGGCTGTACCGCGTGTTGCGGGGCGGCTTCATCCGCGGCGTGGTCACGGGCGTCTTCCAGGCCCGGCCGGAGCCCTGGGAGGTCCGCTTCTTCGGCGACGAGGACTACACCACCGTGATGAGCAAGCTGGGGCGCAGCGCTCGCCTGCGTTCCGGGTTGCTGAGCTCGCTGCCCGGCTGGGTGTTCGACGGTCTGCCCGACCGGCCACCCGGCCCGGGCCCGGCCGTGCGCATCGAAACCGACCGCAGCGGCCTCGTGCCGCGGGAGGCGTGGGGCTCGCTCGACGTCATCCGCACGGCAGCCGCCCGGCCACGGCTGGGGACGGTCCTCGTCGACCTGGCAGTGCGGGACGCCGTCCTCGCGGAGTACCCGCACGGCGCCTTCGGCCTCGTCGACAACGACCAGGGCCGCTACCAGTTCCGCGCCGCCCCCCGCCCCGACGGCGGCTGGTTCATGACCTGGCAACCGGCCACCCGCAGGACGGCCGAGGCCTGGATCGTCGAGGCGGTGCGCAGCCATGCCTGACCTGTGGAACCCGCGCGCCGGGCGCCCGGATGCTCGAGGAGGTGAGCGCGACTGGAGTTGACCAAGCTCGCGGTTGCCTCGCGAATTCACCCCACGACCTCGAGCCGCTGCAATCCGGGCTGCGTGTCCAGGTAGGTGCGGTTGGCCGCGCCCAACCGGACAACGCCGCCCCGCCGGAGCACCTTGCCCAACCCGCCGCCGGGCAGCACCTTCTACCGGCACGCCTTCGACCCGCACGACCGGCAAGGTCACCCGCCTGAACCCGGCGGCGGGTAGGGCCCACGCGGACCGCCCGCTGGGATGGCTTCGGCGCGCGGGCGCCACCAAGTGGATGGTGCTGCGCGGGCGAAGGTCTCTGCCTGCACGGCGGCCGGCACGCGGTGACGTGCCGCCTGGCGGAGACGTCTGCCTGCACGGCGGCTTCAGGCAGGTGCCTTGGCCAGTCGGCACGACCTCGCCCGAGACCGCCCCAACGTCGGAGACCACGCCGGCCCAGCACCATCGGCCTGGCGCCATCGGCGCGCGGCGCGGGCAGGTGCCTTCGCCAGCCAGAACCTTCTCGCCGACCGGCCGCCGCACAGACGTCGCAGCCAGCCCGCAGCCGCTGCACTAGCAATCGCCTCCGCAAGCTGGCACGTCCCCGCGCGCCACGCCGCCGCCCGAAGCCGGACCCCAGGAACCCTCCCGCAATTCGCCGCAAGCCCCAACCAAACCCCCGAAGCCCCGACCACGATCGATTACGAAGAGTGTCCGATCTCGTGATCGGTATCACCCTCGGACGTCGCTTTCGGCGGTCGACCGGGGTGGCCGTGGCCTGCACACTGCTGCGGGACCGTCCGGTCGGCAGCGGGGGCGCGAGCGTTTCTGCGGCCATTGGGCGGATGCGGGAGCCGGTAGTGTCGCCGACACTGGAAGGCGAGGACATTCCGTAGTGAGGTGGTCACCATGAGCACGAACGGTGGGGCTCCTTTCTTCAATGCCCCCCAGAACACGCCGAGCCCCCAGCCCCAGGCGGACGGGACGCTGGACGGCGCCGCACGTGGGGAGCGGTTCGCCGATCCGCTCGCCGGGTTGGTGACGGCGGCCGAGGTGGCGCCCGGTGACGAGCCGCGGCCGCTGCCGACGGCGCGGCCGGTGCAGCACGACCCTGAGGCCGTGAAGCGGATGGTCGAGGCCGCGCTCAAGGAAGAGGCCGCGCGGACGCCGCAGCAGGCGCAGCCGGTCGGGGAAAGGCCCGACGGGGTGCCGTTGGGGCTGTTGCCCCGGCAGCGGACGTGGCCGACGCGGGCGCCGCAGCTTCTCAAGAAGGTGCCGAGGCCGCGGCCGAAGGCGAAGGTGGCCGACGACGACATCGAGGCGGAGCTTGCCGAGCGGCAAGCCAAGAAGCGCGGCCTGCCGAACATCGGGATGCCGAACCTCGGTCGCCCCTCGACGAGTGCGGCGGGCGTGATCCTGGCGATCGTGCTGCTGATCGTGTTCGTGGTGATCGCTCTGTACATGGTGTCGAGCCTGGTCAGCAGTGTGACGGGCCTCTTCGGCTGACGCCGCTCCACCACCGCCACACCCGGGCCGGTGCCGTGTCCGGATCGGCGATCGGGCTACCCTTGACGACACGGTCGGGGGATCCGAACAAGGGTTTCCCGACTCCGCCGTGACTAGTGGGGTGGGCGTATCAGCGAAGGCGTGCGGTCGGTACCCGGCGCCGGATCGGGTGGTTCGGCGGGTGCCGAGGCGTCCACGATCCACCGCGTCCGGCGGGTGCTGGCGATCAGACCATTCCGTCGGCTGTGGGGCGTCACGTACCTGTGCAGTGTCGCCGACTGGCTGAACCTGCTGGCGTTGACGGCGTTGAGCACGAAGCTGCTCAACAACTACACCGCGCAGAACTTCGCGTTCGTCGGCGTGGTGCTCACCAACCTGCTGCCCGGCCTGCTGTTCGCGCCGATCGGCGGCCTGCTGGCCGACCGCTTCGACCGCCGCAAGGTGATGATCGTCTGCGACTTCCTGCGCTGCGGTTTCCTGCTGTCGATCGCGATCGTCGGGGCGCCGTGGTGGCTGTTCGTCGCGAACTTCCTCGTCGGCTGCTGCTCTATCATGTGGATCCCGTCGAAGGACGCGGCGGTGCCCAACCTGCTGCGCCGCCCGGACCAGGTCGAGACGGCCAACCAGCTCGGCATGGTGATGACCTACGGCCTCGCCGTGATCACCGCCGCCGGCGCCAACGCGCTCATCCTGGGCGCCAACACCACCTTCCACCTGTTCGAGGGTCCGACAGCGGCCCTCTACATCGCGAAGATCGTCGTGGTCGTCAACGGGCTGCTGTACTTGACCAGCGCCATCCTCATCGCGACCCGCATCCCCGAGCTTTCGCTGCGTGACGTCCACAAGCTGCCCGACCAGAAGGTCAAGAAGGCCGACGAGGAGAAGTTCGGCCTCGGCGACATGGTTCGCGACGGCCTGCGCTTCGTGAAGAGCACGCCCTTGGTTCGTGGGCTCCTGATCGGCGCTTTCGGGGCGTTCGCCGCGGGCGGGGCGGTGATCGCGTCCGCCCACCAGTACGCGATTTCGCTGCTCGCGGGCGACGCCGCGTTCAACCTGCTGGTGCTGGCCGTGTTCCTCGGCCTCGCCACGGGCATGGCGGTCGCGCCCAAGCTCGCGCGGCGCCTCGCGCACGACCGGCTGTTCGGCATCTCCATCGTCGGCGCCGGGTTGACGCTGGTGGTCCTCGCGCTGTCGCCGCACCTCGCGATCTCGGTGGTCGCCGTGGCGCTCACCGGGGTCTGCGCGGGCACGGCCTTCCTCACCGGCGTCACGATCATCGGCTCGCGGGTCGAAGACGCGATCCGCGGCCGGGTCAACGCGATCTACCAGTCGATGCTGAAGATCGTGCTGTTCGGTTCGACCATCGTCACGCCCGCGTTGATCGGTCTGGTCCGCCCGCGCCAGATCAACGTGTGGGGCAGTCCCGTCACCATCGACGGCACGCGCCCGGTGATGATCGGCGGCGGCCTGCTCGCGTTGCTGCTCGGCGTGATCGCCTACCGGCAGATGGACGACCGCCGCAGCGAGAAGATCCTCTCCGATCTGCGCAACGCCCTGCGTCGCGCGCCCCGGCGCGTGAACGGGTTCCTCATCGCGCTCGAAGGCACCACCGCCATCAACACGGCCAGCCAGGCGTCGCGGCTCGCGCGCTGGCTCGGCACCGGCACCCGGCCCGTGGTGCTGGCCGCCGATCCCGCGCTGGACGAACGGCGCTTCCGTTCCCTGATCACCGACGCGTCGCTCACCGGCGCGCGGGCCCAGGCACTCGTGGCTGCGGCCGTGCGGGCCGAGCTGGTCGAACGCGAGATCCAGCCCGCGCTCGACGCCGGGTCCGTGGTGGTCATGGAGCGGTTCGTCGACTCGCCGCTCGCGCAGCTGTGCACGGTCGCGGGCCTCGACGCCGGCGAGCTCGAAGGCCTGGCCGACTGGGCCACCGGTAAGCTGCGCCCCGACCTCACGGTGCTGCTCGACGCCGAACCGGGCCAGCACGACCAGAACTCCTCGGTGCCCGTCAACGACCAGTGGCGCGTGCAGCACCTGCTCGCCGAGATGGCCGCGGCCGACCCCGACCGTTACGTGGTCGTCGACGCCGACGGCAGCGACGACGAAGTGGCCGCCCGCGTTCGCACGGCCGTGCTCGCCGTGTTCGTCGGGCGGCTGTCCGGCCTCGCGCCGTCGGAGCCGGCCGAGCAGCCGGTGCTCGACCACAGCACCCACGCGGTGGCGACGGCCGACGTCGTCGAAGGTGCCGTGGCCGAAGCCGAGCTCGCGCCGGAAGTGTCCGAAGTGGACGCCAAGTGACCGGGCCGATCGGCGTCTGGGCCGAGCTCGTGGGCCAGGAGCCGGCGGTGGAGACGCTGTCGTCGGCCGCCGCCGCGGCCGCGAAGATCGTGGCGGGCGAGCCTGTCGCCCCGGCCGCGATGACCCATGCGTGGCTGATCACGGGCCCGCCGGGATCCGGCCGCTCGGTCGCGGCGCGCACGTTCGCCGCCGCATTGCAGTGCAGCACCGGCACGGGATGCGGCGCCTGCCCCGGCTGCCGCACGACGATGGCCGGCACCCACGCCGACGTGCGGCTCGTGGTGCCCGAAGGGCTGTCGATCTCCGTCGCCGAGATGCGCTCGCTGGTGCAGGCCGCCGCGCGCCGCCCGACGACCGGCGAGTGGCAGGTCGTGATCATCGAGGACGCCGACCGGCTCACGGAAGGCGCGTCCAACGCGTTGCTCAAGGCCGTCGAGGAGCCGCCGGAACGCACGGTGTTCCTGCTGTGCGCGCCCTCGGACCACCCCGACGACGTGTCCGTGACCATCCGCTCGCGCTGCCGCCTGGTCACGCTGCGGACGCCGCCGCCCGAGGCCATTGCGCAGGTCCTGATCAGCCGCGACGGCGTCGATCCCGACCACGCGCAGTGGGCCGCGTCGGTGTGCGGCGGGCACGTCGGGCGTGCGCGCCGGCTCGCCACGGACGACTCCGCCCGCCAGCGCCGCGCCACCGTGCTGCGGATCCCCACGGGCCTGCGCCGCCCCGCCGACGTCTTCACCTGCGCCGATCAGCTGATCAGCGCCGCGGAGGCCGACGCCGGCGAGGAAAGCAAGGCCCGCGATGAGAACGAACGCTCCGAGCTGCGCACCGCCATGGGCGGCGACGGCGTCGGAAAGGGCGTCGCCGGGGCCAAGCGCGCGGCCGAAGCCGCCGTGAAGCAGCTCGAAAAGCGCCAGAAGTCCCGCGCCACCCGCACCCAGCGCGACACGCTCGACCTCGCGCTGGTCGACCTCGCCGGCTTCTACCGCGATGTCCTCGTCACCACTTCGCGCTCCGGCGCGACGCTCAACCACCCCGACCACGCCGACGACATCCGCGCCGCCGCGGCGGCCTGGACACCCGAGTCGACGCTGCGCCGCCTGGAAGCCGTGCTCAAGTGCCGCGAGGCGATCGAGCTGAACGTGAAGCCGCGCATCGCCGTCGAGGCGATGGTCACGACGCTGCGCCAAGGCTGAAGCGCTTCGCAAAACGGCCCGGTCACCAGATGACCGGGCCGGTTTCGTGTCGTGGCTGAGCCGGTCGGTGATTCAGTCGCGCGGGTGCGGTGACGGCTTGCGCGGGGTGTCGTTCAGCTTCACCGGCGCGGCCACGCGGCGGCGGTTCGGGACCGCCGCGACCATGATCACGCCCATCAGCAGCATCGCCGTACCGGCCCAGAACAGCGGCACGGTGTCGTAGGCGGTGCCGGTGTAGGCGAGGTTCTTGACCGGTCCCTTCGGCGCCTGGCCGCCGGCGGGCGGAGCCGTGGTGGCCGTGCCGCAGACCACGCCGCCGGTCGGCGCGTAGGCGCGGGCGACCTGCTCACCCAGCGACAGCTGCGCCAGCGACGACGGCAGGTTGTCCCCGGCGCCGGCGGGCAGCAGCGTCTTCAGGTTCTTCGTCGGCAGGAGCTGCAGGTCGAACAACCGTGCCGACGCACCGAGCTGGTAGCCCTTGAACGGCGTGGTCGCGGCGGTGCCCTTCTGGTCCAGACCGGCGATCGACAGCCGCAGCACACCCAGGTCGAGCACGGTGCCCGCGGTGTCGCCGACCTGCTGGATGCCCTTGGTCAGCGTCGCCACAAGACCGCCGACGACGGGGATCGAGTCGAGCTGCCCGAACTGGTCGCTCAGGCCCGAGAGCGGCAGGCCGATCGGGATGTCCTTGGTCGGGTGCGCCGCGTCGAGCGTGTACAGCGTCTTGCCGCCGGCCTGGATGGTCAGCACGGGCGCGGTGTAGTCGACCTTCGAGGTCTTCTCGTCGCCGGTGGAGGTGACGGTGAGCGTCGGCTGGCTCGCGACCTTGATCGACAGCTCCAGCGGCGTGCCCTTGAGGATGTCGATGTCGGCGGCCTGCAGCGTCGACGACGACTGCACCGCCTTGTTCTTCGAGCCCGGGATGTCCACCAGCTTCACCTGCGACCGCGACGACAGCGTGTTCGGCAGGCTCAGCAGCGAACCGGTGCCGTCGGCCGGCGTCTGGCCGCCGCCACCGAGCAGGCCGCCGAGGCTCTGCAGGCCCTTGGTCGCGTCGAACCCGTCGGCGAGCTTGGTGCCCTGCGGCAGGTTCAGACCACCCTGGCCCAGCAGCGGGATCTGCGGCAGCGAGGGAACCACGTTCAACAGCGACAGGCTGGCCACCGACGTGCTCGCGTCGGCGATCGTGTCCGCGCACGGCCCCAGCGAATCGCTCCAGCGGGCGTGCGCGGTGCCGTTGAGCAGGCCGATGTTCAGCAGCGGGTTCTTCGGCGCGTTCAGCCCACCCGACAGCGGCTGCGGATTGTCCGGCAACGCGGTCTGCACCACACTCCCCGGCGTCTGCGGCGCCTGACCCCCCACGGCCAACCCGAACGGCGACGCCTGCGCGATCGACTTCTCATACGCCAGGTACGCCTCGGAATTCGCCGACGCGCTGGACAGGCCCATCCCGGCCTCCAGAGCCGACTGCTTCGGCAACGTCTGCCCGAACCCCGGCAGAATCGTCGACGTCGGCACCGAGTTCGGCAGCAGGCGCAACACACCGAGCGCCGTCCCCGCGTCTCCCACCGCACGCCCGAGCGGCTGCGGCCCGACGGGCGCGGACGCCGGGGGCTGCGCCGGATTCACCGGCTCCGGGATCGGCGTGGTGACGTCCTGCGCGCTCGCCGGCGCGGCGATGAGCAGCAGCAACGCCGCTGCCGCGGGCAGGGCCACCGCGCGGGGCAGTCTTCGCCGCATGTGCCGAGTCCTCCAGTTAGGCCGATCGGGAAGTGAGACCGGGGTCATAGGACCCTAACGACGCGGCCCCCGCAAGGTGACGCCGATGGCCTCCGCTACACTTGTCCCCGTCGGATGGCGCAAGCCTCCCGATGCGCCGCCTTAGCTCAGTCGGCCAGAGCGATTCACTCGTAATGAATAGGTCAGGGGTTCGATTCCCCTAGGCGGCTCCGCAGGTCAGGGCCCATCCGAGGACTTCGGGTGGGTCCTGCTTCGTTTCCTCAGGGGCAAACTGAGTGGCTGCCTCCGGCACCGGCCCGATTGGCGAAGTTCACCCGGCAAGGGGACTCTCCAGGCGCACCGACCACACCCAAGGCGACGGATGACCCGTCCCCAACGCGAGGACCCACCACATCCCACGGCGAGCAACAACCACTCGCCAACGCAACGGGCTGCCACCTCGCCACCGCACCGGCCATCACCAACGCAGGGCCGCCTGAACCCAGGCCCCTCCCCGCACCACGGCAACGGACTGCCACCTCGCCAACGCAACTGCCCCACCCAACGCACCCCACCGCTCAGCCGCGCACCCCGCCACTCACCGCAACAGACAGCCCACGAATCACCGCAACGGCCCCTGACCAAGGCAGGGCCGTATCACCCAGGCCCCTTCCCGCACCCCGATCCGAAGCCTCACTGCGGCCGCCGAGCCGTTGTCAAGGCACGCTTTCCCGCCTTGACAACGGCTCAGCGGCCGTCAGCACAATCCAGCTTCGGGGTGCACGCCCACCGCACGCCGCCCCGCGAGGCCAACACCCCGACACCCGCAAGCCGCCCTGCGAGGCCAACACCCCAGAAACCCGCAACCCGCCCTGCGAGGCCAACACCCCGACACCCGCACGCCGCCGTGCGAGGCCAACACCCCAGAAACCCGCAACCCGCCCCGCGAGGCCAACACCCCGACACCCGCACGCCGCCGTGCGAGGCCAACACCCCAGAAACCCACAACTCACCCCACGAGGCCGACACCCCGAAACCCCCGCAACGCCAACACCACCCCTGGATAACCTCCCAGCCACAAGATCCACACCCCACCACCCGCCCAACCCCGCGAAACCCGAAGGACCCCCATGCCGACCAGACGCGCAGCAGCCACCACCCTCTCCCTCATCCGCATCTTCAACGGCGCCCTAGGCCTCTTCGCCCCACGAAAAATGGCCAACCAATTGGGCAGCGACATGGCGGACGACAAAACCTTCGTCTAACCCGCCCGCATGTTCGGCATCCGCACCCTCATCCTCGGCTTCGACCTCCTCCTGGTGCGCGGCCACCGGCGCGACACCTTGCTCAAACAGGCCATCCTGATCCACGGCGTCGACACCCTCGCCGCCTTTTACGCAGGGCAAAAAGCCGAGATCTCCCCGAAAGCAGCAAAGCTGACCACCACCATCTCAGCCATCAACACCGCCCTCGCGATCACCAGCTACATCGTGGAACCGAAAGAGAAGTAACCACCCACCCGAGTGGGTCCATCAGTCGGGTGTCGGCCATCCGGCTCACCCTTCGGACCGGAAAGCCGATGCCCGTGCCAGGTAGCGTGGCTTGACTCGAGAACATGAACGAAATCGGGAAGACCGCCCTGTGGTTCGCGGCGCTCGCGGCCACACTGACGGCCGTCACCGCCTGCACCCCGGACGCCCCGGCACACCTCAAGAACGTTTCCTACGCCACCGGCAGCCTGGGCAAATCCGACCCGGGCGCCCGCCTGCCCTCCTGGATTCCCGACGACGCCACGGCCATCACGGAAGCCATCCGCACCACAGGGTCCGAGCGGCTCCTGCGCTACACCCCGGGCCAAGCACAACTGCCCCCGAACTGCGTGAAGGGTGCCGCCTCGGCGGTACCGGCGACGTTGTCCGCCGACTGGTGGCCGGCCGGGCAGGAGCGCCGGACGGACCTCGTCTGCGACACGACGTGGCACGTGGTGACCGACGAGGGCGCGATCTACGCCTACCAACCGGAGACGATCCGGCAGAAGTAAATGCGGAAAAAAGCGGACCGGGCCGCCGAGTTCGGCGAGCCCGGTCCGCTGTGGCGGGTCCGAAGTGGTCAGTCCTTCGGCGGGGTCAGTTCGATTACCGTGGCGGTGGCTTCGCCACGCGGGGTGCGGTAGGTGATCTGGTCGCCGGCCTTCGCGCCGACCAGGGCGAGGCCCAGGGGGCTGTCCGAGGTCACCGAGTCGAGGTCCTCGCCCGGGATGGTGACGACGTTGAGCACCTCCTCGTCACCGTCGGCGAAGCGCAGGGAGACGCGCGTGCCGTCGGGGAGCAGGGAACTGTTGTAGGCACCGTGTTCGAGCTTGGCGGCGAGATCGGAGATCTGGCGCTCCAGGCGTGCCGCGGCTTCGGCGCGATCGATCACGTCGGCCTGGTCGGCCGCGTCCCCCGTGCGTTCCTGTTCACCGAGCTGCGGCGCGAGCGCTGCCCGTTGTGCGCGCAGGTCGGCTATTTCCTTCTCCAGCTGGCGGCGCGCCGCCTCGCTGAGCCCCTTGTCCCCTGAGATCACCATGCCGGGCATTGTCCGCTGCGCGGAGCGGGGTGGCCAATCCGCTTTTTCACCCGAGCGGGCAGGACGGGACGTCTGCCCTAGGATTCGGGCCTGTCGTCCTGAATAACGTAACGAGGATCACCGTGACCGCCGTACCCGGCCGCAGCGCGCAGCTGTCGCCCAACCAGCTGCAGAAGCAGGAGCAGATCGTCGAGGCCGCACGTGTCGTGCTCGCCAGAGACGGGCTCGCCGGTTGCACGGTACGCGCGATCGCCGACGCGGGGCCACTCACCAAAAGCGCGATCCACTACTACTTCGCCGACATCGACGTGCTCATCGACCGCGCCATGGCCGCCCACATCACCACGTTCGCCACGGACCTGCGCGCCGTCGGGGAGAAGTTCGACGATCCGCGCGAGCGCCTGTTCGAGGTGACCAAGGCGTACCTGGCGGAGTTCGCCGAGCGGCCCAACGGCGCGTTCCTGTGGTTCGAGTACTGGATCGCGGCCGGGCGGGCGCAGCACCCGCAGGCGATCGACGCGATGCTGACGTCGATCACCGAGCTGCTCGCGGAGCTGCTGGTACCGCTCGACGTCGACGATCCGCGGGCGCGTGCCCGGGCGTTGCTGAGCTACCTGCTCGGCGCGGTGGTGCAGCAGCGGGTGCGGCCGCGGCCGTTCGAGAGCCTGCGCGGTGACGTCGAGGCGCTCTGCTTCGCTGGGTATCGCTGACGCCGCTTAGGGTGCTGGCATGCCTCTGTTCTCCTTCGAGGGCGCCAGCCCGCAGGTCCACCCGGACGCCTGGATCGCCCCCACCGCCACCTTGATCGGCGACGTGACCGTCGAGAAGGACGCTTCGGTCTGGTACGGCGCCGTGATCCGCGCCGACTTCGGGCCGATCGTCATCCGCGAGGGCGCGAACGTGCAGGACAACTCCGTGATCCACTCCGGCGGCGAGCTGACCGACGTGGGGAAGAACGTGACCGTGGGACACCAGTGCCTGGTGCACGACTGCACCATCGGCGAGCAGGCCCTCATCGGGAACGGATCAACGGTGCTCGACCGGTCCGTGATCGGCGAGCGGTCGCTGGTGGCCGCGGGCTCGACCGTGACACCGGGGACCGAGGTGCCCGCGGAAGTGATCGCGATGGGCAGCCCGGCCAAGAAGTTCGTGCCGCTCACCGACTCCGCGCGGATGTGGGTGGAGCACAACGCGGGGATCTACCAGGAGCTCGCGCGCCGGCACCGGGACGGCTCCGAGCCCGTCTGACGTGCACTAAACTCCTGTTCGCAGCTGCGACTGGCGCCATCAGAGGTGGAGCACCACCGGGAAGCGACGACGAGGCCGGCACCGCGCGCCTGGGTGCCCGGCCGGTACAGAGCCGGAGTATGTGATGACACACCAGCCCGCCCTTACCACGCTCGCCGCCGCCGATCCGCAGATCGCCGGGCTCGTCGAGGACGAAGCGAGGCGCCAGCACGACAAGATCCGCCTGATCGCGTCGGAGAACTACGTCTCGCGTGCCGTGCTCGAAGCCACCGGCACCGTGCTCACCAACAAGTACTCCGAGGGCTACGCCGGCAAGCGCTACTACGAGGGCCAGCAGTTCATCGACCCGATCGAGAGTCTGGCGATCGAGCGGGCGAAGGCCGTGTTCGGCGTCGACCACGCCAACGTGCAGCCGTACTCCGGCTCTCCGGCCAACCTCGCGGTGTACCTGGCCTTCGCGCAGCCCGGCGACACCGTGCTCGGCATGTCCCTGCCCGACGGCGGCCACCTCACCCACGGCTGGTCGGTGTCGGCGACAGGGAAGTGGTTCAACGCGGTCCGCTACGGCGTCCGCAAGGAGACCGGTCGGGTCGACTTCGACCAGGTGCGTGACCTGGCGTTGGAGCACCGGCCGAAGCTGATCTTCTGTGGTGGCACCGCGATTCCGCGGACGATCGACTTTCCGAAGTTCGCGGAAATCGCGCGTGAGGTCGATGCCGTGCTGGTGGCGGACGTCGCGCACATCGCCGGCCTGATTGCAGGTGGGGCGCACCCGTCGCCGGTGGGGCACGCTCAGGTGATCACGACGACCACGCACAAGACGCTGCGGGGTCCGCGTGGGGCGATGATCATGTCGGATGCCGAGCACGCCAAAGCCATTGACAAGGCTGTGTTCCCCGGGTTGCAGGGTGGGCCGCACAACCACACGACGGCGGCGATCGCGGTGGCGTTGGGGGAGGCGGCGCAGCCTTCGTTCTCGACGTACGCGCACATGATCGTGGACAACGCTGCTGCGCTGGCGTCGGCGCTGCTTGATCGTGGTTACGACCTGGTGTCCGGGGGGACGGACAACCACTTGTTGCTGATCGATCTGACGAACAAGAACGTAGCCGGGAAGCCCGCGGCGCAGGCGCTGGATCGGGCGGGGATCGAGTTGAACTACAACACGGTGCCGTTTGATCCGCGCAAGCCGTTTGACCCGTCTGGGATTCGGTTGGGGACGGCGGCGATCACGACGCGGGGGTTGTTGCCGGAGCATCAGGGGCAGGTTGCGGAGTGGATTGATCGGACGGTGGTGGCGGCGGCTCGTCAGGATGAGTCGGTGGTGGAGGGGATTGCTGGGGAGATTCGGGAGTTTTTGGAGGTCTTTCCGATTCCTGGGTATGTGGGTTGAGGGGTTGTTGGGTGAGCGGTCCTCTCGTGCCGGGGTGGTGGGTGCGGGGGGACTGTTTGCGTTTGGGGGGTGTTCTTGAGGGGTGAGTTGTGGGTTTTGGGGGTGTTGTCCTCGCGGGGCGGGTTGCGGTGGGCGTGCACCCCGAAGCTGGAGTGTGCTGCAGGGAGGCTTCGGATCGGGGTGCGGGGGCCCGGGTGATACGGCCCTGCCTTGGTCGGGGGCCGTTGCGGTGGTTCGTGGGCTGTCTGTCGCGGTGAGTGGTGGGTGCGCGGCTGAGTGTGGGGTGCGTTGGGTGGGGCGGTTGCGCTGGGTGGTGGGGGCATAGCCGCGGTGCTCAGGCGGGCAGAGTCTGCAGGCGTGGGCCACCACGGCGTACCTGATCACCGCGACGCTTTCGACGCCGCTGTATGGCAAGCTGTCCGACCTGTTCGGTCGCAAGCCGATGTACCTGACGGCGATCTCGTTGTTCCTCGCCGGCTCGTTGGCCAGCGGGTTCGCGAGCTCGATGTACGAGCTGGCCGCGTTCCGGGCGTTCCAGGGGCTGGGCGCGGGTGGGCTGATGTCGCTCGCGCTGGCGATCATCACGGACATCACGGCGCCGCGGGAGCGGAGCAGGTACCAGGGGTACTTCATGGCCGTGTTCGGGATCTCGAGTGTGGCGGGACCGGTCGTCGGTGGGTTCTTCGCGGGGCTGGACTCCGGCGCGCTGACGGTGGGCCTGGTGCCGCTGCTGCTCGTCGCCGAGCAGGGGCGGGAGTGGGGCTGGGGGTCGCCCGCGGCGCTCGGGATGTATGCGATCGGGCTGGTCGGGGTGGTCCTGTTCATCCTGCAGGAGCGCCGGATGGGCGACGCCGCGCTGCTGCCGCTGCGGCTGTTCCGGCGGCCGGTGTTCCGGGTGGCCACGCTCGTCACGGTGATCCAGGGCGCGGGGATGTTCGGCGCGATGATGTCGCTGCCGCTGTACCTGCAGATCGTGAAGGGTGCGACGCCGACGCAGGCGGGCCTGCAGATGCTGCCGTTGACCCTCGGGATCATGGTCGCGAGCCTCGGCTCCGGCGCGGTGATCTCGCGGACGGGCCGCTACAAGGCCTTCGCCGTGGCCGGTCTCGGGCTGATGGCGGCGGCGCTGTCCGGGCTGTCGACGATCGGCGCGGACACCCCGCTCGGCGTGGTGATGGCGATCGCCTTCGTGATCGGCCTGGGTCTCGGTGCGTCGATGCAGACGCTGCAGCTCGCGGCGACCAACGACGTCGCGCCGCAGGACATCGGCGTCGCCACCTCGTCGGCCACGTTCTTCCGCCAGATCGGCGGTACGGCGGGCACGGCGGTGTTCCTCTCGATCCTGTTCGGCACGGTGGGTGACCGGATCGCGGCGGCGGTGCGCTCGGCGATGGCGACGCCGTCGTACGTCGCGGCGCTCGCCCAGCACCCGGAGTTCGCGCAGCAGATGGCCGGCGGCGGCGTGGACGTGAACGACACCTCGTTCCTCGCCCACCTCGACCCGGTGCTGGCCCGCCCGATCCTCGACGGGTTCGCCGGCTCGATGAGCACGGTGTTCCTGGTCGGCGGCATCGTCCTGACGGTCGGCTTCGCCCTGGTCTGGTTCCTCAAGGAGAAGCCGCTCTCGGACAAGTCGGCGATGGAGCAGCGCACGGAGCAGGAAGCGCTGGCGCTGGCGCACTGACGCTTGTCGAAACGAAAGGGCCGTTCACCCCGGTTCGGGATGAACGGCCCTTTCTCGTGCCTGTGGTCGCTCTCAGTGAGCGGAACCCTCGACCTCTTCCTTGGCCAGCCGGTCCTGCTCACGCTCGTACGAGCGCGTGATCTCGGCTTCGGCCTCCGCGCGACCCACCCACGTCGAACCCTCGACGCTCTTGCCCGGCTCGAGGTCCTTGTACACCTCGAAGAAGTGCTGGATCTCGAGCTTGTGGAACTCGTTGAGGTGGTGGATGTCGCGCAGGTGCTCCAGGCGCGGGTCGTTGGTCGGGATGGCCAGCACCTTGTCGTCCGGACCCTTTTCGTCGGTCATGCGGAACATGCCGATGGCGCGGCAGCGGATCAGGCACCCCGGGAACGTCGGCTCCTGCACCAGCACGAGCACGTCGAGCGGGTCGCCGTCCTGGCCGAGCGTGTCGTCGATGAAGCCGTAGTCCGCCGGGTACTGCGTCGCCGTGAACAGGGTCCGGTCCAGCTTGATGCGACCGGTCTTGTGGTCGACCTCGTACTTGTTGCGCTCCCCCTTGGGGATTTCGATCGTGACGTCGAACTCCACGGCCGTCCTCGCTGCTTCTCGAATCTCGGTATCCCACACGACGTGGGCGGCAACCGTAATCACCTCGTTGACGTCACTAGTGTGGACTACGCGCTGCCGCCGGGTCCCACGGATGTCGGCTAGGCGGCATGTGACCTTGGCCCCTTCCGGGGCAGGTGAGAAGGAGTGGTGGGTGCCCGACAACGACCAGCCCAGGTGGCCCGAGGGTGACGAGGACACGTCGTCACGCACCGGCGGACCGACGGCGCGCTTCCCGCTCCCCAAGCCCGGCCAGACCGTCACGGACCAGCTGGCGGTGCCGAACGTCACACCGGACGCCGGTGGTTCCGGAGGACGTCCGCCGGGCTCGTGGTTCCAGCCGAACGTGCCGCCGGAGCTGATTCCGGGGTTGAACACACCGGTGGAGCCACGCTCGGTGGGAGAACGGGGCGGGCAGGCGGGTTCGCCTGGTTCGTCGGGCTCGTCTGGGCAGGTGGGGCAGCCGGGTCAGTCCGGCCAGCCGGGCCGGCCGCGACAGGACCTTGCCGACCGGCTCGGCCCGCGGCCGGGCGAGCAGCCGCGAGGACAGCAGGGGCAGGCTTCGCAGGGGCAAGAGCAGTCGGGCCAGGGTCAGCCGGGGCAGCCCCAGCAAGGGCCGGGTCGGGCTCCGTGGGGGCAGCAGCAAGAGGGCACGCAGCAAGGTCGGTCGCCACAGCCGGGCGCATCCGAGCAAGGGCGGTCGCAGGGGCAGCAAGGTTGGCAGCAAGACCCGGGTTCGCAGCGGTCGCAGCCGAGCCAGCGGCCGCCGGACCGCGCCGAAGGACCGCGGCAGGGTTCGGAACAGCAGCGACGGACCGAGGGCACGTGGCTGCAGCAGGGCAGGGGACCCGAAGGGCAGCAGGACCGCACTGAAGACCAGCGGCCGTTGCCCGGGCAGCGAGGGCGTGCTGAGGGACAGTGGTCGCAGGAGCGCGAGGGACAAGCGGAGCCGCAGGACCGAGCCGAGGGCCGGCGGTCGATGCCCGGGCAGGAGAGCGCCGAGCAGCAGGACCGCGGTGAAGGCCAGCGGCAGCAGCAGGGGTTGTGGTTCCCGCAGGCCCAGCGGGAGCAGCAAGGTCGAAGCGAGGGCCAACGGCCGCAGCAGGACGGACCCGAGGTGCGGCCGGGGCAGCAGCAGAGCCCGTGGGCGCAGCGGAATCAGGCGAGCCAGGGGCAGCCGAGCCCGGGCGAACAGGGCCACGCGCAGAGCCAAGGCCAGCAGGAGAGCGCGCAGTCGGCCGCGGCCGACCGGGGGCAGCAGGTGCCCTCCGATCGGTCGACCCAGCAGTTGCGAGTACCTCCGGCAGCTCCGTGGGTGCCGGTGGAGCGACCGGCGCGGCCGGGCGACCGGGACCAGGCTGGTGGTGACCAGAGCCGAGGCCGCGTTGACCAGAGCCGCGCCGATCAGAGCCGGGGCGACCAAGACTGGAACGACCAGAGCTCAAGCGATCAAGGCCGCGGTGAGCAAGGCTGGGGTGAGCAGGGCCGCGCTGACCAAAGTCGCGCTGACCAAAGTCGCGCTGACGAGGGCCGGGCCGGCGCCACTTCGATGTTCGAACCCGTGAAGCCGCCCACGGCATCCGCCGAATCCGCCGAAACCTCAGCATCCGCGGAAACCTCGGCGCCCGCCGGAGAAGCGGGCAGCGAGAGCGGCACCGAATACATCGACATCAGCAAGTGGGCCGTCTTCCGCTCCGAGCACAAGTCCGAGCAGCACAAGCCCGAGCAGTACAAGCCCGAACCACAGGATGCCGAGCCCCAGCGGGACGAACGCTGGGATGTCTTCCACACCAACAAAACCGAACCGCCCGAAGGCCCCCGCGGCGCCCCGCGGTGGGACAGCCTCCAAGAGGGCCCCGAGCAGGACCCGGTGCCCTCGGCGTCGGGAACGCAGGCGCGGCCGGTGCGGATCGAGCCGTCCGGGGAACAGTTCGCGGCGGAGGCCACGGTCGGGATCGAGCGGCCGGCCGAAGGCTTCCCCAGCGGCCACGACGAGCCGTCGGCGCCGGTGAAAACCAAGAAGGGCAAGAAGAAGTTCGTCGTCCTCGGGGTGGTCGTGCTGTTGGTGCTCGCGGGCGCCGGGGTGGCGGCGGCGATGCCGAAGGTGTCGAACCGGCTGGGGTTGCCGTGGGCGCCGAACGCGCCGAAGGGTGACAGTCCCGACCCGGCGGCGGTCACGTTGGCGTTGCACGGACCCGAAACCTCCGGCCAGGGGCCGACGGCGGGCGGGGTCGCGTCGGCGCTCGCGGGGCCCGCGGGGGCGGCGGCGCTGTCGCAGCTGAGCGGGAGTGTGATCGACCCCGCGGACGGCACCGTGTTGTGGGACCACAGCTCGAACACGCCGCTGACGCCGGCGTCGACCACGAAGATCCTCACGGTGTCCGCGGCCTTGCTCTCGATGGACCCGACGAAGCGCATCCCCACCAAGGTCGTCGAAGGTTCGCAGCCGGGGACGGTGATCATCGTCGGTGGGGGTGACCCGTCGCTGACCGCGTTGCCCATCGGCAAGGACTCGCCGCTCTACCCGGGCGCGGCGCACGTCGACGATCTCGTCGCGCAGATCAAGAAGGCCGACCCGGGCGTGAAGAAGGTCCAGGTCGACCTGAGCGCGTACACCGGCCCCACGACCGCCCCGGGCTGGGAGCCCGGCGACGCGCCTTCGCTCTACGGCGAGGAGATCGTGCCCGCGATGTCCGACGGCGGCCGCATCAATCCCTCCGTCGACGAGACGAACCGGTCGGCCAACCCGGCGACCGCGCTCACCCAGCTGATCGCCGAGAAGCTCGGCGCGCAGGCCGCCGGCACCGCGAAGGCGCCCGCCGACGCGAAGGTCGTGGCGCAGGTGCAGTCGGCGCCGTTGCCGGATCTCGCGTACGCGCTGCTGCAGATCTCCGACAACGTCCTGGCCGACGCGCTGGGCCGCCAGGTCGCGATGACCGCGGGGGCCGAGGCGTCGTTCTCCGGCGCGGCCGCGTCGGTGAAAAAGGTGCTGGCGGATCACGGCTTCGACGTCACCGGGCTGCAGCTGTCGGACACGAGTGGCCTGTCGAACCAGAACAAGGTGCCCGCGCGACTGCTCGCGCAGGTGCTGGCCGCCGCGGCGGCGCCGGACGGCAAGGACCCGAACACGCCGAAGCTGCGGCCGCTGCTCGCGGGCCTGCCGGTGGCCGGCAGCCCGGCCGGCACGCTCGCCTCGCGCTACGGCACACCGAACTCGGCCGCGGGCAAGGGCTGGGTCCGGGCCAAGACAGGCACGCTCACCGGCGTCAACACCCTCGCCGGTTACGTGCTCGACAGCGACAACCGCGTGCTCGCGTTCGCGTTCATGTCCAACGGCTCGGACAAGAACCCGGGCCAGGCCGCGCTCGACGTGCTCGCGACGACACTGCGCAAGTGCGGCTGTCACTAGGCGAATCGGTTGCGGATTCAGCCGGGCAAACCGCCCTGGTGCAGGTAGCGTCGGACAGGTGAGCCAGGAAACGGAGACCCGACGGCGGCCGATGGTCGACTGGGACCTCGCGGCGTCCACCGGTGCGCGGCTGGTGCGCGGCGGACCGAAGGTGCCGAAGGAGGAGGCCGCCCGCGCGGTCGCCGACCTGCGTGGTCTCACGGCCGAGGCCGAGGGCCACGTGCGTGCGCTCACCGGGCTCGGCCGTGACCTGCCGCTGCTGCCGGGCACGGTCGTCGACCGGCCCGGCTGGGTGCGGTCCGCCGCGTCGGGGCTCGAAGCGCTCACCGGACGCGCGCTGCCCGAAGCGCAGGGCGGCCCGCTCGGCCCGATCCTGGCGTCGGGCGCCGGTGTGCAGACGGGGCTGGTGCTGTCCTTCCTCGCTTCGCGTGTGCTCGGCCAGTACGACCCCTTCGGTGGCCCCGAACGCGAAGGGCAGCTGCTGCTCGTCGCGCCCAATGTGGTTGCCGCGGAGCGCGCGATGAAGGTGCACGCGCACGATTTCCGGCTGTGGGTGTGCCTGCACGAGTGCACGCACCGCCTGCAGTTCACGGCGGTGCGGTGGCTGCGCGACTACTTCGCCGACGAGGTCGAACGGCTCGTCACCGGCATCGCGGGGCACTCCGCAGACGGGTTGTCGGAGCTCGTCGGCCGCTTGCCGGAAGCGCTCAAGCAGCGCGGCAAGGGCGCCGGCATCGCGGAGCTGCTGCAGTCGCCTTCCGAACGCGCGATCTTCGACCGGCTGCTGGCCTTGTCGACGCTGCTGGAAGGCCACGCCGACTACGTGATGGACGCCGTGGGACCGCGGGTCGTGCCGAGCGTCGAGGTCATCCGGTCGCGCTTCTCCGCCCGCCGTCAGGGCGGGGGCGTGTTCGACCGGCTGCTGCGCGCGCTCCTGGGCCTCGACGCGAAGATCCGCCAGTACGAAGAAGGCGCGAAGTTCACGAGGCACGTGGTGGACGCCGTCGGCATGGAGGGGTTCAACGCGGTCTGGCGTTCGCCGAACACGCTGCCGACCCGGGCCGAGATCAGCGATCCCGCGGCCTGGGTGCGGCGCCTGCACGGGTGAGCGCGCAGGCGGTCCGCCGGGCCGTGCGGGAGTTCCTGGCGACGATCGAGCCGCCCGCGGAAGTGTGCGTGGCCGTGTCCGGTGGCGCGGATTCCCTTGCTCTGGCCGAAGCCACGGCGTCGGTCGCCCGCCACCGCGGCCTGCGCACGCGGGCGCTGATCGTCGACCACGGGCTGCAGGACGGCTCGGCGGAAGTCGCCGCGCGAGCCGCCGCGGCCGCGAAGGAGCTCGGCGTCGACGTCGTCGAAATCCTCACCGTGGCCGTCGCCGGCAAGGGCGGTCCCGAAGCCGCCGCGCGCGCCGCGAGGTACCGCGCGCTGCGCGAAGCGCTGCCCGGCGGCGAAGGGCTCGTGCTACTCGGCCACACCCTCGACGACCAGGCCGAAACGGTGCTGCTGGGCCTCGGCCGCGGCTCCGGCCCGCGGTCGCTGGCCGGCATGCGCCCGTACGACGCGCCGTGGGGCCGGCCGCTGCTCGGTGTCACGCGCGAGCAGACCCGCGGCGCCTGCGCGGAGCTCGGCGTCGAGCCGTGGCTGGACCCGCACAACGCCGATCCACGCTTCACGCGCGTCCGCCTGCGCGCGGAAGTGCTGCCACTGCTGGAAGACGTGCTCGCCGGCGGAGTCGCGGCGGCGCTCGCCCGGACGGCCGCGCAACTGCGCGACGACACCGAGGCGTTGGACACAGTCGCCGACGGGATCTTCACCCGCGCGAGCGGGCCCGGCGGGCTGGACGTGACGGTGCTCGCGGCCGAGCCCGCGGCACTGCGCAGACGGGTTCTCCGCAGGTGGCTGCTGGGCTCCGGCGTGCGCGAACTCACCGACGCGCACCTGCGCTCGGTCGACGCGCTCGTGGCGCGCTGGCGCGGGCAGGGCGGTGTCTGGCTGCCGGGCAACTTGGAGGCTCGCCGGTGGCGTGGCAGGCTCTCGCTGACCGGACCCGAACCCACCACACCCATCCCACCCACCACTCGAGGGGACTGACCGTGTACGAGGGCGAGATCGCCTCCGTGCTCATCACCGAGCAGCAGATCAAGGACAAGATCGCGGAGCTGGCGGCCAAGATCGCCGCGGACTACCCCGAAAACGGCCAGGGTGAGCTACTCCTGGTGGGCGTGCTCAAGGGTGCCGTGATGTTCATGACCGACTTCGCGCGCGCCCTGCCGTTGCCGACCCAGCTGGAGTTCATGGCTGTGTCGTCGTACGGCTCGTCGACGTCGTCGTCGGGCGTGGTGCGCATCCTCAAGGACCTCGACCGCGACATCGCCGGGCGCGACGTGCTGATCGTCGAGGACATCGTCGACTCCGGCCTCACGCTCTCGTGGCTGCTGAAGAACCTCGCGAGCCGCAACCCGGCGTCGCTCGAGGTCGTTTCGCTGCTGCGCAAGCCCGAAGCCGTGAAGGTCGACGTGCCGGTGAAGTACATCGGTTTCGACATCCCCAACGAGTTCGTGGTCGGGTACGGCCTCGACTACGCCGAGCGCTACCGCGATCTGCCCTACATCGGGACACTGGACCCGCACGTCTACACGTCCTGAGCTCCGCCGGTGAACCCCCAGGGGCCCTCGAACGTGTGAAGAGAGTGGTAACGCGCAACCGGTGTTGCGGCGATCACACACGGCGGGGAACCTGGGGTTCGCCGATCGCGTCATAGGTGCCGACCTGGTGCGTTAACCTATGCGAAGACCTACTGCCAAGCGAGCGGGGAGCTCGCGCGGGGGAACGGAGAGAGGGCAATGGGCAACAGCAGCTTGGCCGATGCCAACGCGTTCAAGAGCGCCGCAGTCAACGGCCAGGTCGGCATCGACCCGGACGCCGCGCAGACCGCGCTCAACAAGATCCGCACGGGCAAGGACGCGGTCGAAGCCCTGCTCAACAGCGCGGGCTCGCTGGCGCAGCCGCCGAAGCTCGGCGCCAACCCCGTCGGCCAGGCGATGGCCGAGAAGTTCGTCCAGCGCGCCGATGGCGGCGGCGACTCCTACTCCGCGGCCCTGCAGAATCTGCTGAGCCAGTACGAGGCGGCGGAGCAGGGCATTCTCACCGCGATGGCTCGCTACCACGAGTTCGACCAGTCGGCGGCCGACCCGTTCCGCAAGGCCTAGGGGGATCACGAAGTCATGGCTGGAAACCAAGACAGCGGCTACGGTCAGCAGCCGCCCGCGCAGAACGTGCCCGTGAGCGGGTCCGCGGTGCAGCTCGGGGACAACTCCGTCTCCCAGAACATCGTCGACTCCGCGCGCGGCCGCGCCGGTGGGTTCGAGATGGGCGGCGACCGCGCGATCGCCAACCCGCCGAACTGGAACGCCCAGGAGAGCCACCAGCTCTACAACGGCGCGATCACCGACAACGACCCGGGCACGGCCGAGGCCACCGGGCAGCACTGGACCAAGCACGGCACCGAGCTCAAGACCGCGTCGGACGACCTGTTCAACGCCGTCTCCGAGCTCGGCAACGCGTGGGTCGGCGAGGGCGCCGCGGGTGCGCAGAGCGCGCTCGTGTCGATCGCCGCCTCGGGCACGCAGGCCTCCGACGCCGCGCACACGATGGCCGACCGCCTCGCGAAGCAGGCCGCGGCCGCCGCCGAGGTCAAGAAGATGCCGGCGCCCCTCGACTACGACCCGAAGCAGGCCATGTCCGCGGCGCTCGCCGGCGGTCCGGCGGCGCTGGCCGCCGACCAGAAGGCGCAGGCCGACGCCGCCAACGACGTCAAGGCGCAGCAGGTCGCGTTCTTCAACGCCTACACGCAGTCGATGAAAGAGGTCGACAACACGACCCCGAGCTTCGGCCCCGACTCGCTCGGCATGAAGCCCACCGCCACGCACTTCAACGGCAACGACTTCGGCAACGTCGGCACCGTCGCGGCCCCGGTCTCGGCGGGTGCGCTCGCCGCCGGCACGTACGCCATGGGCCGCGCGGGCTACTCCGGCCACGGCGGCAGCGGTTCGGCCGGTGGCGCGTCCGGTGCGGGTGGCCCGCAGGTGACGGCCAACTCCGGCGAGTACGGCACGTCCGGTTTCGACGGCGGCGTGGCCGCCTCGGCCGCCGGCACGGGTGCCGCCCCGGCCCCGGCTCCGGTGGCGCCCGCCGCGTCCGCCGGTGGTGGTGGCGGCGGTGGCGGTGCCGCTTCGGCGCTGGGCCTCAGCGCGGTCGGCGGCGGCGTCGGCTTCGCCGGCGGCAAGCTCGGCCAGGGTTCGCGCAGTGGTTCCCGCAACGAGGAAGAGACCACGCGTGCGTCGTCCGAGCGCCAGGGCGCTCAGGCCGGTGCCGCGCCCGCGCAGCAGCAGGGTGTGGTCTCGGCCGGCGGCACCATCGGCGGCCAGCCGACGCCGGGCATGAACCCGATGGGCGGGGGCATGGGTGGCGGCATGGGCCACGGGGGCGGTCAGGGCCAGGAGGACCAGGAGCACACCCATGCCTCCTTCCTCATCGAGCCGGACCCCGACGACGCGTTCGGCGCCAACGAGGCCACGCCGCCTCCGGTGATCGGCGCCTGGTCGGACGACGACAACTGACGCTCTTCCCGCGGGCGCGTGGCCTTCCCGGCCGCGCGCCCGCGTTCGTCCGCCGTGGCTCGTCCTCGTTCGCCGGGCCGAGCCGCGGTGGGCCAGAATGTCCTGTGGGCCAGAATGTCCTGAAAGACACGGGGTTTGGGGGTTTGGTCGATGCCGAACGCGGAGCTGCTCACCCCGATCGAGGTCGACTTCCTGTGGGAGTCGGCCGCGCTGGGTGAGCTGCCCTACCCGCTGCGGATCCGTTCGCACGGCGCCACCGTCGACGAGCGGGACGCACTGCGCGCCCGCACGCTCGGCGAGCTGGTGCAGCGGGGTCTCGCCGACGGTCGCGGCCGGCCCGCGCCGCACGTCGAGGAGTACTTCGGCATCCTGGCCGCGCCCGACGCGAGCCTCGACACCGTGCAGCTGCTCGATCCCAACGCCGAACCGCTGCTGGCCGTCGCCGGCGTCGTCGGGCAGCAAGGGCTCTTCGCAGTGCAGGACCAGCGCGGCCTGCACCTGCAGCCGTGCCCGGTCGACGGCCTGGCCACGGCCATCGTCTCGCTGCTGCCCGGTGCGCCGAGGGGCACCGAGAAGTCGATCACGGTGCCGCTGGAGCAGCTCGTGGGCGGCGCCGGCGTGGACTTCATGCAGCGCCGCGGGAACCAGGTCGACGCGTCGGGCCGCGCGAGTGTGGACGAGGACCGCAAGGCCCTGGCCCGCCTGCACGCCCAGCCCCGGCTGCGCGGCGGGCAGATCGGCGCCAACGCGCGCAACCGCCTCGGCGGGCGCAGCCGCTCGCCGGTGCTCAGCTGGTTCGACACCGAGACCGGCCGCTACTTCACGCAGGCCACCCGCGGGCACGACGGCCGCGACTGGATCACCATCGCCCCGGCCGACGCCGCGACCCTGCGCCACCGCCTCGGCGAGATGATGGCCAGCGCGGCGGGACAGGAGAGCGCGGCGGCGTTCTGACGGGTCGGCCCCGGTGTGCTCTCCTGCGCCGATCGGAAGGACCGAACCGCACGTCAGAGTGCTGCAAGCCGGGGTCGCACCGCGCTACGCTGAGCAAGAGATCGATCCTGGAGGGTGAGCACCACCGCATGCACCAAGAGTTCTTCTCGCTGATGGCGTTCGACTTCCTCTGGGAGTCCGCGGGGCTCGGCGAGCTGCCGTACCCCCTGCGCGTGCGCTCGCACGGCGCCACGGAGGACGAGCGCGTTTCGCTGCGGCACCGGGTCGACGTCGAGCTCAAGGCGCGGGGCGTCCGCGACGCACGTGGCCGCCTCGAGCCGCCGGTGGACGAGTGGCTGAACCTGCTCGCCCGCGCGCCGATCACTCTCGACGCGCTGCACATCCCCGAGTTCCAGGCCCACCCCGTGGCGCTGCTCGCCGCAGGTGACGGGCGCGCCGCCGGCGTGGTCGCGATCCAGAACGCCGACGGCATCTGGCTGCGCGAGACCCCGGCCGACGGGCTGGTCTCCACGATCGTCGAACTGCTGCCCGGTGGCCGCCGCGGCACCGAGGCGTCCGTCACACTCCCGCTGGACGAGGCGTTGCACACGCGCCCGATCCGCGTGCCCGTCGCCGCCGGTGGCCTCGGCGGTGCGGAGGAGAAGGGCCGGCGGGCGAAGCGCCAGTCGCTGAGCGAGCGCGCGAACGTCGACCCGCACGAGACGTACGCGCTCATCTCCGGCCAGCCGCGCTTGCGCGGCGGTCAGCTGGCGGCGAACAGCCGTACGCAGCTCGGAGCCCGGCAGCGGTCCCGCGTGCTCGGCTGGTTCGACACCGCCACGGGCCGGTACCTCAGCCTGTCCAGGGCCGGGTCCGACGGCCGCGAATGGGTGACGGTGGCACCCGCGGACCCGATGACGCTCCGGACGCGCCTCGGGGAGATGGTGGCTTCCGTGGCCGCCGACACACGCTAGGGTGACGCGAACCGGCCGCTCTCGGGAACCCCAGCGCCGTATTGCCCGTTGACCTGCGAGAGGCTCACAAGGGTCGATCGTCCGGACGGGCGGTACCCTGGTGGGACCGGCCCGGGGCACCACGGGTTGTCAAGATCGTGATGGCGGGTATCACAGGAGCCGCCCAACCAGGGAGGGTCGAGGCCGCAAGGGCCGAGTCGTATGAACCGCAAGAGCGTGCTCAGGAACCCACTGCTGTGGATCGTCGCAGGGTTGCTGGCGTTGTTCGCCTACAACACGATCTTCGACAGCGATCGTGGCTACACCCAGGCTCCGATCTCCGTGGCGAACGCCCAGATCGACGCCGGCCACGTCAAGGAAGCCAGCATCGAGGACAAGGAACAGCAGGTCAAGCTGTCCTTGACGCAGAAGATCGATGTCAACGGCACCCAGACGGACCAGATCGTCTCGCAGTACCCGGCGAACGCCGCGGTGAACATCTACAACGACCTGTCGGCGGCGAAGGTCAACGGCCAGCCGGTCAAGTTCGACACCAAGGTCACGCAGCAGGGCATCCTGACGCAGATCCTCATCTTCGCCATCCCGCTGGCCCTCGTCCTGGGCCTGCTCATGTGGATGATGAACAACGCCCAGGGCGGCGGCAACCGCGTCCTCAACTTCGGCAAGTCCAAGGCCAAGCAGCTGAACAAGGACATGCCGAAGACCACGTTCGGTGACGTGGCAGGTGCCGACGAAGCGGTCGAAGAGCTGTACGAGATCAAGGACTTCCTGCAGAACCCGGCGCGCTACCAGGCACTCGGAGCGAAGATCCCGAAAGGCGTGCTGCTCTACGGGCCGCCTGGTACCGGTAAGACGCTGCTCGCGCGAGCCGTCGCCGGCGAGGCAGGCGTGCCGTTCTACACGATCTCCGGTTCCGACTTCGTCGAGATGTTCGTGGGTGTCGGTGCCTCCCGTGTCCGTGACCTGTTCGAACAGGCCAAGCAGAACGCGCCGTGCATCATCTTCGTCGACGAGATCGACGCGGTCGGCCGCCAGCGCGGTGCCGGCCTCGGCGGTGGCCACGACGAGCGCGAGCAGACCCTGAACCAGCTGCTCGTCGAGATGGACGGCTTCGACGCGCGCGGCGGCATCATCCTGATCGCGGCCACGAACCGTCCGGACATCCTCGACCCGGCGCTGCTGCGCCCGGGCCGCTTCGACCGGCAGATCCCCGTCTCGGCGCCGGACCTGCTCGGCCGCAAGGCGATCCTCGAGGTGCACGCGAAGGGCAAGCCGATCGCGCAGGGCGTGGACCTCACGAGCCTGGCCAAGCGCACCGTGGGCATGTCGGGTGCGGACCTGGCCAACGTGCTCAACGAGGCCGCGCTGCTCACCGCCCGCGAAAACGGGCACGTGATCACCGACACCGCGCTCGAGGAGTCGGTCGACCGCGTGGTCGGCGGGCCGGCGCGCAAGAGCCGGATCATCTCCGAGAAGGAGAAGAAGATCACGGCCTACCACGAGGGCGGGCACGCGCTCGCCGCGTGGGCGATGCCGGACATCGAGCCCGTGTACAAGCTCACGATCCTCCCGCGCGGCCGCACCGGCGGGCACGCCCTGCTCGTGCCGGAGGACGACAAGCAGCTCATGACCCGGTCGGAGATGATCGGCCGGCTCGTGTTCGCGATGGGTGGCCGCACGGCGGAGGAGCTCGTGTTCCACGAGCCGACCACCGGTGCGTCGTCCGACATCGACCAGGCCACGAAGATCGCCCGCTCGATGGTGACCGAGTACGGCATGAGCGCGCGGCTCGGCGCTGTGAAGTACGGCCAGGAGCAGGGTGACCCGTTCCTCGGCCGCTCCGCCGGTCGGCAGGCCGACTACTCACTCGAGGTGGCGCACGAGATCGACGAGGAGGTGCGCAAGCTCATCGAGACGGCGCACACCGAGGCGTGGCACGTGCTCAACACCTACCGCGACGTGCTCGACAACCTGGTGCTGGAGCTGCTCGAGAAGGAGACGCTGCAGCGCAAGGACCTCGAGCGGATCTTCGCGACCGTGGAGAAGCGCCCGCACATCACCGTGTTCAACGAGTTCGGTGAGCGCACCCCGTCGGACAAGCCGCCCATCAAGACCCCGGGTGAGCTCGCGATGGAGCGCGGCGAGCCGTGGCCTCCGCCGGCCAAGGAGAAGCCGGTCCTGAAGCCGGCGCCGACGCCGGTCGGCACGGCCGCGGGCGCGGGTGACCTGCCCGGCGGCCCGCCGTACGCGGCTCCGACGCCGCCCGACCCGAACGCCAACCCGTACGCCCCGCCGCCCAATGGCGGCCGTCCGAATGGTGGGCCGAACGGCACCGGTCGCTGGCCCCAGTCGTATGGTGGTCAGCAGCCGGGCGGTCCGGCAGGCGGCTACCACCCGAGTGGCCCGAGCGGTGCGCAGAGCGGTCCGCCCAACTACGGGGCGCCTCCGGGCTGGACCCCGGCGACGTCCCCGGGCAGCCAGCCGTGGCGCCCCGCCGAAGACCGTCCGCGTGAGCAGGGCTGGTTCGCCGACGGCGCGAACGGCCAGCAGCCGGACGAGGGGCAGCAGCGGCGTGACGTGGACGGACAAGACAAGCAGTAGCGACGACGGCCTCCGCCCGGTCCCGGTCTTCGACCAGGACCGGGCGGAGCGCGCTGTCCGGGAGCTTCTGCTGGCCTGCGGTGAGAACCCTGAGCGCGACGGACTGCTCGACACGCCGGCCCGCGTGGCCCGCGCCTACCGCGAGATGTTCGCCGGGCTCTACACCGACCCGGACGAGGTGCTCGCGAAGACGTTCGACGAATCGCACGAGGAGCTCGTGCTCGTCACGGACATCCCCGTGTACTCGTTCTGCGAACACCACCTCCTGCCGTTCCACGGCGTCGCCCACGTCGGGTACATCCCGAACGCCGACGGCAAGGTCACCGGGCTGTCGAAGCTCGCGCGGCTGGTCGACCTCTACGCGAAGCGCCCGCAGGTGCAGGAGCGGCTGACCTCGCAGGTCGCCGACGCGCTGGAGCGGAAGCTGGAGCCCCGCGGCGTCATCGTCGTGATGGAGGCCGAGCACCTGTGCATGTCGATGCGCGGGATCCGCAAGCCCGGCTCGCGCACGGTCACGTCGGCGGTTCGGGGGCAGATGCGGTCTTCGGCGACGTCGCGGTCCGAGGCACTGGAGCTGATCAAGGGGCGGCGTCCGTGATCTCCGGGCTGCCCCGGCCCGGGCGGTGCGCGGTGATGGGTGTGCTGAACGTGACGCCCGATTCGTTCTCCGACGGTGGCCGCTACCTCGACCTCGACCAGGCGCTGGAGCACGCGCGGGAGATGTGGGCGCGCGGGGCGGACCTGATCGACGTCGGCGGTGAGTCGACGCGGCCGGGCGCGCTGCGCGTGGACGCGTCAACCGAGTCGGCGCGGGTGCTGCCGGTGATCCGGCAACTCGCGTCGGAAGGTGTGGCGCTGTCCGTGGACACGACACGAGCTTCTGTTGCGGCGGCGGCGATCGAGGCGGGGGCGCGAGTGATCAACGACGTGTCGGGTGGGCTCGCCGACGCGGACATGGGGCGCGTCGCCGCCGCGTGCCAGGTGCCGTGGGTGCTGATGCACTGGCGCGGGCACAGCAAGGACATGACCAAGCTCGCCACCTACACCGACGTGGTGGCGGAGGTGCGCGACGAGCTTCGGTCCAGAGTGGACGAAGCGCTGGCCGCGGGTGTCCACGAGAGCGCGATCGTGCTCGACCCCGGGCTCGGGTTCGCCAAGCACGCCGAACACGACTGGGCGCTGCTGCACGGCCTGGAGTCCTTTTTGGACTTGGGCTTCCCGGTGCTCGTCGGGGCTTCGCGCAAGCGGTTCCTGGGCCGGCTGCTGGCCGAAAAGGACGGTGAGCCGCGACCGCCGGACGGGCGTGAGAACGCCACCGCCGCGATTTCCGCCCTGGCCGCCGCGGCCGGGGCGTGGGGAGTGCGCGTGCACGAGGTGGGCGCGTCGCTCGACGCGGTCGCCGTCGCGGCCGCGTGGCGGAAGGGGCGGGCCGATGGCTGATCGCATCACGTTGACGGGGCTGCGCGTGTTCGGCCGCCACGGCGTGTTCGAGCACGAGAAGCGCGACGGTCAGGAGTTCGTCGTCGACGTCACCGCGTGGCTGGACCTCGGGCCCGCCGCCGCGTCGGACGATCTGACCAAGACGCTGCACTACGGCGAGCTCGCCGAGCTGGCCGCCGGGATCGTCGCGGGTGAGCCGTACGACCTGATCGAGAGCGTCGCGGGCAAGATCGCCGACGAGGTCATGGCCGATTCCCGGTTGACGGCCGTGGAGGTCACCGTGCACAAACCATCGGCCCCGATCCCGCTGACGTTCGACGACGTCGCCGTCACCGTCCGGCGCGATCGGTGAGCCGCGCGGTTCTGTCGCTCGGTTCGAACCTCGGCGACCGGCTGGCTTACCTGCGCGTCGCCTTGGACGCCGTCGGGCCGGCGCTGGTGGCGGTGTCGAGCGTGTACGAGACGAAGCCGTGGGGCGTCGAGGACCAGCCCGACTTCCTCAACGCCGTGTGCGTGGTCGACGACCCCGCGCGGGACCACTGGGCGTGGCTGTCGACGGCCCAGGCCGCCGAGGCGGCCGCCGGCCGCGTGCGCGAGCTGCGCTGGGGCCCGCGGACCCTGGATGTGGACGTCGTCACCGTGGACGCCGTCACGTCCGACGACCCGCGTCTGTTGCTGCCGCACCCAGGCACGCCGGACCGGGCGAGCGTGCTGATCCCATGGCTGGAGATCGAACCGGACGCGGTGCTGCTGGGCCGCGGCCCGGTCGCGGACCTGCTGCGCGCCCTGCCGGAGGACGACAAGGCAGGTGTCGTTCTACGGCCGGACCTGCGGCTGGCCTGAGCCCGCTGACACAGTGGCCGCGGTCTTGGTGCGTGCCGCAAGGCTCGACGCACGGCCGGACCTGCGGCTTCGGCGACCGGGCCTGATGGGGCCGGGCGACTTTCGGCTGGTGCCGCCTGGCACGCGGCGGGCGTGCGGATCCACGCGGTCGCGTCGGCAGAGTCTGCGTCTTGATGGCACAGCGGCCGCCACTTGGATGGGGTGGTGGCCGCTGCACCGGTGGGTGCTGAAGGGCTCAGCGCAGGGCCGGACCTGCGGCTTTGGCGACTGGGCCTGATGGGGCCGGGCGACCTTCGGCTGGTGCCGCCCGGTACACGGCGGGCGTGCGGATCCACGCGGTCGGGCCCGGCAGAACCTGCGTCTCGCCGGCACAGCGGCCGCCGCTCGGATGGATCGGCGGCCGCTGCACCGGTGCGTGCCGAGGGGCCAGTGCATGGCCGGACCTGCGACTTCGGTGACTCGGCTCGATGGGCCAGGCGACCTTCGGCTGGTGTCGTCAGGCACCCGGGCGTGCAGGTCCACGCGGTCGGGCTCGGCAGAGTCTGCGCCTCGCGGGCACAGCGGCCGAGGGGCCAGTGCATGGCCGGACCTGCGGCTTCGGTGACTCGGCTCGATGGGGTGGGCGACCTTCGGCTGGTGTCGTCAGGCACGCGGGCGTGCAGGTCCACGCGGTCGGGCTCGGCAGAGTCTGCGCCTCGCCGGCACAGCGGCCGCCACTCGAATGGGGTGGCGGCCGCTGCACCGGTGCGTGCCGAAGGGTCTAGTGCACGGCCGGACCCGCGGCTTCGGCGACCGGGCCTGATGGCGCCAGACGACCTTCGGCTGGTGCCGCCCGGCACACGCGGGCGGGCAGATTCACGCGGTCGCGCTCGGCAGAATCCGCGCCTCGCCGGCACAGCGGCCGCCACTCGAATGGGGTGGCGGCCGCTGCACCAGTGCGTGCGGAAGGCCGAGCGCACGGCCGGACCTGCGGCTTCGGTAACTCACCGCCGTTCGCCTGCCGTTCACCGATTCGGCGGTAACGCACTCACGCGCGGGTGTGCTCAGGCGCGCAACGCGGCCAGCAGGAAACCGACCTCGGGCTGGCTGCTCGGGATCGGGGGCCAGCCGTTGATCACGGCCAGTAGCTGCCAGTAGCGCTCGGCCCGGGGGTCGCCGCCCGTGGCGAACTTGTCCGCCAGGGCGCGGCGGAAGGCCGGCGACGCGGGGTCGTCGCCGGGGCCGGCTGAGGTCGTGGCGATGGCGTCGGCCAGTTCACGGCCCTGGGGCGAGTCCGGGGCGGCGCCCGCGTCGAGCGCGGTGCGGGCGGCGGCGGACCAGGCGAACCAGTTGTCGCGCTGGGCCTGGGTGACCTCAGTGGGCGCGCCGTCTTCGCGGTCGGCCGCGTGGGTTTCGCTCATGCCGCGGATCAGGCGGCGGAAGTCCGGGTCCTGGATGAGCTCGGCGAACTCGAGCCAGGCTTCGAGCTGTTCGGGCGACGGGTCGTCCGGCAGCTCGGGCTTGGCCGAGCCCATGCGCGCGTAGAACTCGGTGTCCACGTCGAGGCCTTCGGTCATCTCGGCCCAGAACTCGTCGACGAGACGCTTGCGCTCCTCGTCGGACATCTGTGCGAGGCGGTTCATCAGCTTCACTTCCTCCAGTTCGGAATCGCGTTTCGCCACCGCCCGCAGCACGGCCCGGCGCAGCCGGAGCCTGCGGATCTGCTCGTCGAGGGCCTCGACGTGGCGCACGGCCAGGTCGCGCACCGACGACTCGCGCTCCAGCGCGCGAGCGACGTCGGCGAGGCCGAGCCCCAGCTCACGCAGCGTCCGCACCAGCTCGAGCCGGGCGAGCGCGTGCGCGTCGTACAGCCGGTAGCCGGCGTCGGTGCGCTCCGTGGGCGGGAGCAGGCCCTCGTCGGAGTAGAAGCGGATGGTCTTGACGGGCAGTCCCGTTCGCCGGGACAGTTCGCCGATCGTGAAAACCGCGGTGGCACCCACTCGACGCATGATGGAGTCTCCAGCCACTGGAGGGTCAAGTCTTCTCGGTACGGTAGACGCCATGCACTTCACCCGGCCCCGTGAGCTGGTGGTGGCGGGGGTTCTCGGCCTCGTCCTGGTCTACGTGATCTTCCAGTTCGCCTACGGTGACCTGCCCCGGCTGCCCACTCTGGCGGGCGTCACGTTCGCGGTACTCGCCGTAGTCGAGGTGATCATGGGCTACACGATCAGGTCGAGAATCAAGGCCGGACGGGTGACGTCATCGATCGGCATTGCACGCTCAGTAGCGCTCGCCAAGGCGTCCTCGCTCGCCGGATCCTTCATGACAGGGGGTTGGCTGGCCGCGTTCGCGTACGTTTTTCCCCGACGTGACGAACTCGTCGCCAGTGTCCTCGACACTCGTGCCGCGGTGGTCGGGGTGGTGTGCTCCGCACTGCTCGTAGCTGCGGCTTTGTGGCTCGAACACTGCTGCCGGACCCCTGGGGACGACGAGCGGTCGACGACACGTGGGACGACCGGTTAACGACCAGAACCGGCCGCTCGAAGTACCGACTAGGTCTCGTTCGGATCACTAGAAGGTACGGTGTCAGACATGACCGGCGTGGGTGACGACTCGCGCGGCCGCCTCTTGGGCAGGCCGTGGCTCGTCGTCGGATTCGTCCTCGCCCTCGGAGCCACTCTCGCACTGGTGCTCAGCGACGACCTGAAGCTTCTTCGGCTCGGCATCGTCGCCGCCCTGTGGGCCGCCTTGATCGGCGCCTTCCTCGCCGTGAGGTATCGCAAGCACGCGGCGCACAGCGAGGACGCGGTCGCCGAGGCGCAGGCCGTATACGAATTGGAACTGGAGCGCGAGATCGCGGCTCGGCGTGAGTACGAGCTGGAGATCGAAGCCGAGACGAGGGAGGCCGCGGAGGCGCAGTCGCGCGAGGAGCTCGACGCGTTGCGCGCCGAGGTGTCGGCGCTGCGCGAGAGCCTGCAGTCGCTGTTCGGCGGCGAGGTGCTGCTCGAACGCGTCGCGCTCACCGCTCAGGCCACGCGCATGCGCTCCCTGAACGACGACCAGCGGCTCATGTCGGCCGGCTCGGAGTCGAAGAACGGCAACGGGAAGAAGCCCGCGCAGCTGATGGCGCCGAAGAAGCCGGTGGTCGGGGTGGGCAACGACCGGCCGACCGAGCTCATGGACCGCGTGCTCGACGCGCCGTCCGCCGGCTCGTCGTCGAACGGCTCGTCGTCGAACGGTGCCGACCGTCGGCGCAAGCCCGCGACGCCGCACGGCCCCGGCCAAGGGCAGGGGCCCAACGGCAAGCCGCCGGCCGCGCTGAACACCCAGCGCACGCAGCAGCTCGCGCGGCCCAAGCAGAACCGTCCCAAGCCGGCGCCCGAGCCGGAGTCGGCGGCCGCGCGCGCGGTGAAGGCGGCGGAGCTGCGGGCCGAAGCGGCGCGTCGCCAGGCCGCCGAATCGCAGCCGACGCGGACCGTCGCGCCGGTGTCGCCGCCGGCTGTTTCCGCGGCGGAGGCGCTGGAGTCCACCCGCCAGGTGCCGCGCACCGACGTTCCCCGGCCGGACGCGCCCCGCGCCGAGGTGTCCCTCCCGAGCCTGCGTCGCGTCGAGCCGCCGGTGTCGGGGGCCGAGGTGTCGCACCCGGGCGTGCGGCCTGCTTCGCGGGCCGAGGCTTCCCAGCCGAGCATGCGCCGCGTCGAACCGCCGGTGTCGCGGGCCGAGGCTTCGCGCCCCGACCTACCCCGTGTCGAGCGCCCGGTCGGCGAGTCCACCGCCGCGTGGAAGCCGGCCTGGGACGCCTCCGCCGACTTCGGCGACCGTGGCCACCCCTCCGGCGACACCCCGCCGAAGCCGCGCGAGGCCACCGCTTCGCGCACCGATCTGCCGCCGGTGGCGCCGGTCGCGAAAACGCCGGAGCCGCCCCGCGCGGAACCGGCCCAGCGCAAGCCTTCGCGACTGGAACAGTTCTCCCGTGCCGACCTGTCCCCCCTGGCCGACTCGCCCGCCTCGACCCGCCACGGCGCGCACTCCAGCTCCGACGACGTCGAGGAACCGGTCAACCCCACTCTCCCGGAGTCCGTCCGCACCACCAAGAGCACCGGCGGCCGGCGCCGTCGCTCGGACGACGACGCCGCCGACACCCCGGCCGGCGGCCGCCGTCGCCGCCCCGACGGCGAACCCCCGGCGTGGGAAGGCATGGTCACCGAACGCGCTTCCCAGAGCCGCCGCACCCCGGACCCCGACCCCGCGGGCGGCCACCGCTCGGCCGAAGCCGATCCCGCCGGCGGCTCCCACGCCGCCGGCCGCTCGGTCACGGAACTCCTCGCCGCGAACGGCGCCGAGAAGTCCGCCCCGCGCCGCCGCCGGCGCGCGGAGGACTGACAGTTCGTCGAAGTGAAGAACCCCGGTCCGGTGACCGGGGTTCTTCTTTACGGGTAAGAGCTTTACTCGCCGGGTCGCAGACTCGTCATGGATCACGACGACATGGCTCCACGCGGCCTCCGAAGGCTCGTTGTGCCGGAGCCGAAACCTGGAGACGGCTGCGGCAGGTGGGCTACGGCGGCTGCGCGAGGTCCCGGCCAGCAAGTTCGTCCTCGGTCTGAGCGCGGTGCGGGCCGAGGCCGGTCACGTGCACACACCGGCGGCAAGCGGCTTCGGCCCCTCGCACTCGGCACGCGATCCTCGCCGGCGAGAGAAACCCTTCGCGGACGCGCCATCCTCGGCCGGAGAGTCCGCCCGCCCGAAGCACCCCAGCCCGGGGGACGGGATGCGGCCGGCCCGGGTCACCACCCCCGAACTGCACAGACGCACACCGCCCGCAAGAACCCTCGCGCCCCCGAAGAGCCACAGCCAGCACCACACACCTCACCCCCGTATGGTGACCGCTCGTGAACGGAACCCTCCCCACCACGAAGGGCACGAAGAGCGCGAGACCCGGTGCTCGCCTGCCGCGCCGGGTGACGGTGTTGTTGCCCGTGGTCGGGTTGATCGTCGTGGCGTTGTGTGGCCTGTTCCTGTTCGGGCTGGCGACGGCGCGGGTCGGGGTGGGGGCCGTGGCGATCGGGGTGCTGGCGGCGCTCGTGCCGGTCGCCGTGGTGGTCGCGGGGTTCCTGTGGGTGGACCGGTGGGAGCCGGAGCCGGCGAAGCTGCTGTTGCTGGCCTTCGCCTGGGGGGCGTGCATCGCGACGATCACCGCGCTGCTCATCAACAGCGGCGCCGAAGTGGTCGGGGATCTCCTGCTCGGCAGTGGCAACGGCAGCAAGGTCAGCGCGCTCGTCTCGGCCCCGCTCGTCGAAGAAGCGGCCAAGGACGCGTTCGTGCTGCTCATCTTCTGGCGCCGCAGCGCGGAGTTCGACGGGGTCGTGGACGGAATCGTCTACGCGGGCTTCTCCGCCGCCGGGTTCGCGTTCACCGAGAACATCTACTACTTCGGCCGCGCGTTCGCCGACTACGGCTTCGGCAACGGCGCCAACGCAGGTGTGCTCGCCGCGTTTTTCCTCCGTGGGGTCCTCTCACCCTTCACGCATCCGTTGTTCGCCGTGATGGCGGGCATCGGATTCGGGGTGGCGGCGCGGACGCGCCAGCGTTGGCTGCGCATTGTCGCGCCGCTCACCGGCTACGTCGCGGGCGTCTGCCTGCACGCGCTCTGGAACAGCGCGGCCACCCTCGGTGGGTCGAAGGCGTTCCTGACCGTGTACTTCCTGATCATGGTGCCGCTGTTCATCGGGGTCGTGTACGTGATCGTGCTGCAACGGCGCCGTGAGCAGCGGATCGTGGCGGCCGCGTTGCCGAAGATGGTGGCCGAGCGGTGGATCGCGCCGTCGGAGGTCAGCCTGTTGTCGAGCCTGTCCGGACGGCGGGCGTGGCGCAGACAGGCGAGACGCGAGTCGGGCCGGGCGGCGGCGCGGGCGGTGGGGCTGTACCAGGCGAGTGTTTCGGAACTGGCGTTCCTGGGGCGCACCAGCGACCGCGCGCGCAGCGAAGAAGACCAGCAGCGGCAGGACGAGCTGCTGCGCACCCTCCGCACGGCCCGCGCCGACGCGGTGCGCATCGCCACGGCGGAGGAACCACGATGATCGACATCCCCCTCGGGGGGTAGCTCGACCGAGCCGACAAACCGCTGATCAGCAGGGGTGCGGCAGCGCGAGCGAGGTGAACGACCGGGTGAAGCTCGTCACCAGAGCTCCGCGATCCGGACGCGGCGGGACTACTCTCGCGCCGTCGTCTGGTACCCGGAAGAGCGGGACTGGAACGAGCCCTAGGAGTTTCGAGCCATGAGCGTCCACAGGCGCACGCCATGAACCGACCTGCCCGCCTCGCGGTGGGAGTCGTCTCGGCCGGCCGGGTGGGCAGCGTCCTCGGCGCCGCACTGGCCAGGGCGGGGCACACGGTGGTGGCCGCGTCCGGGTTGTCGTCCGAGTCGCTGGCGCGGGCCGAGCGCCTGCTGCCCGACGTCCCCCTGCTGCCGCCCGACGAAGTCGTCCGTCGTGCCGACCTGGTGCTGCTCGCGCTGCCCGACGACGCCCTCGAAGGCATGGTGCGCGGCCTCGTGGCGACGGAGTCGCTGCGGCCCGGCCAGATCATCGTCCACACTTCCGGCGCCCACGGCGTCGACGTTCTCAGGCCCGCCGCCGAAGCCGGCGCGCTCGTGCTGGCGCTGCACCCCGTGCTCACCTTCACCGGCCGCACCGAGGACCTCGAACGCCTCGCCACCGCCAGCATCGGCGTCACGGCCGCGGTCGACGACGAGGTGGCGTGGAACGTCGGCGAGGCCCTTGCCGTGGAGATGGGCGCCGAGCCCGTGCGCGTGCCCGAGGCCGCCCGCGCGCTGTACCACGCGGCGCTGGCTCACGGCGCCAACCACCTGATGACGCTGGTCGCCGACTGCACCGAGCTGCTCCGCGAAGCCGGAATCGGGCATTCGGAACGACTCGTCGCACCACTGTTGTCGGCCGCACTGGATAATGTGCTGCGCCACGGCGACCGCGCCCTCACCGGGCCGGTCGCGCGTGGTGATCTCGGCACCGTCCGCAAGCACCTGACCGTGCTCGCGGCCTCGGAGCCGGCGATCGCCCCGGCCTACCGGGCACTGGCCCGGCGCACGGCCGAGCGGTCCCGCACCGCCGGCCTGCTCGACGCGGCGACCGCCGCCGAGCTGACCGACCTCCTCGACGACCCCGCCGAAGGGCAGACCCCGTGACCACACCGAAGTTCCAGCGCGGCACGCTCAACGCGTACCAGCCGCCCGAGCACATCAGCCAGGTGAGCCGCGCGCTGCGCAGCGTCGGCCGCAAGGTGGCGCTCGTGCCCACGATGGGTGCGCTGCACGCCGGCCACCGCGAGCTGATGCGCCGCGCGAAGCGCCTGCCGAACACGATCGTGGCCGCGTCGATTTTCGTGAACCCGCTGCAGTTCGGCGCGGGCGAGGACTTCGAGGCGTACCCGCGACAGCTGGAGGACGACCTCGCGACGCTGGGCGAAGCGGGCGTCGAGCTGGCCTTCACGCCGAAGGCGAGCGACCTCTACTCCGAGAACGCGATGGTCACCGTGCACCCCGGCCCGCTCGGCGACGAGCTGGAAGGCGCCGTGCGGCCCGGGCACTTCACCGGGGTGCTGACCGTCGTCGCGAAGCTGTTCAACCTGCTGCGCCCGGACTACGCCTTCTTCGGGGAGAAGGACTACCAGCAGCTGGTGCTGATCAAGAAGATGGTGGCGGACCTCGACATCGACACCCGCGTGATCGGGGTGCCGACGGTCCGCGAGCGCGACGGCCTCGCGCTGTCGTCCCGCAACGTGTACCTCACGCCGGACCAGCGGGAGGACGCCGTGGTGCTTTCCGCGGCGCTGACCGCGGGGGCGCACGTCGGCCGCGATGGGGCCGAAGCGGTGCTGGACATGGCTCGCCGGACGCTCGCCGAGCGTCCGCAGGTGGAGGTGGACTACCTGGAGCTGAGGGGAACCGATCTCGGGCCGGCGCCCGTCGACGGTGAGGCACGGCTGTTGATCGCCGCCCGGGTGGGGAGCACCCGGCTGATCGACAACGTGGGAGTGCTGCTCGGAAGGGCTGTGGACCATCCGAGTGTTGACCCGGACGCAGGGGAATAGGGAGAGTCCACGATGTACCGCACGATGCTCAAGTCGAAGATTCACCGGGCCACGGTCACGCAGGCGGACCTGCACTACGTGGGCTCGGTGACCGTCGACGAGGATCTCATGGAGGCCGCCGACCTCCTGCCGGGAGAACAGGTGTCCATTGTGGACGTCACCAACGGGGCTCGGCTGGAGACCTACGTGATCAAGGGCGAGCGCGGCAGCGGCGTGCTCGGCATCAACGGCGCCGCGGCGCACCTGGTGCACCCCGGTGACCTCGTGATCCTCATTTCCTACGGCCAGATGGACAGCGTCGAGGCGCTGAACCACGAGCCGCGGGTGATCTTCGTCGACGAGGACAACCGCATCCTCGAGCGCGGCACCGACCCGGGCCACGCGCCCGAGGGCTCGGGGCTGCTGAGCGGCACCGTCACGCTGCCCGAGGAAGACACCATCGCCTTCCCCGTGGCCGAAACCGCCGACGCGCGCCGGCTCGACGCTCTGCTGCACGCGGAAAGCTGAACCCACTCGTCGGCGGCGAAACCGGGCCGCGGTAAAGGAAGCCTGTCTTGCTGCTCACCGTCGACGTCGGCAACACCAACATCGTGCTCGGCTTGTACGAGGGCCGGCGGCTCGTCGGCGACTGGCGCATGCGCACCGACGCGCGCATGACCGCCGACGAGCTCGCGCTCACCATGCGCGGACTGCTCGGCCCGCACGCCGATGCGATCACGGGCATCAGCGCACTGTCCACAGTGCCCGCTGTGCTGCGGGAGCTGCGGGTGATGCTGAGCCGCTACTACCCGAAGCTGCCGAAGATCGTGGTGGAGCCCGGCGTGCGCACGGGGGTGCCGCTGCTGGTCGACAACCCGAAGGAAGTGGGTGCCGACCGGCTCGTGAACACCCTCGCCGCCCACCACCTGCACCCCACGGCGTGTGTGGTGGTCGACTTCGGCACGTCCACGAACGTCGACGCCATCTCCGCCAAGGGCGAGTTCCTCGGCGGCGCCTTCGCCCCGGGCATCGACATTTCCGTGGACGCACTGGCCGCCCGGGCCGCCGCGCTGCGCAAGGTGGAACTCGTGCCGCCGCGTTCGGTCATCGGCAAGAACACCGTGGAATGCCTGCAGTCCGGGATTCTCTACGGATTCGCGGGCCAGGTCGACGGTCTCGTCAAACGCATCGTGCGTGAACTGCGGTCCACTGAGGACGAGCCGGTCGCGGTGATCGCGACCGGCGGCCTCGCGCCCCTGGTGATCGGTGAGTCGGAGACGATCACCGAACACGTCCCCGATTTGACGTTGCTGGGGTTGCGGCTGGTTTATGAACGCAATGTCCGATGACCATCACTGCTGGGCGAGGAATTCCTCCCACGTGCGGGTGCCGGTTTCCGCGTCGAGGTTGAGGTTTTCGCCCGCGCGGTAAACCCGGCCGGCCTTGCCGGGGAGGCGCACGGGCAGCTTCGGACGGCGCTTTCCGTTGGCGCGCAGGTAATCCTCGACGAGTTCGCGCATGGGGTAAATCGTCGGGCCGGCCAGGTCGGGCACGCGGCCGGCGGGTGCGCCGAGGGTCAGCTCCGCGAGGCGGGTGGCGACGTCACGGGCGTCCACGGGCTGGAAACGCATTCCGCCGGGCACGGGGACAAGCGGCAGTTTCGTGGCGGCCCGCACGGCGTCGAGACAGAAACCGTGGAACTGCGCAGCCCGCAGGATCGTCCACGGCAGGCCCGAGGCGATCACGGTTTTCTCGGCCTCGAACTTGCGCGTGAAATAGCCCAGGGGCACGCGGCCGGCGGCGATCACCGAGATCAGCACGAAGTGGCCGACGCCCGCGCGCTTCGCGGCCCGCCCCAGGTTCGCCGTGGCCACGTCGTCGCCCTTCGGGCCGCCGGCCAGGTGCAGCACCACGTCGACGCCGTCGACCGCGGCTGCCAGGCCCTCGCCGGTGAGCAGGTCGCAGGCGAAGTGTTCGGGGCCTTCCGCGTGCCGGCTGAGCACCCGCACCTTCGCGTCGCCCAGCAGCGGGGTGACGAGGGTGCCGGTGCCGCCGGTGACGAGGATCGTGGTCATTTCTTCCTCCGTTCCGGTCCTGCGACCGGGTTCGATGGGGTCTACTTCGGTGAACCCGCGCGACGGAGGAATGTGACACGTGGACGAAAAAGCCTGGTTGGCGCAGCAGTTCGAACAACAGCGGCCGCGGTTGCGCTCGGTCGCCTACCGGATGCTGGGCTCCCTGAGCGAAGCCGAGGACGCCGTGCAGGAAACCTGGCTGCGGCTCGACGGCGTCGACGCGCAGGAGATCGAAAGCCTGCCCGCCTGGCTCACCACGGTCGTCTCGCGCCAGTGCCTCAACCAGCTGCGCACGCGGGAACGGCGGCGTGAAGAATCCCTCGACGCGCAGGTCTTCGACCGCGGCGACGACTTCGACCTGGAGGAAGAAGCCCAGCTGGCGGATTCCGTGGGGCTCGCGCTGCTGGTCGTGCTCGACTCGCTGGCCCCGGCCGAGCGCATCGCGTTCGTGCTGCACGACATGTTCGCCGTGCCGTTCGAGGACATCGCGACCATGCTCGACCGCACTCCGGCGGCCGTGCGCCAGATCGCCAGCCGCGCGCGCCGGCGGGTGCGTGGTGAGCAGCCGACCGCCGACGTCGCCCGCAGCCGCCAGGCCGTCGAGGCCTACCTGGCGGCCGCGCGCGGCGGCGACTTCGAGGCGTTGCTGCAGCTGCTCGACCCCGACGTGGTGCTGCACGCCGACGCCGTCATCTCGGGCGCGCCGGCGCCGGTGGTGCTACGCGGTGTCCGCAGCGTGAGCAAGGGCGCGCTGCTGGCCTCGCAACGAGCTCGCGGGACGCAGGTCGCGCTCGTGGACGGCGTGCCCGCCCTCGTGCTCGCCCCGCGTGGCCGGCTGGAGATCGTGCTCACGTTCACCTTCGCCGGCGGCCGGATCACCGCGATCGACGTGATCGGTGACCCCGCGCGGCTGGGCGCGCTGGAGATCACCGTCCCCTAGTGCAGCACCTTCAGCCCCACGACCCCCGCGACGATCAGCACCAGGCACGCCAGGCGCCCGATCGTCGCGGGGTCGTGGAGGGCGAAGATCCCGTACAACGCCGTCCCGACCGCGCCGATGCCGACCCACACGACGTAACCGGTGCCGAGCGGAACGCTTCGCAATGCATACGCGAGTCCGCCCATGCTGGCGATCAACGCGACGACAAAAAGAACCGTGGGCCACAACCGTGTGAACCCCTTGGTCGCCGACAACGCAGCAGCCCAGACCGTTTCGAGGAAACCGGCGACGACAAGCACAACCCATGCCTTGACAAACCCTTCGCAGTGAATTTCACTGCGCCGTCTTGTCCTGACCGGGTACGACGCTGTGCCTTTGGCCCCGGCTCCGCCGGGGCGTCGTCGTTCAGGCACGGCGGGCCCGGAAGACCGTGGTGACCAGCGGGAAGTCGAATTCGCCCGCGCCCGCTTCCGGAACCGAGAGCAGGTGCTCGCGCGCGGCCGCCAGCGCTGCGTCGCGTTCGGCCGGCTCGGCGACGATCAGGTTCGAGTGCGTGCTGACGGTGGCCAGCAGCGAGTCGACCGTGCGCCGGTGCGTGTGCGCGAACTCGCAGTCCTCGAAGGGGCCGAACCCGGCCGCCGACAGGCCCTCGTTGTCGTCCCTGAACAAGCGGCTCACGCCCGTGCGCACGAGCCGGGAGAACTCGGCCACCCACCCGACCGTCACGTCGTCGTGGTTCCACAGCGCCACCACGACCCCGCCCGGTCGCAGCACGCGGCGGATCTCCGCGAACGCCGGCTCCAGATCGAACCAGTGCAGCGCCTGCCCGATGAACACCGCGTCGACGGACTCGTCGGCCAGCGGGATGTCCTCGGCCTTGCCCGTGAGCGCCGTGGTGCCCGGCAGCAGCTTGGCGAGCTGGGCGATCATGCCGGGGTCGGGCTCGACCGCGGTCACGGTGAGGCCGAGGTCGACCAGGCCCTGCGTGAGCTTGCCGGTGCCGGCGGCGAGGTCGAGCACGTCACGCGCGGGGTGGTCGGCGCCGGCGAGACCCCATTCCACCGCGGCCTGCGGGTAGTCGGGCCGGTGCTCGGCGTAGGCGGCGGCGTGGTCCCCGAACGACGACGCACGGCGGGCGTGGAGTTCCTGGTCATACGTGGGATCGGTCACGAGAACCGAGACTAATACGGGGAAAGGCAGCGCCGGTGCCTCGAAGGGTAATCCGGTTGGCGTAGCCGACCAGCGACTTCGTACTCTGTGGGCCATGACGGAATCCCCCGCGCCCGACGCGTTGCCCGAAGACGACCTGCCCGAACAGATGCGGGTGCGCCGGGACAAGCGCGACCGGATAATCGCGGAGGGTATCGATCCTTACCCCGTCGAGGTTCCCCGCACCCACTCACTCGCCGAGATCCGGGCGGCGCACACAGATCTGGAACCCGACACCGGCACTGGTCAGACGGTCGGCGTCACCGGCCGGGTGATGTTTCTGCGCAACACGGGCAAACTGTGCTTCGCCACTCTTCGTGAGGGTGACGGCACGGAACTGCAGGCGATGCTCAGCCTCGCGAAGGTCGGTGACGAGTCGCTCGCCGCGTGGAAGAGTGACGTCGATCTCGGTGACCACGTATTCGTCTCCGGCGAGGTGATCACTTCCAAGCGCGGTGAGCTTTCCGTGATGGCCGACAAGTGGCAGCTCACCTCGAAGGCACTGCGGCCGCTGCCCAACGCGCACAAGGACCTGGCCGAGGAAACGCGAATCCGGCAGCGTTATGTCGACCTGATTCTGCGCGATCGGGCCCGCGATGTGGTGCGCACTCGCGCCGGCGTGGTGCGCTCGCTGCGCGAGTCGTTCCACCGCCGCGGATTCACCGAGGTGGAGACGCCGATGCTGCAGACGCTGCACGGCGGCGCCGCGGCCCGGCCATTCGTCACGCATTCGAATGCGTTCGACCTCGACCTGTACCTGCGCATCGCGCCGGAGCTCTACCTCAAGCGCTGCGTGGTCGGCGGGATCGAGAAGGTTTTCGAGATCAACCGCAACTTCCGCAACGAGGGCAGCGACTCCTCTCACTCGCCCGAGTTCGCGATGCTGGAGTACTACGAGGCCTACGCCACCTACGACACGAATGCCGTGATGACCCGCGAACTCATCCAGGAGGCCGCGGAGAACGTGCTCGGCACCCAGGTCGTCACCCTCGTCGACGGAACGGAGTACGACCTTTCCGGCGAATGGACGACTCTCGGCATGTACGAGTCGCTCTCGGAGGCATTGGGTGAAGAAGTGTCACCCGAGACTCCCGCCGAGCGCTTGCACAAGATCGCCGCCGCGCGCGAGATCGAGGTGGACCCCAAGCTCGGCCACGGCAAACTGGTCGAAGAACTGTGGGAACACCTCGTCGGCGACGATCTCTCCGCACCCACATTTGTGCGTGATTTTCCGCTCGAGACGTCCCCTCTGACCAGGCAACACCGCAGCCGGGCCGGGGTCGCGGAGAAGTGGGACCTCTACGTGCGCGGATTCGAACTCGCCACCGGTTACTCCGAGCTGGTGGATCCGGTCGTGGAGCGGCAGCGGCTCACCGAACAGTCCCTCCTGGCGGCGCAGGGTGATAGCGAGGCCATGCGTCTCGACGAGGATTTCCTTCGTGCCCTGGAGTACGGAATGCCACCGAGCGGCGGTGTCGGAATGGGAGTCGACCGGCTGCTCATGGCGCTGACCGGCCTCGGTATCCGGGAGACGATCCTCTTCCCCCTCGTTCGACCTGAATAACCCACCCGACGGTAGGAACCGGCGAGGTTTATCTCAAACGAGATTTGCACGCCGGGGGATGAGCGGGTATTAATGTGAGTGACAAAGACTTCTGTCCCGGGGCTCGCCCCGTAACCAGATCATTCGCGTAAGCCCCGCAGGAGGAAACAGATGGCACAGAAGGTGCTGGTCTCCCTGGTCGATGACCTCGACGGCAGTGAGGCCGAAGAGACCGTCGAGTTCGGTTTGGACGGTGTGACCTACCAGATCGACCTGTCTTCGGAAAACGCCGAAGAGCTGCGCGACGCACTGGCCCAGTACGTGGAACACGCCCGTCGCGCCGGTGGCCGCAAGCGCGCCGCGCTGCGTCCGGTCGCCGGCGCGAAGGCCTCGGCCCGCCCGGCGACGGTCGATCGCGAGCAGAACCAGGCCATTCGCGCCTGGGCGCGCAAGAACGGTTTCGCGGTTTCCGACCGGGGACGCATCCCGTCGGAGGTCGTGGAGGCCTACCACCAGAAGAACTGAGGGCTACAACGCGAGGACGGCCGCCGGAAACAATCCGGCGGCCGTTTTGCTTGTCCGGTTTCTGTCCGGTTCAAGCGGGCGCGTGTTGGAGAACGGTCGTTGTTCGACGTGTTCTCCGTGTTCAAGCGGTCGGATGGCGGCGGGCTGAACGGGCGAACTCGCCGGGCGAAGATCCGGTCACCGCACGGAAATCACGGGTGAAGTGCGGTTGATCGCTATACCCGAGCCGTGCGGCGAGGTCGGCGAAATCGGGGCTCTCGGCGTCGGCGAGCCGGCGTGCGGCGTCGTTCAGGCGGTATATCCGGATCGCCCACTTGGGCGTGCAGCCGACGTGTTCCGCAAAGAGCCGTTGAAGTGCACGTGCGGACAAGCCGGCGGCCGCGGCGAGGTGATCCGCGCGGGTGATTTCCGGATCGTCCGCGATTGTTTCCACCGCGGCGGCGGCCGTGCGCGCGGCGGGCGGAAGCGGTGCCTGCTTTGCGATCAGCAAGTTGTCGACTGCAGCGATCATTTCCTCGTCGCCACTCGCATTTCGCACCGATTCGGCGGTTTCGGCGCCGGAGTCGCCGAACACGGCCTCCAGCGGCACCGATCGGTCCGCGAGCGTCCGCACGGGCGCGCCGAGGAACGGCCGGAAGCAGCCAGGGCGGAACCGCACCCCGAGGCCGTGGGCGCGGCCTTCCAGCCGGTGGGTGAACAACGTGTGGCCAGGGCCGTAGACGCCGCACGCACCGGGGAAGAAGGTCACGTGCACCGCGATGTTGGGCAGCACGTGCTGGTCGTGGTGTCCGTCGAGGTCCCAGTGCAGCACCCAGTGGTAGTCGACGAACTCGGTCAGCGCGGGCGCCGGCGCGTGGCGCGCCAGCGTGAACTTCGTGCGGGCCACGTGCTCGTCGACGATGCCGCGCGGGATCCGGCGCATGGGCTCACGCTAGTGCGTCGCGTTCGTTCAAGACGGGTTGTCGCACGCCGTGCTTGGCTTCGCGCATGACCGACCACTCCGCCCTGCTGCGTCCGGCCGCCACCGAGTTCCTGCGCGTCGCGGCCCTGCCGCCGCTCACCGCCGCGACCCCGTGCGCGGACTACGATGTGCGCGGCCTGCTCAACCACCTGCTCTACTGGGGCCCCTGGCTCGCCGCCGCCGGGCGGCGCGAGACGTATACGGCGACCGGTTCCGAAGCCGAGGCCCCCCTCGTGCGCGACGACTGGTTCGCAACGCTGGAGAAGCAGACCGAAGCCCTCGTCGACGCCTTTACGCCCGCAGCGGCGTGGGAAGGCCTGGCGACGCTCGGCTCGGCCACGGTGCCCGCGGCGATCGTCGGCGACATGGTGCTGGGCGAGTTCGTGATCCACGGTTGGGACCTCGCCCGCGCCGCCGGCACGCCGCTGAGCTGTCCGGACGAGGCCGCCGAAGCCGTGCGCGCCTCCGCCGTCGCCATGGGCGAGCAGGCGCGCTCGATGGGCGTCTACGGACCCGAGGTAGCGGTTCCGGCCGATGCCCCGGCACTCGACCGCGCGCTGGGCGCGTCGGGGCGCAACCCGGGCTGGCGTGCGTGACCTGCGCTTACCGTGAACAGACGCGAGGGCATTCCTCGCACTCCGCCTCGCCTGGCAGCAGGTAGGAGAAACAGCAGCTTTCGCGACGCCGTTCCCACGCGCGGTGCCCGTCGGCGTCCACGGCCATCCGCAGGGTGGAAGCCGAGGTCAGCGGGCGGTACCGGTCGTCCAGCACCAACGCCGCATCGGCCACCCCGGCGCCTTCCGCATCCGGGGTCCCGCCTTGCCGGCCGACCCACCACAGTGAGTTGTCGAGCGCGTCAGTGGCCGCGGCCCACAGCATGCGGCGGCCGAGGCGGCTGCCGGGCGCGTAGGCGCGGACGAACCGTGTGGCGTGCGCCACGAACTGGGCGCGCAGCACGCCGGCCAGGGCGCGTTCGTCGGCCACGACCGTGGCTTCCGGGCGGGCCGAGCCGGGGTCGGTGGGCAGGCAGTAGAAGCTGTCGCCCAGTACGGCCATGCCGTCGGGGTGCGGGCGGTCGTCGCCGAGGCCGAAGGCGAGCTGCTCGGGCTTGAGCGACGGCACGCGGCGCTCGTGGTGCAGCAGGAGCGCTCCGACATACGCCGGCACGTGCAGGTACCACGACATCACGTAGCTCGCGGCCGTGCGCTCGGGCGCGGCGCCGTGGTTGTGCAGCAGCCACTTTTCGAGCCGTTCACGCCATTCGGTGAAAAGCTCGGGGTGTTCCAGCAGCTCGGCGCAGTGCAACCACCCGGTCGGGACGTCTCGGCGCAGCTCACCGCGTTCCTGGAGCCCCCCGACCCTCAGGAGCGACGACCCGAGGCAGTCACCGACGGCACTCGCGTCCGGCCGGTCCTGGAACGACCGCTGCTGGTTCACCGCGGCCCTCCTCACCGGCCGGATTCATTAGGCGTGCCTAACCTTACAGAAGTGGGGCAGTTGCGCCAATCGGGTGCCCACCTGGTGGAAACCGGCAGCTCCCGGACGTGTTCGCGCTGAGCGGACAGGGGGGCGGGCGCGGAATCCGAACGAGGGGCCGTACGTTCGACAAGGAGTAAAAGTGCAGGGCAACCGGATGTTCGACGGTGACCGGAAGGGTCGCCGGCCGGGTGTTGAAGGGCCACCGCAAGCCGTAGTGGTACGCAAGCGCGACCGCATGGCTACTACAGTGGTCTCACGGTGCTGTCCGACGCGGGTGTGAATCCGTGCCGGCAACGGGCCGCCGACGCAGCAGTCGAGGGAGTGCGCATGTTTGAGAGGTTCACCGACCGCGCGAGGCGGGTGGTCGTCCTGGCCCAGGAAGAGGCCCGGATGCTCAACCACAACTACATCGGCACCGAGCACATCCTCCTGGGTCTGATCCACGAGGGTGAGGGTGTCGCCGCCAAGGCGCTCGAGTCGCTGGGCATTGCCCTCGAGGGAGTGCGCCAGCAGGTCGAAGAGATCATCGGCCAGGGCCAGCAGGCGCCGAGCGGGCACATCCCGTTCACGCCGCGGGCCAAGAAGGTGCTTGAGCTGTCGCTGCGCGAAGCGCTTCAGCTCGGCCACAACTACATCGGTACCGAGCACATCCTGCTCGGCCTGATCCGCGAGGGCGAGGGCGTCGCCGCCCAGGTCCTCGTGAAGCTCGGTGCGGACCTCAACCGGGTGCGCCAGCAGGTGCTCCAGCTCCTGTCCGGCTACCAGACCGGCGAGAAGTCCACCGAGAGCGGTTCCGGCCGCGGCGAGGGCACCCCGTCGTCGTCGCTGGTGCTCGACCAGTTCGGCCGCAACATGACCGTGCTCGCCCGCGAGGGCAAGCTCGACCCGGTCATCGGGCGCGGCAAGGAGATCGAGCGGGTCATGCAGGTGCTGTCCCGCCGTACCAAGAACAACCCGGTGCTCATCGGCGAGCCGGGCGTCGGCAAGACCGCCGTCGTCGAGGGCCTCGCGCAGAGCATCGTCAAGGGCGAGGTGCCCGAGACGCTCAAGGACAAGCAGCTCTACACGCTGGACCTGGGCTCCCTGGTCGCCGGCTCCCGCTACCGCGGTGACTTCGAAGAGCGCCTGAAGAAGGTGCTCAAGGAGATCAAGACCCGCGGCGACATCATCCTGTTCATCGACGAGCTGCACACGCTCGTCGGTGCGGGTGCCGCCGAGGGCGCCATCGACGCGGCTTCGATCCTGAAGCCGATGCTGGCCCGCGGTGAGCTGCAGACGATCGGTGCGACCACGCTCGAGGAGTACCGCAAGTACATCGAGAAGGACGCCGCGCTGGAGCGCCGCTTCCAGCCGATCCAGGTCGGCGAGCCGTCGCTCGAGCACACGATCGAGATCCTCAAGGGCCTGCGCGACCGGTACGAGGCGCACCACCGTGTCTCCATCACCGACTCGGCGCTGGTCGCGGCCGCCACGCTGGCCGACCGCTACATCAACGACCGGTTCCTGCCGGACAAGGCCATCGACCTCATCGACGAGGCCGGCGCCCGCATGCGCATCCGCCGCATGACCGCGCCGCCGGACCTGCGCGAGTTCGACGAGAAGATCGCCGACGTCCGCCGCGACAAGGAGTCCGCGATCGACGCGCAGGACTTCGAGCGGGCCGCCCGCCTGCGTGACGAGGAGAAGACCCTCCTCGGCCAGAAGGGCGAGCGCGAGAAGCAGTGGAAGGACGGCGACCTCGACGTCGTCGCCGAGGTGGACGACGAGCAGATCGCGGAGGTGCTGGCCAACTGGACCGGTATCCCGGTGTTCAAGCTCACCGAGGAGGAGACCACCCGGCTGCTGCGCATGGAGGAAGAGCTCCACAAGCGCATCATCGGCCAGGAGGACGCGGTCAAGGCTGTCTCCCAGGCGATCCGCCGTACGCGTGCCGGTCTGAAGGACCCGAAGCGCCCGTCGGGCTCGTTCATCTTCGCCGGCCCGTCCGGTGTCGGTAAGACCGAGCTGTCCAAGGCGCTCGCGGCCTTCCTGTTCGGCGAGGACGACGCGCTCATCCAGATCGACATGGGTGAGTTCCACGACCGCTATACCGCTTCGCGGCTCTTCGGTGCCCCTCCGGGCTACGTCGGCTACGAAGAGGGCGGGCAGCTGACCGAGAAGGTGCGGCGCAAGCCGTTCTCGGTGGTGCTCTTCGACGAGATCGAGAAGGCGCACCAGGAGATCTACAACACGCTCCTGCAGGTGCTCGAAGACGGCCGCCTCACCGACGGCCAGGGTCGCACGGTCGACTTCAAGAACACGGTCCTGATCTTCACCTCGAACCTGGGCACCTCGGACATCTCCAAGTCCGTGAGCCTCGGCTTCTCCTCCGGAGCGGATGTCACCAACCGCTACGAGAAGATGAAGCAGAAGGTCAACGAGGAAATGAAGAAGCATTTCCGGCCCGAGTTCCTGAACCGCATCGACGACATCATCGTGTTCCACCAGCTCACTCAGGAACAGATCATCCAGATGGTCGACCTCATGATCGGGCGTGTGGAAACGCAGCTCAAGGCCAAGGACATGGAGCTGGAGCTCACGGAGAAGGCCAAGGCTCTGCTGGCCAAGCGTGGCTTCGACCCCGTGCTCGGTGCCCGGCCGCTGCGTCGCACGATCCAGCGCGAGATCGAGGACCAGCTGTCCGAGAAGATCCTGTTCGGCGAGGTCGAGCCGGGTCAGATCATCCTGGTCGACGTCGAGGGCTGGAGCGGCAACCCCGAGGACCGCGACGACGAAGCGCACTTCACCTTCCGCGGTGAGAAGCGCCCGTCCTCGGTCCCGGACGCGCCGCCGGTCAGCATCGGTGCCTCGGAGCACGACACCGAGAACGACTGATCGCTTGACGGTTCGAGAAGGGCGGTTCCCCACCGGGGAGCCGCCCTTCTCCGTATTGTCGAAGCCATGGGGGATTCCCGGCTGACCAATCACTTGCGCGTGGCCACGGCTCTGTCGCTGCTGAGCGACCGGCAGCTCGCCGAACGCCTCAAAACGGCCGAAGTCGTGTCCCGGGGCATCGGCGGCACGGGTGTGCGGCTCGACATCGACGGCGTCCCGGTGTTCGCGAAGCACCTGCCGCTCACCGAGCTCGAACGGCGGTACCCGCACTCCACCGCCAACCTCTACGACCTGCCGCTGTACTGCCACTACAGCTTCGGCGGCTCACCCGAGGGCTCGGCGTGGCGGGAGCTGGCGGTGCACGTCATGGCCACGAACTGGGTGCTCGGCGGCGAGTGTGAGTACTTTCCGCTGCTGCACCACTGGCGCGTGCTGCCGGTGCGGGCCGGCCGCGTGCCGGACCGGCCGCTCGAAGAGGACGTCGAGTACTGGGGCGGCTCCCCAGCCGTGCGCCGGCGGCTGGAAGAACTGGAAGCCGCCGAGTCGAGCGTGGTCCTGTTCTGCGAGTACTTCCCGACGACGCTGCACCTGTGGCTCAAGGAGCATCTCGACGAGTCGGAACGCGTCGAGCAGCAGCTGTTCGAGGCGGCTGCCTTCCTTCGGGCGCAAGGCGTTCTGCACTTCGACACCCACTTCGGCAACTACCTCACCGACGGCTCGCGGATCTACCTGACCGACTTCGGCCTGGCGCTCGCGACCCGCTTCGACCTCAGCGCCGACGAGCGCGCGTTCGCCGAGGCGAACGTGGAGCACGACGAGGCCTACCTGGCCATGTTCGCGACGCAGTGGCTGATCACGGAGGTGTGCGGCACCTGGGACCGGCCCGCGCGGATGGCGGCCATGCGCCGCGCGGCCGCGGGCGACCTGCCGCTGCCGGAACCCGTGGCGTCGGTGGTCGCGCGGCACGTGAAGCGGGCGGTGGTGTTCACCGACTTCTACGACCGGCTGCGGGAGGACCACGAGGCGCCGTTCCCGAAGTTGCCTATCCCGAATGTGCTTGTCCCGAATGTGCTTGTCCCGAACGTGCCTAGTTGAGCGTGCCGGCGGACTCTTTCAGATCTTCCCGCATGGTCAGCGCCGTGTCGATCACGGCCTCGACCGCGTCGGCCGACTGCTCCACCGCCAGCGCGGGCCCGCTGCGCCCGCTCTGCTCCGGCGCCGACGGCACGTGCACGAACCCGCCCCGCAGGCCAGGGAAGTCCGTGGTGATGAGGTGCATGAGGCCGTAGAACACCTGGTTGCAGACATACGTGCCCGCCGTGTACGACACGGCCGCGGGCACGCCCTTCGCCTGGATCGCCGCCACGGCCGCCTTGACCGGCAGCGCCGTGAAGTACGCGGCCGGACCGTCCGCGATCACCGGCACGTCGACGGGCTGGTCGCCCGCGTTGTCGGGAATCCGCGCGTCGACGAGGTTGATCGCCACGCGTTCCGGCGTGACTGAGCTGCGTCCGCCCGCTTCTCCCACGCACACGACCAGGCTCGGGCGGTGGTGCTCGATCGCTGCTCGCAACGCCGGCAACGACGCAGTGAATTCCACCGGCAGCTCCACCGCGACCACGTCGTGCCGCCGCGCGGCCACCGCCGACACCGCCGCCCACGACGGATTCGTCGCCGAACCACCGAAGGGCGCGAACCCCGTGAGCAAGACCGCCATGCCGAACTCTCCTCGTGACGCGGTGAGGGCCTCCCCGGGCAGATCGGGGAGGCCTTCACAGAAGGTACAGATCACGCAGTGGTTTTGAGGTCGCCCGGGTAGAGGTGGTAGGTGATCTTGGCTTGGAATGGCAGGCCGCGCAGGAGTGGCAGCGGTGGGGTGATGGTGAGTTCGTGGTTGCCGCTGCGGGTGAACTCGGCTTTGAGTCCGTTGACTTTGACCGAGTCGACGGTGAGGCCGTTGAGGTCGAGGTTGAAGGAGCTCAGTGTCTGGGTGGCTCGTGCGCTGATGGTCTGGGCGCCGGGGGTTCGCACCGAACTGTGGGTCCTGTTGTCCGGAAAGCTGGTGGCATGCGCGTGGCGCTTCCGGGTCCGCTGCGGCGGCCCGCGACGACGGCACCCCGGTGGAGATCGGCGGTGCTGTTCGCCGGAATTCCCCTCGTGACGCGGTGAAGGCCTCCCCGGGCGGACCGGGGAGGCCTTCACCGAAGGTACAGATCACGCAGTGGGCTTGAGATCACCCGGGTAGAGGTACTGGTCGGAGGGCTTGCCCGAGCCGTAGATCCAGGCGTCGAAGAAGCCCTGCAAATCCTTGTGGGACACGGACTCGCAGTACTTCTGGAACTCCTGCATGCTCGCGTTGCCGTTGCGGTGCAACGAGTTCCACGTCTTGAGCACCTTGTCGAACGACGACTGGCCCAGGTACTTGCTCAGGGCGTGCAGCGCGACCGGGCCCTTGGAGTACACGTAGGTGAACTCGTTGCCCGGGCCCATGTCGTAGAGCTTGCCGTTCCAGAAGCGGTCGGAGGCGGTGGCCACCTGCTGCCGGTACTGGTCGTCGAGGTTCACGCCGTTCTTGGCCTCGTCCCAGAGCCAGGTGGCGTAGGAGGCGAAGCACTCGTTGAGGCAGACGTCCTTCCAGTGGTCCACGGCCACGGTGTCGCCGTACCACTGGTGGGCGTTCTCGTGCACGATCGTGTCGACGTTGCCCGCGCGGCCCGAGTAGATCGGCCGGCTCAGGGTCTCCAGGGAGAACCCGATGGGCTCGGCGAGGTAGATGCCGCCGGCGGCGTCCACGGGGTACTTGCCGAACTTCGACTCCAGGAAGTCGAGGATCTCCGGCAGGCGGGCGTCGGCCTGCTTGGTGGAGTCGGGGGTGCCCGGGGCGAACGCGCTGACGATCGGGGTGCCGTCCTTGCGCTTGCGCTTGTCGAACGTCCACTTGTCGATGGCGACCGTGGTCATGTACGGCGCGGCGGGCGTGTTCTCGGCCCACCGGTGCGTGGTGCCGTGTGCTGTCTTGTGCGAGCCGAGCTCACGGCCGTTCGCGATCACGCCCCACTCGCTCGGGACGGTGATGGCGAGGTGGAAGGTCGCCTTGTCGCGCGGGGTGTCGTTGACCGGGTACCAGGTGCTGGCCGACTTCGGTTCGCCGGCCACGAACGCACCGCCGGTCTTCGCGTACTGCCAGCCGTTCTCGCCCAGGAGCGGATCGTCGATCGGCGCGGGCACGCCGTGGTAGGTGATCACGGTGCGGAACGGCAAGCCGCGCAGCAGCGGCAGCAGCGGGGTGACCGTGAGCTCGTGGTCGCCGCTGCGGGTGAACTCGGCCTTGAGTCCGTTGACCTTCACCGAGTCGACGGTGAGGCCCTTGAGGTCGAGGTTGAACGAGCTCAGCGTCTGGGTGGCCCGGGCGCTGATCGTCTGCACGCCGGTGAGCTGGTGGCTGTCCGGTGCGTAGGTCACGGCGAGGTCGTAGTCGGCGACGTCGTAACCGCCGTTGCCGTCCTGCGGGTAGTAGCTGTCGCCGGCGCCGTCGGCGCCCGGTGTGCCCCAGCCGAACCCGTCCTGTCCCGCGGAGGCGACGCCGCCGCCCAGGCTCAGCGCGGCCAGAGTGGCGACGACCGTCACTGCCGGGCGGCGCCAGCGGTGCTGCAGTCTCATGAACGCTCCTTTGCTGCTCGGAAACCGTTTGCAACGTATCGCCGAGTCGGGCCCTTGATGCCCAGTCATGGTGATTTGTCCGGAAAATCCACACTTACGTCGGTTACCCGTGGGGCCGTTCGGACCCGTGCTCAGCTTCCGTCTGGAAAGCTGGGGGCATGCGCGTGGCGCTTCTGGGTCCGCTGCGGGCGGCCTGCGACGACGGCACCCCGGTGGACATCGGCGGTGCGCGCCTTCGCATGCTCCTGGCGCGGCTCGCGCTCGACGCCGGCCGGGCCGTCCCCGCCGAGGTGCTCATCGACGGACTGTGGGGCACCGAGCCACCGGCCGACGCCGCCAACGCACTGCAGTCGCTCGTCTCGCGCCTGCGCCGCGCGCTGCGTCCGGCCGGGGTCGAGCTCGAGTCCGGCGCCGGCGGTTACCGGCTCGCGCTGCTCGCGGACACCGTCGACGCGCACCGCTTCGAACGCCTCGCCGCCGAGGGCCGGCGTGAGCTGTCGGCCGGCCGCGACGCCCGCGCGGCCGAGCTGCTGCGCGGTGCTCTGGACCTCTGGCACGGCGCCGCGCTGGCCGACGTGCTCGACGCTCCGTTCGCGGCCGCTCCCGCGACCCGGCTCGAGGAACTGCGCACGGAGGCCGCCGAGGACCGCTTCGACGCCGAGCTGCGCCTGGGCCGCCACGCCGATGTGCTGGCCGACCTGACCGCGGCCGCCGAGGCCCACCCGCTGCGCGAACGGCTGGCGGGTCTGCTCATCCGCGCGCTGTGCTCGGCCGGGCGGCAGGCCGACGCGCTCGCGGCCTACGGCGCGATCCGCACGACGCTGGCCGAGGAGCTGGGTGTGGACCCGTCGGCCGAGCTGCAGGAGATCCACCTGCAGGCGCTGCGCGGCGAGCTCGCCCCGGCCGTGGCGGTGACCGATCGGCTGCCGGTGCGGCTCACCAGCTTCGTCGGGCGGGGAGAAGAACTGAAACGGCTCGCCGAGCTGCTCGACGGCTCCCGGCTCGTCACGCTCGTCGGCCCGGGCGGTGCGGGCAAGACGCGGCTCGCGACCGAGGCCGCCGCCCGCCACCCCGCGCACGCCGCCGGGCGCGTGTGGTTCGTACCGCTGGCCGGTGTCCGCGACGCCGACGACGTGCTCGGCGCGCTGTTCACCGCGTTGGCGGTCCGGGACATGCGCGCGAGCGAGACCGAGGTGCGGTGGCGACCGACCGACTTGTTCGAGCACGCCGTCGAAGCGCTGAGCGGCAGTGAAGCCCTGCTGGTGCTGGACAACTGCGAGCACGTGATCGAGGTCGCCGCGCAGCTGGCCGACGACCTGCTGCGTCGCGTGCCCGCGCTGCGTGTGCTGGCCACCAGTCGCGAGCCGCTCGCGATCACGGGTGAGGCGCTGTGCCCGCTCGGCCCGCTGCCCGTGCCGGCCGAGTCCACGCCGCCGGGTGAGGTGGGCGCGCTCGACTCGGCGCGGCTGTTCCTCGACCGGGCCATCGCCGTGCGGCCCGATTTCACGCTCGACGCGTCCACAGTGGACGCCGTGACGCAGATCTGCCGCCGGCTCGACGGCATGCCGCTGGCCCTGGAGCTGGCCGCCGCGCGCCTGCGGTCGATGCCGGTCACGAGCATCGCCGAACGCCTCGACGACCGCTTCCGCCTGCTCACCTCCGGCAGCCGCACGGCCCTGCCGCGGCAACGGACCCTGCGAGCCGTCGTCGAGTGGAGCTGGGACCTGCTCACCGACGCGGAGCGCGCGCTGGCGCGGCGGCTCGCGGTGTTCGCCGCGACGTTCGACGAGGAAGCCGTGACGGCCGTCTGCGCCGACGAGGACCTGCTGCCCGCCGATGACGTGGTGTACGTGCTGGGCTCGCTGGTCGAGAAGTCCATCGTGGACGCCGTTGGTGGACGGTACCGCATGCTGGAGACGCTGCGGGTGTACGCCACCGAGCAGCTCACCGCCTCGGGCGAGACCGAGCGCCTGCGGGTGGCGATGATCCACTACTTCGTGGACCTCGCCGAACGCACCGAGCCGCTGCTGCGCACCCGCGATCAGCTCACGGCGATCACGGTCTTCGAGCTCGAAAACGACAACGTCACCGCCGCGTTGCGGGCAGCCATCGAGTCCGAGGACGTGGACTCGGCGGCCCGCCTGCTCTACGGCAACTTCTGGTACCTCTCGATCCTCGGCCAGAGCGAGCGCGCCAAGCGGTTCGTGGTCGATGTGCTGGCCTTCGGCGACCGCCTGCCGCCCGACGTCGCGGCGGCCCTGCGGCTGAGCCAGCTGATGATGAACATGATGAACGGGCCGCAGGCGATGGCCGGCGCCGTGGAGCTGATCGAGGACTGCGTGCGCACCGGCGCGGCGAAGGGCAACCCGTGGCTCTCGCTCGCGCTGCCGATGGTCGCGTTCCTCAGCGGCCACCGCGAACTGGCCCGGCGCGAGATCACCCGCGCCATGGGCGGCGGCGACCCGTGGAGCCGGGCCGCGGCGCGCTGGGCCGAGAGCTTCCTGCTCGCCGACGAAGGTGACCTGGACGGGTCCGCCCGCGCCCGTGAAGAGGCCCACGCCGGGTTCCTCGAGATCGGCGACCGCTGGGGCCTGGCGATGACGTTCAGCTTCCGCGCCACGAGCCTGTCTCAGCGCGGTGACCGCGCCGGGGCGATCGCTGCTTACACCGAAGGGCTGCGGCTGGCCCTGGAGCTGCGTTCGCAGGACGATGTCGTGCAGCAGTGGTGGCGCCTGGCCGTGGAGCGCTCGCGCGGCGGTGACCACGAGGGCGCCTGGCGCGAGCTGACAGCGGCCGAGCGGTTCGCCGAGAAGACCGGAAACCGGGAGCTCACGACGATCCTGCTGTTCGGCCGGTTGGAACTGCTCATCCGCGAGGGCCGGCTGGCCGAAGCCCGCACGGTCGGCGACATCATCGCGCGCAGCCGCGACGACTGGCCGTTCCCCGGCAATTTCGAGGACGAGTGGTTCGGCATGGTCCACGCCAGGATCGCCCTGGCCGACGGCAAACCCGACGAGGCACTGCCCCACGCGGCGGCGGCCATCCGCTCGGTGAGCGTGCGCATGGACATGCCCGACCTCGCGCGGATCGTCGAGGTCGTCGCGGAGATCCGCTACGCGCAGGGCCGCTTCGAGGCGGCGGCGCGCGTGCTGGCACTGAGCGCCCTGATCCGCGGCGAGTTCGACCTCGGCAGCCCGGAGGTGCTCGCGTTGATCTCGGGGCTGCGCGAAAAGCTGGGTGCGCAGCGGTACGACGACCTCATTGCCGAGGGGCGGGCGATGGACCGGGTCGACGGAATTGCCTGGCTCGTCGAGGAAATCGGGACCTGAACGCGAAACGGTCCCCTCCACCACCCCCGTGGTGAAGGGGACCGTGCGCCCCCATTTTCGGTGCAGCCGTTCAGACCCGGCGGCGGTACGCCCACGTCGCCAGCGGGAAGAACACCACCACGGCGCCGACCATCCACGCCAGTGCGCCGCCGAGTGGGCCGGCGACCGCGCCGCCGTTCATCAAGCCGCGCAACGCGTTGGCCATCAGGCTCACCGGGCTGATGTCGGCCCAGGCCCGCAGCCACGACGGCATGGTGGCGGGCGACACGAACACGTTGCTGCCGAAGGTGAGCGGCATGATGAACACGAACATCAGCCCCTGCGCCGCACCCGGCGACTTCATCAGCATCCCGACGAACACCGAGCCCCAGCAGAAGCACAGCCCGAACGCCAGCACCAGCAGGATCGCGACCAGGAACTGCGCGGGGCCGGTCTCCACGCGGTAGCCCATCACCGTGGCCACGACCATCAACACGGCCAGGCACACGACGTAGCGCACGAGGTCGGCCAGCACCGCGCCGACCAGTGGCGCCGAGCGGGCGATCGGCATGCTGCGGAAGCGGTCGAACACGCCCTTGGTCACGTCGGTGTTGAGCTGCACGCCCACCGTCAGGCTCGCCTGCAGGATGTTCATCACGATCAGCCCCGGCACCAGGGCCTGAAGGTAGTTTTCGATCGAGCCGCTGAGCGCGTTGCCGAACAGGTAGGTGAACATCAGCAGGAAGATGATCGGCATCAGCGTGACATCGGCCAGCTGGTCAGGGTTCTTGCGGATTTTCAGAACTCCGCGCCAGGCCAGGGAAAGCGCGTGTTGCACGCCTTTCACCGGGCTGATGTGGCGGGGCGGTTCGAGCGCGAGCGTGGTCATGCGGGGCTCCCTTCGAGCTGTTCGTCCGCAGTGGACGGTTCGCCCGCGCGGCCGGTGAGGGCCAGGAACACCTCGTCGAGGCTCGGCAGCCGCAGCGCGAGCTCGTCGGAGGTGATGCCGGCCTCGTCGAGCTTGCGCACGAGCGTGGACAGCAGTACCGGGTCGGACACCGGCGCGGTGAGCAGACCCGTGTCGTTGTCGCGAGCCGGTCGCACGCCGGTGAGCTCGCCCAGGATGCGGGCGACGGCGTCGAGGTCGGCGAGCGACGTCGGGCGCACCTGCAGTGTCTGGCCGCCGACGCGGCGCTTGAGCTCGTCGGCCCGGCCGTCGGCGACCACGCGGCCGTGGTCGATCACGGTGATCTTGTCGGCCAGCTGGTCGGCTTCCTCCAGGTACTGCGTGGTGAGCAGCACCGTCGCGCCCTCGGCGACGAGGCCGCGGACCACGGCCCACACCTCGTTGCGGGCGTGCGGGTCGAGCCCGGTGGTCGGCTCGTCGAGGTAGAGCACCTCGGGTCGGCCGACGAGGCTCGCCGCCAGGTCGAGCCGCCGGCGCATGCCGCCGGAGTACGTGCGGATCGGGCGCTTCGCGGCGTCGGACAGCTCGAAACGTTCGAGCAGCTCTTTCGCACGAGCCCTCGCATCGGCGCGGGACAGGTCGAGCAGGCGCCCGATCAGCACCAGGTTCTCGGTGCCGTTGAGGTCCTCGTCGACTGACGCGTACTGGCCGGTGAGCCCGATCAGCGACCGCACCCGCACCGGGTCGCGCACCACGTCGTAACCCCCGACGGTGGCGTGCCCGGCGTCGGGCTTGATGAGCGTGGCCAGGATGCGCACCGCCGTGGTCTTGCCCGCGCCGTTGGGCCCGAGCACCCCCACCACCTTGCCGAACGGCACCTCCACGTCGACCCCGTCCAGCGCCCTCGTTTCCCCGAACTGCTTGACCAGGCCCTCGGCCTTGATCGCGAACGACATCGTGGTCCTCCTCCTGCTGTCGCCGTCTGGAGAACACAGTGGACGGGCGACCTGTCAGGGCGCGCACAGCAGGCTGACAGCGCCTGTCACAGGCCTGTCCGCCGCTGTCAGGGCGTGTGGAGGTGTTGTGGAGGTGCGGTGTCCTGGGGCGCGCGAAACGGGGTCGAGTCGGCATACTCGGGCCATGGTGATCAACGGCCAGGTGCGCGGCCGGCCCCGAAACCGCCTGGTCACGGGCGTGGTGCTGGTGTTCGAGGTGCCGCTGCTCGCCATCACGGCCCTGCGCACGGTCGGGTTCGACGGCGGTTGGTTCACCCTGGTGCTGCTCGCGCTCACTCCGTATGCGGTCATCTACGGAGCGCTGCTGGGTGGCATCGCGCTGGTGCTGCGCCGATGGTGGGCGGGCGCGATCGCGCTGGTGATGGCGGTCCTGCTGGCCGTGTTCGTGGCGCCGCGCGTGATGGCCGACGGGCAACCGGCCGTGTCGGGGAAGTCGCTGCGCGTGATGTCGACGAACCTCTACCTGGGCCGGGCCGACGCGGCCACCGTGGTGAAGGTGGTGCGCGACAACCAGGTCGACGTGCTGAACCTGGTGGAGCTGACGCCGGCGGAAGTGTCCGCTTTGGACAAAGCGGGGCTGTTCGGGCTGCTGCCGAACCGGGTGCTGCACCCTGCACCGGGCGCGGACGGTTCGGGCATCGTGTCGCGCTTCCCGCTCACCGAGGAGAACTACACGGGCGACTCCGCGGAGAAGCAGCCGGGCGCCGAGGCCGATCTCGGTGGCGGCACGGTGGTGGAGCTGGTCGCGGTGCACCCGCAGTCGCCCGACACCAGCGCCGGCCAGTGGGATCGCGAGATGAAGGACCTCTCGCGCGCCGTCGGCGAACACGGCCTGCGCATCCTGGCCGGCGACTTCAACGCGACGCTGGACCACGCGGCCCTGCAGACCGTGCTCTCGCGCGGCTACCACGACGCCGCCGACGAACGCGGCGCCGGCTTGCGGCCCACGTGGCCCGTGGACGCCGTGCCGGTGGTCACCCTGGACCACGTGCTGGTGGACAAGCGGGCGGCCGTCGAGGACTATCGGGTGCTGGACGTGCCCGGCACGGACCACCGGGCTGTGTATGCGGAGGTGCGGTTGCCGTGACGGTGTCCCTGCGGCCGGTTTCCGGTGCCGGCGAGTACCCCGCGCTGCTGGCGATCTGGCGCAGCTCGGTCGAGGCGACGCACGATTTCCTCACGCCGGCGGACGTCTCGTTCTTCGCCGAACGGGTGCCCGGGTACTTCCCGGGAGTCGAGATCACGGTGGCCACTGTGGACGGTGTCGCGGCCGGGTTCTCGGGCGTTTCCGAAGGCAGCCTGGAAATGCTGTTCGTGCACGCCGATCACCGCGGTGCCGGAATCGGTTCCACGCTGCTGCACAAGGCGTTCGAGGAATTTCCCGTGCTCACCGTCGACGTGAACGAGCAGAACCCGCAGGCGGTCGGGTTCTACCTGCACCACGGGTTCGAGGTCGTCGGCCGCTCGGCGACGGACTCCGAGGGCCTGCCGTTCCCGTTGCTGCACCTCAGGCGAGCTTGAGCAACGACTGCAGCGCACCGGCCGCGATCGACACGCCGCGGCCGTGGCGGACCTGCGGCTCACGCGGGTTGATGCGCACCAGCGCGCCCGACGCGGCGCTCGCCAGCTCGGCGTAGCGGCGGACGGTCGGCACGGCCTGTCCGGCACCGAGCTCGACCACGGTGAGCTCGCGTTGTTCGCGGCGCCACGCCGTGAGCTCGTCGAGCTGGGCATGACTGCGCGTGGGCACCCACTCGTAGTCGCCGAACATCAGGATGTTGGGCCGCGCGAGGCCGCCGCAGCGCGGACAGCTCGGCAGCGGCGGGCGGGCGCGCATGGTGGCTTCGTCGAGGTCCACGCGCGTTTCGCCGGCCGACCAGATCTCGTCGGTGCAGTTGCCCAGGCACTGCAGGTGGTGGATGGAACCGTGCGCCTCGGCGACGTGCGGGTAGCCCGCCTTCTGGAACTGACCATCCACATTGGACGTGAAAACCCGGACTCCGCCCGGCGTGCGCTCGCCCCACTCCTTGAGCAGCGCGAACCCCTGGTGCGGCACGGTGGCGCGGTAGAGGTCGAGCCGGTGGCCGTAAAAACCCCAGGCCAGCTCGGGGTCGTCGGCGAAGTGGCGCGGGTCGGCCAGCTCCTCAAAGCTCAGGCCGAGTTTCGCGTACGGCGGGTACGCGCGCCAGAACCCTTCGTCACCTCGGAAATCGGGCAGCCCGGAGTCGACGCCCATCCCGGCGCCGGCGCACACGAGCAGTGCGCCGGCGCCGTGGATCAGCTCAGCGGCCCTGCAGAGTTCGTCATTCACCCGGCTTCGAAGCCTGCACGACCTCGAACTCGAGCAGGCTGGCCCCGGTGGACACCGGCTTGGCGCGCTCGCCCGCGTGCGCCTCGCGCGCCGGCCCGGCCGCCCACGCCTGGTAGGCCTCCTCCGACTCCCACTTCGTGTAGACGAAGTAGCGCGTCTCGCCGGAAACCGGGCGGAGCAGCTCGAAGCCGAGGAACCCGGCCTGGTTGTCCACCGCGTGCAACCGCGCGGCGAACCGCTTCTCCAGCTCGGGGCCGGCGCCTTCGGGAACCTCGATCGCGTTGATCTTCACGACTGCCATGACTCCACCCTACTTCCGTCCCGGGTGCCGGGCGGCCCAGTACGAGGTGGCCGTCCCTCACACCTGGGTGGCGGTTGTCGAGGTTCAGCTCGACGACTCGGCGAAGGTGCTGAACCAGTAGACGGTGTTCTGGCTCCGGACTTGCCCGTCGACCGCCCGCACGGCGGAGAAGGCGCTGGTGTAGGTGCTGCCGTCCGCGCGCGTACCGCGGATGCTCAGCACCTCGGCGCCCTGCGCGTTGCCCGCGTCGGGCCTGCTGGTCGCGCCCTCCACGGCCGGCGCCACCGACGACGGCGCGGCGTGCGAGACATCCGCCCGCTCGAGCAGCTTCCGGCACATCCCCTCGTCCTGTGCGCCCGCGCGGCACAAGCCGTCGAAGTCGCGCCCCCGGACGAACCCGACCGCCCGACCGAGCAGCCCCTCTGCCTCGGCGCGCGTCGGCACCGGCAGGGCTCGCGGGGAGGTGGCCGTCCGGCCGAACCGCACCGTGGGGGTGCCTGAGACCACTAGGAGGCCGGCAGCCACCACCAGTCCGACGCTGCAAACCCACACGACGGTTCGACGTCGAAGATTGGGCACCGCTGACCTTCTCACCCTATTTGCGCAGTTGATGCATGACGCTAGGTGACAGTCTCAACCGCACGGGCTGGTTTTTTGGTCCAGATAGTTCAAAGATCAAGCGAATTCCGCATTGGACAGCTGTTGTCATGGCGACTCAAGCCCGCAACGAGCCCGGATAAAGATCCGCATCCGAAGGCAGCTTCGCCGTCCGGAACCAGTCGTCCAGGAAAGGCGTGAGGTCCTGCCCCGCCAGGTGGTTCACGAGGTGGGTGAAGTCGGACCACGACGCGTTGGCGTGGCGGTGCTGGGTGGTCCAGTCGTGGAGCAGGGTGGAGAACGGGGCGTCGCCCATGCGGCGGCGCAGGGCGTGCAGGGCGAGGATGCCCTTGTCGTACGCGGCTTCGAATTCATGGCCGACGCCGGGGTCCACGAGTTTGCGGTTCCAGAACTGGGTGTTGGCGTGCGTGATCTCGAGGGCCGCCCGGTAGCGGTTGTCGAGGTTGTCGCCTTCGTGCTCGGACCAGAGCCACTGGGCGTAGGACGCGAAGCACTCGTTGAGGCAGGTGTCGGCCCACGAGTTGAGGGTCACGGAGTCGCCGAACCACTGGTGGGCGTTTTCGTGGACGAGGGTGAGGACATTGGCCCAATTGGCGTACGTGGGGCGCGTCTGCGTCTCCAGCGAGAAGTGGATGTCCTCGGCGAGGTAGATGCCGCCCGCGGCGCTTTGGGGGTACGGGCCGAACTTGCTGCTCAGGAAGGCCAGGATGTCGCGCAGCCGGTCGCCGCTGGGCTGCTGGCCCTCCGCGCCCGGGGCGTACGCGGACACGACCGGGGTGCCGTCGGGCAGGGTGGAGCGCTTCACGGAGAACTCGTCGATCGCGATGGTGGTGAGGTAGCTCGCGATCGGGTTGGGCTCGGTCCACGTCGTGGTCGTCTTGCCGCCCGCCGAGGAGCTGCCCTGCTCACGGCCGTTGGAGATCACCGTCCAGCCGTCGGGCACGTGCGCGGTGACGGTGAACGTCGCCTTGTCACGCGGGGTTTCGTTCACCGGGTACCAGAACGCGGCCGAATGCGGCTCACCCACCATGAACGCGCCGCCGTCGGCCGAGTGGCTCCAGCCGATCTCGCTGCCGCCGTCGTGGGCCGTCTTGGCCGGGTCGCCGGAGTAGCGCACGCGCGTGCGGTAGGTGGAGCCCGCGGGCAGCGGCTGCGCCGGCGTGACGACCAGCTCGAAACCCTTCTCCCGGCTGAACTTCGCCGGCTTCCCGTCCACCTCGACCGAGGCCACGCCGAGCCCCCGCAGGTCAAGGTCGAAGCGGCTGAGGTCCTGCGTGGCCTTCGCCGTCACAGTGGTGTCGCCGTCGAGGTGGCCGCTCGCGGGGTCGTAACCGACGTCGACGTGGTAATCGAGCGCGTCGTAACCGCCGTTGCCGTCGTCGGGGTAGTACGGGTCGCCCGCGCCGCTCGCGCCCGCGGACGGGTGCAGTGGTGGCGGCGGAGCCACGGGAGCCGTGCACGCGGACAGCATCAGCACACCGGCGAGGAGGGGGACGAGCGGTCGGTGGCTGTGCATCCCTTCACCCTATGTGTTCGTGTCTACTGAGGAGACCGGCAACTTTCCAGGAGACCCAGTGCGACCAGGCTTGATCCACTTCGGCGGCGACGACACCACGGGCGTGTCGATCCTGTTGCTGCACGGCCTCATGGGCCGCGCCCGCACGTGGTGGCCGGTCGCCCAGTGGCTCAAGCGCTACGGCTCGGTCCACGCCCTCGACGCCCGCGGCCACGGCCGGGCCCCGCACCGCGGCCCGTGGACCACCGAGCAGTTCACCGACGACATCGCCGAGGTGCTGACCGAAATCGGCCCTTCCGTCCTGATCGGCCACTCGATGGGCGGCCTCCACGCGTGGGCCACCGCGGCGAAGCACCCCGACCTGGTCCGCGCCGTCGTGAGCGAGGACTTCGCGCCCGACCAGCGCGGCCGCACCGTGGAGACGTGGCGCGGGTACTTCGACAGCTGGCCCGTGCCGTTCGAATCGCTCGCCCACGTGCGCGCGTTCTTCGGCACGGCCGGCGACTACTTCACCGAATGCGTCGAGGAACGCGAAGACGGCTACCACCTCATCGCGGACCTGGAGAACCTCTACGAGATCGCCGCCGAATGGGGCCGTCGCGCCTATTGGTCCTTTGTGGACGAAATCACCTGCCCGCTGCTGCTCGTCGAAGGCGAGCACACGGCCATGCCGGCGGGCCAGCAGGCCCAAGTGGCGAAGCGGGTGCCCGGCGCGAAACACCTGGTCGTGCCCCGTTCAGCGCACCTGCCCCACGCCGAGGCGCCGCTGATCTACCGCGGCGCCGTGGAAGCGTTCCTCGCGGGGCTGTAGCGAGGCCGACAGGTCACGTGCACCGCCCTCGCTGGTGCGCGTGACCTGCCGGGGGTCAGCGCGCGAGCGCCACCCGCCACGCGGCCGCGGACCGGCCCGGCGGCACGATGAGCGGCCACACGTCCGACCCGAGAAACCCCGTCTCGTCCACAGCCCGGGCCGCCGTGCAGCTGTCGCGCGACAATCCGTGTGCCGAAGCCAGCTTCGCCACAGCGTCCTTTGTGGACGCGCCGAACACCCCGTCGGTCGGCACGTCGTACCCCGACGAACGCAGGAACCGTTGCGCCGTCAGCACCTGAGGCCCCACCGCGCCCGGCTTCAGCAGCGGCCACTCCGGCACGTCCGCCCGCGCCGCCGCCACGCCGAGCACCTGCCCGACGGCCGTCCGCAGCTCGGGAAGCCGGTCGTAGAGCACCTGCCCGCAGCACTCGGTCGAGTTGAAATCCCGGTGCCCCTTGATGAAACTCGGCGAAATGCCGTACTGGTCGGCGATGTAGGCCACCATCGACACCAGCGAAGTCCACAACGCCGCCGGCACGTCCACCGTGCTGTACAGGCCCTCGTTCTCGATGCCGATGCACTCGCTGTTGTGGTTGCCCACGTTCGCGCCCTGCACGTGCTGCCGGCCGCCCCGCAGGATTTCCAGGCTCCGGTGGCGCCCCTCGGTCACGTAGCCGCCGCGGCTGTTCGTGAACTGCTGGCCCGTGTCGATCCAGCCGCGGGTGTCCATGTGGAAGTTCTGGATGTCGCGCGAGATCTGCAACGCGTGTGCCAGCGAGTAGTCGGTGTTGTTGCCCGGGTCGACGGTGTGGTGCACCACGATGTACGTCGGCTTGTGGTTCTCCACCACGATGGCGCCCGTGGCGGGCCGCGCGTTCCACTCGGACGTCGGGTGGATCTTCGGTGCCGTCACGGCCGCCGCGGAACGGGCCGCGACCAGGCCCAACGCGCCGGCCGCGGTGACCGTGAGCCCGCTCTTGAGCACGGCACGGCGAGTGGCTTCCCCCATGCGAATCTCCTCCGCCGGAACAGCGCCGCAACAGCGCACGTCGGGGGAAAGCTAACCCGCCGCGGAGCTCAAGACAACATTTTGCCGACTTTCGTCGTACCGGGTGAGAACCCGGCGGAGTCAGTCTTCACCCGGCAGGGCGAACAGCCCACTGTCTGTCTGCTCCAGCAACCCGTCGACGAGCAGCGAGTCGAGGCACCGGTCGCGCTGCCCGGCCTCGTGCCACACGATGTCCAGCCGCGCCTTCTCGACCGGTCCTTCGCTGCCGCGCAGCACGTCGAGCAGCAGGCCCCGCACCTGGCGGTCGGTGCCCGCGAACTTCTGCACGGGCTTGGCCGGCCCGGCGTACTCCGGTCGGCCGTTGTGCTGCCAAGCGCACGTGTCGAACACGGGACAGTCGGCACAACGCGGCCCCCGCGCGACGCAGATCAGCGCCCCGAGCTCCATCAACGCGGCCGACATCTTCGCCGCCGGCCCGTCTTCGGCCGGCAACAGCGCCTCGACGTCGGCCATGTCACGGGTGTTCGACGCCGGGCCCGCGTCCCCGGCGCCGTGCACGGCCCGCGCGACCACACGCCGCACGTTCGTGTCCACGACCGGCGCCCGCTTGCCGTACGCGAAAGCCGCCACGGCCCGCGCGGTGTAAGCGCCGATGCCCGGCAATGCGAGCAAGGTGTCCACATCGGACGGCACGACGTCACCGTGCTCGGCCGCGATCACCGTGGCCGCGGCGTGCAGCCGCAGGGCGCGGCGCGGATAGCCGAGCTTGCCCCACGCCCGCACCACCTCGCCGGTCGTCTGGGCGGCCAGCGCCGAGGGCACAGGCCAGCGCGCCATCCACTCCAGCCAGATCGGCTGCACCCGCGCGACCGGCGTCTGCTGCAGCATGATCTCGCTCACCAGCACGCCCCACGCGGAGCAGTCCGGTTCCCGCCACGGCAGGTCCCGCCCGTGCGTGTCGAACCAGTCGATCAGAACGTCCGCGTCCACAGCCACGCCGACCATTGAAACCGACGCGCGTCAGACGACCTCGGTCAGGCTTCCCTTGTCGATGTCGAGCACGTACCCGCGCACCTTGTCGCGGTGCGGCAGGAAGTCGCTGCGCCGCACGCGTTCCACGCCCCGGCGCACGCTGGCCTCGACGTCGTCGAACGCCTCTACCGACCACGTCGGCCGCACGCCGGAAGCCTGTTCGAGCTCGTCCTTGAAGCCGTCCTCGGTCACGGTGGAGACCCCGCACGAGGTGTGCTGCACGACCAGCACCTCTTCGGTGCCGAGCTTGTGCTGGGAAAGCGCGAGCGAGCGGATCACGTCGTCGGTGACCACGCCGCCGCCGTTGCGCAGCACGTGCACCTCGCCGGGCTCGAGGCCGAGCAGCGAGTAGACGTCGATGCGCGCGTCCATGCAGGTCAGCACGGCGGCCTTCAGGGTCGGGACGGCCGTCGCGCCCTCGGGCGGCGGCACGGGGCCGCGGCTGGTGTGGCGCTGGAACAACTCGTCAGCGGAGGTCATGGTCACCTTTCGGCCACGCTTCCCCGGCTACGCGGGCGGTCCCTCCCATGCAACCCGCTCGCGGCGCGGCTCACAACGCGATGGGGGCGAAGTCACGGGAAACAGTGCCGCCGAAAGCCGGCTCAGCCCCCAAACCACGGCTCCTCGACGGTCCGCGGCGGCGCCGACGTGCGTCCGATCCGCAGCTCGGTCGGCAGCGTGATCACCTTCGGGCCCACGCGCTCGGCCGAGCCGAGCAGCAGCCGACCGGCGACCTTGCCCTTTTCCAGCACGGGCTGGTGCACGGTCGTGAGCCCGAGGCGTTCGGCTTCGGCAATGCCGTCGAAGCCGGTCACGGTGAGGTCGAGCGGCACCCGAAGGCCCCGGCGTTCGGCCTCGGCCAGCGCGCCGAGCGCGAGGATGTCCGACGTGCAGATCACGGCCGTGACCTGCGGATACGCGTCGAGCAGCTGGCGCGCGGCCGAAGCGCCGTCGTCGACGGTGTGGTCGAAGCGCTCGACCACGGGCACGGTGGCCCAGTCGACACCCGCGGCGGAGAACGCCGTGGCCAGCGCTTCGAGGCGGATGCGCTGCACGTGGAAGTGGGCGCTGCTCTGGCGCTGCGCCGTCACGAAGTCGTCGTTGCGTTCGCGCGCCAGCCGCATGCACAGCACGCCGACCTGGCGGTGGCCGAGGGAGACGAGGTGCTCGGCCAGGCGCGTGACGGCGGCCGCGTCGTCCGGGCCCACGCGGTCCACGCCTTCCAGGCGCGGCTGATCGATGATCACCGTGGGGACCGGTCGTTCCATCACGGCGGCCAGGTGCGGGTCGTCGTCGGGCACGGAGTAGACGACAAAACCGTCGACGCCCGCGCGGTGCACGGCGGCGACGTCTTCGCGACCGGGGCTCGCGGGCACCAGGTGCAGGCCGACCCCCGCGTCCTCGCAGGCGAGGGCGAGGCCTTCGAGCACACCGACCGCGGCCGGGTCACGGAACGCGTACGACAGGTTCTCGGTCAGCAGCAGCCCGACGGCCCCGGCTCTGCGGGTGCGCAGCGAGCGGGCGACGGGGTCCGGGCCGGGGTAACCGAGGCGGCGCGCAGTCTCGAGAATGCGCCGGCGCAATTCGGGAGACAGCTGGTCGGGGCGGTTGTAGGCGTTGGACACGGTGGTCCTGGACACCCCGAGCTCCGCCGCCAGCGACGCCAGTGTCGCCTGCCTCCGGGTGCGAATAGGACGGCCCATCCGCAAACCGTAACGGTTCAGATCGTTTTCCTGAAGCAACACCCCTGTGGTGAGTGTCTCGATCCGCTGAGTGACGGAGAGGGCCTCTGCCACCCGGTCGAGCACCCCTTGTCCTTCGGATGGGGTAAGGTGAAACTGACAACGATTTCCATTAGCTGATCGGTTCGACCCAGGAGAGTCTTCGATGAGTTCCCGCCTGAGTACCCGCCGCACCCGCAGCGTGCTCGCCGCCGCCTCGGTTCTGACCGTGTTCGCGCTCAGCGCGTGTTCGGGCACCGACTCGGGCGGCTCCGGCACCGGTTCCGGCACGGGGTCCACGGGGCAGATCAACGTCGTCGCCGCCACGGACGTGTGGGGCAGCGTCGTGTCGGCCGTCGGTGGGGACAAGGTGGCTGTCAAGTCGATCATCCACGACCCGAGCGCCGATCCGCACTCGTACGAGTCCACTGCGGACGACGCGCTGGCGGCCAAGAACGCGCAGCTCACCCTCGCCAACGGCGGCGGTTACGACGAGTTCTTCGGCAAGCTCGCCGACCAGGCGTCGAACGCGAAGAAGCTGGTGGCCTACGACATCGCCGCGACCGGCGACGAGAACGAGCACGTGTGGTTCGACCTGCCGGGCGTCGACAAGGTTGCCGACCAGGTCGCGGCCGCGCTCGGCGCGATCCAGCCGGCGTCGAAGCAGACCTTCGACGACAACGCCAAGGCGTTCAAGGGCCAGGTCGACGCGCTGGTGAAGAAGGTGACCGACCTCGGCGCCGCGCACCCGGGCACCAAGGTCGTGGTGACCGAGCCCGTGGCGCACTACCTGCTCGAAACCGCGAAGATCACCGACTCGACGCCGAAGGCCTTCTCCGACGCGGTCGAGAACGACACCGACGTGCCCGCCGCCGCCGTCAGCGACTTCACCCAGCTCATCAAGTCCAAGCAGGTCAAGGCGCTGATCAACAACGTGCAGACGGTGACGCCGCTGACCCAGCAGGTGGTGTCGGACGCGAAGTCGTCCGGGGTCGCGGTGGTCGACGTGGCCGAGACGCTGCCCGCCGACGTCACGGGTTACATTGACTGGATGACCAAGGAAGTGGACTCGCTGTCCGGGGCTCTGAACAGCTGATGTCCGCCGCGCTCTCGACGGTTCGCCCCGCGGTTCGCGTCCGCGGGGCGGGCCTGGCGTTCGGCAGCCGCACCTTGTGGTCCGGTCTCGACCTCGACGTCGAGCAGGGCGAGTTCCTCGCGATCCTCGGCCCCAACGGTTCCGGGAAGAGCAGCCTCCTCAAGGCGTTGCTCGGCATGCAGAGCCTCTCGGCCGGCACGGTCGAGATCGCCGGCGGCCGCCCGGGCGGCGCCAACCGCAAGGTCGGTTACATCCCGCAGCAGCGCGCGATCGACGACGGCCTCACCCTGCGCGGCGTCGACCTGGTGGGCCTCGGTCTCGACGGCCACCGCTGGGGCCCGGGCCTGTTCGGCGGCCGGGAACGCCGGCGCCGGGTCGCGGAAGCGATCGAGGCCGTCGGTGGCACCGCGTACGCGAAGCAGCCGATCGGGCGGCTTTCCGGCGGTGAGCAGCAACGCCTCCGGGTGGCGCAGTCGCTGGTCGGTGACCCGTCGGTGCTGCTGTGCGACGAACCGCTCCTTTCGCTCGACCTCGCGCACCAGCGCGCCGTGAGCGAGCTGATCGACCGGCGCCGCCGCACGGCCGACACCGCCGTGCTGTTCGTGACGCACGAGATCAACCCGGTGCTGCCGTTCGTCGACCGGGTGGTGTACCTGGTCAACGGCTCGTTCCGCATCGGCAAGCCCGACGAGGTGATGAACTCCGAGACGCTGTCCGAGCTGTACGGCACGCGTGTCGAGGTGCTGCGTGTCGGCGGGCAGATCCACATCGCGGGTGCGCAGAGCCACTTGTGCGAAGACCAACCGCACCACCACGAGCAGGAAGCAGTGGGCTGAGCCTTGGACGGCATGTTCGACTTCGCCAAGACGTGGGAGCTGATCACCGAGCTGCCGGGAGTGCAGACAGCGCTCATCGCCGCCGCCGTGCTGGGCCTGGTCGCCGGGATCCTCGGCCCGCTGATCGTGATGCGCCGAATGTCCTTCGCCGTGCACGGCACGTCGGAACTCGCCTTCACCGGCGCGGCCGGCGCCCTGCTGCTCGGCATCGGCGTCGAGTACGGCGCCCTGCTGGGCGCCGTGGCCGCCGCGCTGCTGCTCGGCATCCTCGGCACCCGCGACGCGGACCGCGATTCCGTGATCGGCGTGATCCTGTCGTTCGGCCTCGGCATGGGGGTGCTGCTGCTGTCGTTCTACAAGGGACGGTCGGCCAACAAGTTCGGCATCCTCACCGGCCAGATCATCACGGTGGACTCGACCAACCTCACGGCGTTGGTCATCTCCGCGGTCGCCGTGCTGGCCGTGCTCGCGTGCGTGTACCGGCCGCTGCTGTTCGCGAGCGTGGACCGCAACGTCGCCGTCGCGCGCGGGGTGCCGGTGAAGTCGTTGACCGTGGTGTTCGCGCTGCTGGTCGGCGTGGCCACGGCGTTGAGCGTGCAGATCGTCGGGTCGCTGCTGGTGGTCGCACTGATGGTCACGCCCGCCGCGGCCGCCGCCCGCGTGACGGCCAGCCCGCTGCGCGCGACGGTGCTGTCGGTGATCTTCGCGGAGGTCTCGGCACTCGGCGGCATCGTGCTGTCGCTCGCCCCGGGCAAACCGGTGAGCGCCTTCGTCACGGCGATCTCGTTCCTGATCTACCTCGTGTGCCGCGTGATCTCCTGGGTGCGCGAACGGCGGACGGGCGTGCGCGCGACCACGCCGCCGGTGTCGAAGCCCGCGCCCGTCGGCTGAGTTCCGACGTCGGCCCGGGTGATCAGCTCACCGGGTGGGCGGCCATCGCCGTCTTCACCGACGCGATGAAGCCGTCGTTCGTGAACGGCACGAGGCCGCCGACGACGTTGCGTTCCACGGCCTGCAGCACGACCACCCGCGAGCTCACGAGCTCGTTGACCGCGGCCGTCTGCGGGGTCTTGTCGGTGGAGTAGGCGAGGTAGGTCAGGTTCGTGAACGCCGCGGAGAGGTAACGCGAGGACGCGAGGCTGAACGAGTCGCCGTAGATCAGCGTGGGCTGGGCGATCGTGCCGGGCAGGGGCGCCGAGGTGCGGTGCACCGGAGTGTCGATGTTGGAGATGAAGCCGGCCGCGCGGTCGGTGACGCCGTCGGGCTCGAGGGTGTACTGCGTGTTCGACTTGGTGCCCGATTTGCCGAGCAGCAGCGGCAGGTCGGCGACGCCGTCGTACTCGCCGTCCGGAGTGGACTGCCAGCCCGTGGTGACGCCGGGCTGCACCGCCTCGGCGAGCGCGCGCGTGAGGACGAGGCCGCCTTCGTCGCGCCAGTGCGTGTCGTTCGAGGCGTAGATCGGGTGGCCGACGCGGGCGGCGGACGCGGCGAGGGCCGGACGCAGGTCGAGCGAGTGGCCGGCGGTGGTCATCTTGGCCCAGTCGTTCGGCGCGGCGGCCTCGGAGCAGTCCTTGCCCGGGAAGCTGTCGGGGAGGAACTGGGGCACCATCGTCGTCTTGTCCGGCGTGACCACGAAGACGAACTTGCGCCCGGACGCCTCGACGGCGGTGCGCAGCTCGTCGATCTTCTTGAGCGTGGTGTCGAGGTCCTGCGTGGGCGTGCACTTCGCCTCGGCGTCGTAGCCGAAGTACAGCCAGCCGTCGAGGCCCTGCACGACCTTGCGGTAGCCGGCCTGGTTGCTGCCGGGCAGGCTCGGCGCGGTGGTGCCCGCGTTGGGCGCGCCCGGCTGCTGCAGTGGCGGCGCGGGGATCGGGCCCGAGTTCGACGACGAACCCTGGTCGAGCGGGGCGTCCTCGCCGAAGACCCCGCGGCTGATGCCGTCGGCCGCGTTGATGGCGCTCGCGCGGAACGACAGCTGGTCGACGGCCCACGTGGGCAGGCTGGTGAAGAAGCCAAAACCGTCTCCGATGCTGGGGAAACCCGCGAGCTTGTGGTTCTCGATCTCGGTCGGGCGCACCCCGAACACCCACAGCAGCGTGGGCGTGGTGAAGAACAACAGCGCGCAGACCAGCGCCGTGAGCTGGCGCTTGCCGTGCCGCGGACGGTGCAGTGCGTGCTCACGGGGCAGGTACGCCTCGTGGACGGCCGGCAGCTGAGAGGATTCGAACGCCACTGGATCACGGTAGCCACTTCGGGTGAACGAGGTGTGGGCAACCACCGAAAAGTCAGCCGAGCATGAGCAGGACCTGCAGCTCACCGACGATGAATCCGATCACACCACCCACGGCGATGAGCTTCCACTCGTCCTGGCGGAACGCCGGGCGCAGCAGGCCTTCGAACTCGACCGGCGTCAGCGCGAGCATGCGTTGCTCGATGACCTTGGCGACGTCCATCGCCTCCGTGAGGTAACCCTCGGCGTGGCGGACGGTTCGCGGCAGCTCGGCCAGCGCCCGCTGCGCGGCCTCGCGCTTCATCTCCTGCAGCCGGCGCCCGCCCACGGCCAGGGTGAGCACGGGTTTCGCGAGGCTGGCCTGCTCGTCGACGGCGTGGCCCACCGCGCGTTCGACCATCGCGACCAGCCGGTCGGACTTCGGGCCGCGCAGCAGGGCGTCGAGCAGGTTGGCCGTGGTCAGGACCTCGTCGGCGATCAGCTCGCCGTACTGGCGCGCCACCTCGGCTCGGCGGCGCTGGAACTTTCCCTGCAGGATCACGCGGCCCACCCGCACGGGCTCGCGGGGCAGGAAGATCATCTTGATCGCGAGCCAGTCGGTGAACAGGCCGATGCAGCCGCCGAAGATCGGCAGCACGAGCGGCTGGCGCGTCAACGCCCACACGATCGCTTGCACCACGCCGAGGCCGAAGCCGAAGAAGATGCCGGCGCGGGCGATGAACGCCATCTCGGGACGGGAGGTCTCGCGGATCAGCCGCACGAGCAGGGCTTTGTCGCGGGTGAGGCTTTCGACGGTCATGTGCCGCACGTCGAGCACTTCGTCGAGGTTGTCGCGCACGTCCTCGAGGAACTCGCGCACGAGCCGCGGTGCATTGGCCTGCACCTGCTTGATCAGCATTTCCTGCGCGAGCGTCGGCAGCACCTCCCACAGGCGCGGGTGGTGCTCGCGCAGCACGTCGCGGGCGATGGCGTCGACGGCTCGCAACAGCGGCTGTTCGAGCCGGCGTGTGACGATGACCGGGTCGATCTTCCCGAAGATCTCCTTGAGGTCGAGCAGGTTCGTGGTGAGCAGGTCGGTGGCGATCGCGGCCATGCGGCCCCCGTGCTTGGGCACCACGCCCTGCCAGCCGAGGAACGGTTTGATCCCGACGAACTCCAGCGGGCGGAACATCATCTCGATCGCCACGCGCTTGGTCACGTAGCCGATGAGCGCGGCGATGAACGGCATCGTGGCGTAGACCGGCCAGTGCCGCGCGAGGTCGTCGAGGACAGCGTCCAAACCCGGCTCCTCCCGCTCAGGGCTGAACGGTATCGCAGTTGCCGGGCGCTCGGGATTCAGTGCAGCAGGGCCAGTGCCTGCAGTTCGCCGACCAAGCCGCCGATGACGGCGCCGACGGCGATCAGCTTCCATTCGTCCTGCCGGAACGCCGGGCGCAGCAGCTGTTCGAATTCCAGCGGCGTGAGCCGGCGCATCCGGTCCACGATCGTGTTGCGCACGTCGAGCGCGTTCACCGCGTAGTCCTCGGCGTGGCGGATCGTCTCCGGCACGCGCCGCGCGGCTTGCGTCGCGGCGGCCTGCTTCATTTCCTGGAACCGTCTCGTGCCCACCGCGATCGCGACGAACGGTTTCACCACGCTCGCCTGCGCGTCGATCGTCTTCTGCACTTCGCGCGTGATCATGGTGAACAGCCGATCGGACTTCGGGCCGCGCAGCACGGCTTCGAGCAGGTTGGGCACGGTGATGATCTCGCGCGCGATCATGTCGCCGTAGTCGGCGGCGACCTGGTCGCGCCGTTTCTGGAACACGCCCTGCCAGGTGTAGAGGCCGAAGAAACGTTTCGGCTCGCGGGGCAGGAAGATCATCTTGAGCGCGAGCCAGTCGGTGAACCAGCCGATGCCGAGACCGAACAGCGGCAGCACGATCGGTGATTTCGTGACCGTCCACACGAGCAGCTGCACACAGCCGAGAACAAAGCCGAACACGATTCCCGAGCGGGCGATGAACTGCATTTCCGGCTTCGAGATGTCCCGGATCAGGCGGTTGAGGAGCGCTTTGTCGCGCACGAGATTTTCAACGACCATGTGCTGGAGGTCGAGCACGTCTTCGATGTTCGCGGCGATTTCACGCATGATCTTCGTGATGGCGCGCGGCGCTTCGGCCTGCACGCGCTTGAGCAGCAGCTGCTGCGCGGTGGTGGGCAGCACCTCCCACAGCCGCGGCTGGTAGGTCTCCATCACCTCGCGCGTGACGTCTTCCACGACGTCGAGGAGCGGCTCCTCGATCTCCTTGGCGACCTGCTCGGGATCGAGGCGCGCGAAGATCTCCTTCGGGTCGACGAGGTTCGTGGTGAGCATGGTGGTGGCCGTGGTCGCCATGCGCACCGCGTTGGCCGGCAGCACGCCCTGCCACCCGAGAAACGGTTTGACACCCACGAATTCGACCGGCCGGAACATCATCTCGATCGCCGCGCGCTTGGTGACGTAGCCGATCAGGGCGGCGACGAACGGCGTCGTGGCGTAGACCTGCCAGTGGTGCACCGCGCCGTCCTCCCCGTGTCGCGCTAGGCGCACGGTAGCGGCCGACGGCCGGTTTGCCGGGGAGCCGCGTCGGACGTTCACCCGGTCCGGGGCGGTTCGGCTGAAGATCGACGGCCGTGGCGGAGCGGTGCCTTTTATTCGACGGGTGGGCGCCTTTTCGACCGAAGATCGATCCGGTGACTGTCCACTCTGGTCTCCGAGCGTTTCCGCGGTGTTCGCCCGGTTGTCGCCGCTCGGCGGCAATGCCATGAGTGACCGGGCGTTGCGCGTTTGGTAATGCAGCCGTTTGGCGGTACGTAAGGACGGACCTGCCCTCACTAAGGTGGCCCGATGGTCGCGCCTGAGAAGTCCGATGCCACTCCCAAGAGCGCCCCGTTCGCAGTCGCGGTCAGGGGTTATGACAAGCGCCAAGTCGACGAGCGGCTCACCGCGCTCGGCCGCGAGCTGAGGGAAACTTCCCACAGCCGCGACGAGGCCATCGCGACGGCCGGCGAGCTGTCCAAGGCCCTCACCACCACTCAGAACGAGCTTTCCGAGACGAAGGCCGCCCTCGTGCGCCTGAGCTCGAGCCCGTCGGGCGCGGGTGCCATGGCCGAGCGCGTGCGCATGATGATGCAGCTCGCCGAGGAGGAGATCGCCGACCTCCGCGCCGCCGCCGAGGCCGACGCCGAAGCCACCCGCGCCGAGGCCGACAAGTACGCCCACGAATCCCAGCGCACCCTCGAACGCCTCGGCAAGGAAGCGGAAGCCGAACGCGAACGGCTCATGTCCGAGGCTCAGGCGGACATCGCGTCGCGCATCGCCGCCGCCGAGGCCGACATCGACGCCCGCACGGCGGCGGCGGACGCCGACATCGAGCGCCGCACCGTCGCTGCGGACGAGGACATCGCTTCCCGGACGGCCGCGGCCAACGAGGACATCGCCACGCGTACCGCGGCTGCGGATGAAGACATCGCGACGCGCACGGCCGCTTGCGACGAGGACATCGCCACGCGCACCGCGGCGGCGAACGAGGACATCGCGACGCGCACGGAGGCCGCCGACCGCGCCCGCACGGAGGCCGACGAAGCCGCTCTCCGCGCCCGTACCGAAGCCGACGAGGCCGCCACGCGCGCCCGCACCGAGGCCGACGCCGCCGCCGAGGCTGCGTCTGCCGCCGCCCGCGCCGAAGCCGACCGCGCCGCGTCCGAGGCGATCGCCGCCAAGCAGTCGCAGACGGACCTCGCGCTCGCCGACGCCCTCCGGAAGCAGACCGAGGCCACCGAGGCCCGCACCCTGGCCCTCGACCTGCGCGCCAAGGTTGCGGACCGGCTCGCCGCCACCAACGTCGCCGTGCAGGAAGCCCTCCGGCTCCTCAACCCGGCCGACCAGGCGGCGACGGAGCCCTTCCTCGAATCCGCCGAGGCCGAGGACTCGGCTCCCGCCACTCGCTGATTCCCTGTCCATTTTCGCGGGCCCACCCGATTTCGGTGGGCCCGCCTTTTCTTGTTGTCCACCGGCCCGATTTCGCGCAGGCTCACCCCATGATCCTCGAGGAAGAACGCTCGGCCCTCTGCGACCACGCCCGCCGCATGGCCTCCGACGGCCTGGTCGTCGGCACCTCCGGCAACCTCTCCATCCGCGACGGTGCCCTGATCGCCGTCACCCCCACCGGCGTCCCGTACGACACCCTGCGTCCCGCCGACATCCCCGTCGTGGACCTGACCGGGGCGGCCGTCGAGGGCGAGCTGAAGCCGACCAGCGAACTCCCGATGCACCTGGCGATCTACCGCAGCGCGGAAGATCCCGACGGTGCTGAGGTGGGTGCGGTCGTCCACACGCACTCCGGCCACGCCACCGCCGCGTCCACCCTGGTGGACGAACTCCCGGCGATTCACTACATGACGGCCACCATCGGCCCGACCATCCGCGTCGCCCCCTATGCGACCTACGGGACCACCGCGTTGGCCTCGCACATGCTCACGGCGCTGTCCGCCCGCCGCGGCTGCCTGCTGGCCAACCACGGCACCATCACTTACGGCACAACGCTCGCTGCGGCTTACGACCGCGCGCGGCAGCTGGAGTGGCTTTGCCAGGTGTGGTTGCTGGCCCGTTCCGTCGGAACACCGCGCCTTTTGCCGGCGGAGGAGATCGGGGTGGTGGTGGAGAAGTTGAGGGGTTATGGGCAGCGGTGAATCATAGGGTGTGACGCAGTTGTTTGATGCCGCGGAGAATGCGTGCGCGGTTTTTCGGGGCTTTGAGCCACGGTGGCAGCTTTGCGACCTCGAAGTCCCGATCGGTCAGGCCGTGGTCGCGAAACCGTTCCTGTTCGGGCGCCATCCGCGATCAGAATTGGTAGTACAAGAACGGACTGAACGTCCCCGTCGCCACCAGGATCGCCGCGTAGACCAGGCCCGCGGTCATCACGCCGACGCGCAGGGCCGTGGCCGGGCGGGTGCGGGAGGCCTCCAGCAGCGGGCCCGTGACCGGGTGCGCCGGGAGCACGAACACGGTCAGCGCCAGGAGCAAGATCACCAGCCGCTGGTTCGTCAGGGCGCTGGAGACCACGTCGCCGAGGCCGCCGAAGTCCGGGAGGAGCATGTGGCCGATCATGCTGAGCGCGTGGGGCAGGTCGGTGGAGCGGAAGAGCACCCAGCCGAACACCACGAGCACCAGGGTGAGCACGCGGCGGGCGATGCGGGCGGCCGGGCGTGCGGGGGTGGTGCCCCAGTTGAAGCGACGTTCGATGACCAGCAGGGCGCCGTGGTAGCAGCCCCAGACCAGGAACGTCCACTGCGCGCCGTGCCAGAAGCCCGTGAGGACGAAGACGATGCAGAGGTTGCGGTAGGTCTTGCCGGCGCCGGAGCGGTTGCCGCCGAGGGGGATGTAGACGTAGTCGCGGAACCAGCGGGACAGGGACATGTGCCAGCGGCGCCAGAACTCCGTGATGGTCACCGACGAGTACGGCCGCGCGAAGTTCTCCGGCAGGCGGAAGCCGAGCATGCGCCCGAGGCCGATGGCCATGTCCGAGTAGCCGGAGAAATCGAAGAACAGCTGCAGCGTGTAGCCGATGGCGCCGAGCCAGGCCGTCGCGAAGGTCATCTGGTCGGGGGGCGTCGAGAAGCACGCCTCGACCATCGGGCTGAGCGAATCGGCGACGATCGACTTCTTGCACAGCCCCAGCGCGAACCGCGGAAAGCCCGCCGCGATGTCGTCCAGCCGGTGCGACCGCTGCTGCGGCAACTGGTCCGCGATCTCGCGGTACCGCACGATCGGCCCCGCGATCAGCTGCGGGAACATCGCGATGTACGCCGCGAACGACACCGGGTTGCGCAACGCGCGCCGTTCTCCGCGGTAAATGTCCACGACGTACGAAATGTGGTGGAACGTGTAGAACGAGATCCCGATCGGCACCACGATGCTCGCGACCCCGACGTCACCCCCGAACCAATGCGCGACGGCCGCGATCTGCTGCGTCGCAAAACCCGCGTACTTCCAGATCACGAGCACCAGCACGTCGAGGGTGACCAGCCCGATGAGCAGCCGCTTGCGCCGCTTGCCGTTCACGTCCCACGGGCTCGGCTCGAGCGCCCGCCCGGCGAGGAAGTTGACCGCCATGCACCCCAGCAGCAGGAACACGTACGGCCCGGCGCCGATGGTGTAGAACAGCAGGCTCGCCACCGCGACGATGCCGTTGCGCCAGCTGCGCGGGCACACCAGCACCGCGACCAGCACCGCGGGCATGAAGTACCACAAGAACAGCGGCGAAACGAACGACATCGGTGATGGGCCCCCTCGGTTCCGGAGCTGACCTTAGCCCGAGTGGGTGGCGCAGTGGAGTGAAGCCCGGCGGATCCTGGCGGGAATCACTGAGGGTGGTGGCTGAAGGGGCAGTGGGACCGGTCGTGCGGGGGTTCAGACCACCCCGGAAACGACACCGCCGGGCCGCCCGCAACACGGGTCGACCCGGCAGCAGCCGAAAACGAACCTCAGCTCAGCCGGCCCGCCACTCGGCGACGGCGAGCCACCTCCGCCAGCAGAACCCCCGCCGCCACCGAGGCGTTCAGGGATTCCACGCCGGCGGCCATCGGGATGGAGACCGTGGCGTCGCAGGTTTCGCGGACCAGGCGGGAGAGGCCGCGGCCCTCGGAGCCCAGGACGATGACCAGCGGGTCGGCCGCGAGTTCCAGGGCGTCGATGTCCACGGAGCCGTCGGCGTCGAGGCCGACGATCATCAGGCCGTCGGCGGCCCAGGCCTTCAGCTGGCGCGTGAGGTTCGTCGCGACGGCGATGGGGAGCTTCGCGGCGGTGCCGGCGCTCGTGCGCCACGCGACAGCCGTCATGCCGGCGCTGCGGCGTTCCGGCAGGAGCACGCCCTGGGCGCCGAAGGCGGCGGAGGAGCGGATGACGGCGCCGAGGTTGCGCGGGTCCGTCACCCCGTCCAGCGCGACGAACAGCGGAGTGCTGCCGGAGTCGCGGGCGGCCTGCATGAGGTCGTCCGGGTGGGCGTACTCGAAGGGCGGCACCTGCAGGCCCAGGCCCTGGTGCATGGCGCGGTTGGTCTTGCGGTCGAGCTCCTCGCGCGGGATCTCGAGAATGGAGATGCCCTTGTCGGCCGCCAGGCGGACGGCCTCGTTCACGCGGTCGTCGATCTCGATGTTCAGGGCGACGTACAGCGCGGTGCCCGGCACGTCGGCGCGCAGCGCCTCGACGACCGGGTTGCGCCCGGCGATCAGCTCCGGCCGGTCGGCCTTCTTCTGCCGCGACTGCTCGCGCGTCTTCGCGGCGTTGGCGGCGCGGTACGCCTTGTGCCCGGGCCGGTCCTCGGCCTTCGGCGTGGGGCCCTTGCCCTCGAGCGCCTTGCGCCGCTGCCCGCCGGAGCCGACGACCTGGCCCTTCTTGGTGCCGGTCTTGCGGACGGCGCCCTGACGCCGTGAGTTCCCTGCCATGTGTAACCGAGTCCTTAATCCACCGCGGTGGAACGGGTCAGGAGTTCCTGACCGTCCACTGCGGACCGTTCGGGGTGTCCTCAACCACGATGCCCGCCTGAGTGAGGCGGTCACGGGCGATGTCCGCGCGCGCGAAGTCCTTCGCGGCGCGCGCCTCCTGGCGTTCGGCCAGCAGGCCTTGTACGAGCTCGCCCAGCGCCTCGCGGACGGGTGTCTCGCTGCCGCTTTCGGCCCAGCGGTCCGAGAGCGGGTCGATGCCGAGCACGCCGGTCATCGCGCGCACCGAGGAAGCGAGCTCGAGTGCCTTGGGGGTGTCGCCTGCGTCGAGGGCGGCGTTACCGTCACGCACCGTGTTGTGCACCACGGCGAACGCGGCCGGCGTGGCCAGGTCGTCGTCCAGCGCGGCGGCGAAGTCCGGGTGCACGGCGCCCGAGAGCACCTCGCCGGAAGCCGCCGCGCGGCGCAGGAACGCCTCGATGCGCCGGTAACCCTGCGCGGCCTCCGCGACCGCGCCGTCGGAGTACTCGACGGTGGAGCGGTAGTGCGGCTGCACGAGGTAGTACCGCAGCTCGGGCGCGCGGTAGCGCTCCAACATCGCCGGGATGGACACGGTGTTGCCGAGCGACTTCGACATCTTCTCGCCCGACATCGTCACCCACGCGTTGTGCAGCCAGTAGCGCGCGAACCCGTCGCCGACCGCGTTGGACTGGGCGCGCTCGTTCTCGTGGTGCGGGAACACCAGGTCGACGCCGCCGCCGTGGATGTCGAACTCCGGGCCGAGGTAGGCCGTTGACATCGCCGAGCACTCGAGGTGCCAGCCCGGCCGCCCGTCGCCCCACGGCGTCGGCCACGACGGCTCACCCGGCTTCGCGCTCTTCCACAGCGTGAAGTCCCGCGCGTCGAGCTTGCCGCGGGTGGGGGTCTCGCCCTGCTGCACCTCGTCGAGCTGCTGGCCGGACAGCTTGCCGTACCCGTCGAACGACTTCACCGAGAAGTAGACGTCACCATCGGCCGCGTACGCGTGCCCGCTGTCGATGAGCCGCTGCATGAGCGTGATCATCTGCGTGATGTGCCCGGTCGCGCGCGGGTTGACCGACGGCGGCAGGCAGCCCAGGTCGTCGTAGGCCTTCTCGAACGCGCGCTCGTGCGTGGTCGCCCACTCCCACCACGGCCGGTCCGCTTCGGCGGCCTTGGTGAGGATCTTGTCGTCGATGTCCGTGACGTTGCGGACCAGCAGCACGTCGAGTCCACTGTGGAGCAGCCAACGGCGCAGCACGTCGTAGTTCAGCACGCCCCGCACGTGCCCGATGTGCGGCACGCCCTGCACGGTGGCCCCGCACAGGTAGATGGACGCCGTTCCGCTGCGGACGGGAACGAACTCCCGCGGGGCTCGGGTCAGGGTGTCGAACAGGTGTAGGGCCACTCTGAAAGGGTACGGGGTCGGTGTGGGCGATGTCGCAAGACGTCAAAAGACGTCGTGCTTGCGCAGGGCTCGCAGAAGTGCATCCGGCCGTTCGGCGGTCGGGAGCGGGTCGACGAGCTCGAACGCGCAGCCCAGCGCGCGGGCGCCGCCGTCGGCTTCCTCGCTGTCGCCGATCATGAGGGTTTCTTCCGGCCTGGCGCCCAGCCGGTCGAGGGCGGTTTCGAAGATCGCCCGGTCGGGTTTGACGGCGCCTACCTCGAAAGACAGGACGAAACTCGTGATGTGGGCGTCCCAGCCGCGTTGGGTGAAGGCGGGGCGGATGTCGAAGGCGATGTTGCTCAGGACGCCCACCTTGCGGCCGGCCGAGGCGCCGAGTTTGAGGGCGGCTTCGGTGTCGGGGTAGGGGGTCCACTCGGACGGGGTGATGAGGCGGTTGTAGAGGGCTTCGGCCTGGGCCTGGTCGGGGACGCCGGAGCGGCGGAGGACTTCGAGGTAGACCTTGCGGTGGAGGGTGGGGTCGAGGTCGCGGTTGTGCCAGGCGTGTTGGTGGTCTTCGTCGAGGTCGACGACTTGGCCGACTGGGGCGGTCATGCGGCGCATGAGTTCGGTTTGGGCTTCCAGGTCCAGCGGGGTGCCGGTGGGGGTTGTGAGGTGGGTTAGCCAGGTGGGGTCTTGTTGTAGGCGGAAGAGGGTGCCGGAGAAGTCGAAGAGGAGGGAGGTTATGGGCACGGGGGGAGTTTAGTGAGGGAGGGCGGGTTGTGTTCTGGTTCTCGTGGGGCGGGCGGCGGTTGGGTGGTGTTGGCCTCGCGGGGCGACTTGCGCTGGGCGTGCACCCCGAAGCTGGATTGTGTTGACGGCCGCTGAGCCGTTGTCAAGGCGGGAAAGCGTGCCTTGACAACGGCTCGTCGGCCGCAAGAAGGCTTCGGATCGGGGTGCGGGGAGGGGCCTGGGTTCATGCGGCCCTGCGTTGGTACGGCCCGGTGCGTTGGTCGGGTGGTGGTCCCTCACGTTTGGACGGGGTGGCGTCTCGCGTTGGTGGTTCCTCGCCTTTTGGACGTGGTGGTCCCTTGCGTTGGGGTGTGGTGGGGCCTCGCGGTGGGTGGAGGCGGTGGAGGTGTGGCGTGAGCTGGCGTCCGGGGCCGGGGCTGTTGGCTTGAGCACTCAAGCCGGGCGGTGGGTGTGGTGTTGGAAGCGGGCGGCGCGTGTGATGCGGCCGCGGCCAGGGCGTGGGCGGGGTGAGTGCCCGCCGGCCAGCCCCACGACCGGCCCGAAAAAACGCTAGTCCCGGATCAGCAGCGCCGTGGCGATCGCGGCGATGCCTTCGCCGCGGCCGGTCAGGCCCAGGCCGTCGGTGGTGGTGCCGGTGACGGAGACCGGGGCGGAGAGGGCGGTGGACAGCGCGGCCTGGGCTTCGTCGCGGCGTTTGCCGATGCGGGGGTGGTTGCCGATGACCTGGACGGTGGCGTTGGCGACGCGCCAGCCGTTCGCTGTGAGCAAGCCGTGGACTTCGGTGAGCATGTCGGTGCCGTGGGCGCCGTGCATGCGGGGGTCGCCGGTGCCGAAGACGGCGCCGAGGTCGCCGAGGCCGGCGGCGGACAGCAGGGCGTCGCAGAGGGCGTGGGAGGCGACGTCGCCGTCGGAGTGGCCGGCGCAGCCGTCGACGCCGGGCCAGAGGAGGCCGGCCATCCAGCACTCGCGGCCGGGTTCGACGGGGTGGACGTCGACGCCGTTGCCCACGCGCAAGTCGGTCACAGGGGAGCCTCCTGGTCGCCGCCGGTCACGAGGGCTTCGGCGAGGGTGAGTTCGAAGGTGCCGGCGACGCGCATGGCGTCGGGGTCCCCCGGCACAGCCACGGCGCCGGACACCGAGGCGAGGCTGGGGTCGGAGTTCGAAACCAGAGCCGCGCGGAACGCCGTGAGGGTGAAGCCGATCGGTGTTTGCGCGGTGCGCAGGCCGTCGCGGTCGACGGTGGCGGTGATCAGGCCCTCGTGGGTCGTCTTCACGGTGTCGGACATCGGCAGGACGGGAACGACGACCGGCGCGCCTTCACGGATCGTGGTCAGTACCTCACGGACAGTCCGCTGTGGAGTGAACGCCCGGAGTGCGTCGTGAACCAGAATCACCGCATTCGGCGACAGCAGGGGCTCGACGGCGGTGAAAACCTGCTGGAGCGAAGCGCCGGGAACGACGCGGCAGCGCGAAAGCCCGGAAAGAGCCTCCGAAAACGACTCAGCACACCGCGAAGGGGCCGACACGACCACCAGATCGAGCTCAGGTGTGCCGAGCAGCCCCCGCACGGTGTGCTTGAGAAGAACTTCACCGTTCACCGACGTGAGAGCACGCTCTTCATCGGCGGTGTGGTGTGCGACAGTCACGAACGCGACGCTCTGCACCTGCTGGTTCATCGGGTCGTGATCGTAGAGAACGGGCTGCCCGGTGCCTCCGCCGGGAGCCGCATGACCTCGGGGGTCAGACCGTCGCGGTTTCCAGAACTTCGTCGAGGAGTGTTTCCGCCTTGTCCTCGTCGGTGCCTTCCGCGAGCGCGAGCTCGCTGACCAGAATTTGCCGCGCCTTCGCCAGCATGCGCTTCTCGCCGGCTGAAAGCCCGCGGTCCTTCTCTCGCCGCCAGAGGTCGCGCACCACTTCGGCCACCTTGTTCACATCGCCCGAGGCGAGCTTCTCCAGGTTGGCCTTGTACCGACGAGACCAGTTCGTGGGCTCTTCGGTGTGGGGAGCACGCAGTACGTCGAAAACCTTGTCCAGTCCCTCTTGCCCGACGACATCACGCACGCCGACGATCTCGGCGTTGTCAGCGGGCACGCGAACCGTGAGATCCCCTTGCGCGACTTTGAGGACGAGGTACTTCTTCTCCTCGCCCTTGATCACGCGGGTTTCGATGGCTTCGATGAGTGCGGCACCGTGGTGCGGGTAGACGACGGTCTCTCCGACCTTGAAAACCATGTGTCCTCTGCCCCTTTCGCTGAATCCATCTTAGCACGGTCTTCAGATGGCCACCTAGTGACCCGGGATCGTCGTCGCAGGTCAGCGGCTTGGCGGGGGTTGACAAACTTCAACGGCCCGTGCTCATGCAGGTGATGGGGAAGGCGTTGATCAGCGGTAATGAAATCCTAATTGGACGGTTGATCTTGGGCGGTGGTGCACCGGTTGGCCCCACCGGTTCCGCGCGCGCGACGGCGCCCGGCTAGTCTTCGGGGCGACGAGGCCGTGAGATGGAAGGACTCCGACGTGAGGCTGCAGAATCGCCGCGTGTTCGGCGCAGGCGTGTCGGCGCTCGGTGCCGTGCTCGTGCTCGCCGGTTGCGGGGCCGGTCAGATCACCCAGACCGACACGCAGCAGCCGGCGGTCAACGGCACGTACGCGACCGTGAAGACGCTGGCGCTGCGCAACGTCGCGATCCAGTACCCCGCGCAGGGCGCCGCCTACTCGGCCGGCCAGTCCGCGCCCCTCACGCTCACGATCGCCAACCAGGGCACCCAGGACGACCAGCTGCTCTCGGTCAGCTCGACCGGCACCGACTCGCCGGCGCAGCTCGGCGGCGCGCGCGACGTCGTCGCCGGTCACACGCTGGTGATCGGTCCGGACGACGCGGTCGAGTCGACCAACGAGCAGGCCCCGCCGACCACGTCGAGCTCCGCCGAGGCCCCGGCGACCGGCACGTCGTCGACCTCCTCGACGACACCGACGGCCACCAGCAGCGCCTCCCCGGGCGACGGCGGCGCGACGGCCACCGCGCTGAACGAGGGCACGGCCGTGCTGCAGGGGCTCAAGCAGCCGCTGTGGCCGGGCATGACGATCAACGTCACGTTCACCTTCCGCAACGCGGGCCCGATCACGGTCGAGGTCCCGGTCGCCGCACCGGCGCACGTGGAGCCCTGACCGATTTTGTCGGTGCGCGCCGATAACCTCGGCGCGTGGTGAAGAAGACCAGCACCGTCTACCGGTGCGCGGAGTGCGGACACGAAGCCGCGAAGTGGCTCGGCCGCTGCCCGGAGTGCCAGGCCTGGGGCTCGCTCGAAGAGCGGGGCGGGGTCAAACCGGCGATCACGCGGGTGGCCGCGGGTGCGCCGAGCGCGCCCGCGAGGCCGATCGGCGAGGTCGACGTCGAGACGGCGCGGGCCAAGGCGACCGGCGTGTCGGAACTCGATCGGGTGCTCGGTGGCGGCCTCGTGCCCGGTGCTGTGGTGCTGCTGGCCGGCGAACCCGGCGTCGGCAAGTCGACCCTGCTGCTCGAAGTGGCCTACCAGTGGGCCAGAACGGCCGGGCGCTCCCTCTACGTCACGGGTGAGGAGTCCGCAGGTCAGGTGCGGTTGCGGGCCGAGCGCACCGGCAACGTCCACGACGAGATGTTCCTCGCGGCCGAGAGCGATCTGTCGTCGGTGCTGGGCCACGTCGACGCCGTGAAGCCCGGTGTGCTGATCGTCGACTCGGTGCAGACGATGGCGTCACCGCAGGTCGAAGGCTCGCCAGGCGGGGTCACGCAGGTGCGGGCGGTCGCGGCGGGGCTCGTGGCGCTCGCCAAGGAGCGCGGCCTGCCCGTGGTGCTGGTGGGCCATGTCACGAAAGACGGCTCGGTCGCCGGCCCGCGCGTGCTGGAGCACCTGGTCGACGTCGTGCTCCAGTTCGAGGGCGACAAGCACTCCACGCTGCGCATGGTGCGCGGCATCAAGAACCGCTTCGGCGCGGCCGACGAGATCGGCTGCTTCGAGCTCACCGAGGGCGGCATCGTCGGCGTGCCCGACCCGTCCGGGCTGTTCATGAGCCACACCGCCGACCCGGTGCCGGGCACGGCCATCACGGTCACCGTCGAGGGAAAACGGCCGCTGCTGGGCGAGGTGCAGGCCCTGGTGTCGAGCACGAGCATGCCGCAGCCGAGGCGCGCGGTGAGCGGCCTCGACTCGTCGCGCGTGGCGATGGTGCTCGCCGTGCTGGAGAAACGCGGCCGGCTGAAACTGGGCGACAAGGACGTCTACGTCGCCACGGTCGGTGGGATGAAGATCACCGAACCCGCGATCGACCTCGCCCTGGTGCTGGCGCTCACGTCGTCGATGCACGACGTCGCGCTGTCGTCGCGGCTGGTGGCCGTGGGCGAGGTCGGGCTGGCCGGCGAGGTGCGCCGGGTGCCGAACGTCGCGCGCCGCCTCGCCGAAGCCGCGCGGCTCGGCTTCACCCACGCCCTCGTGCCACCCGACTCCGGCAAGATGCCCGCCGGGATCCGCACCCTCGAGGTCGGCGACGTCGCCAGTGCGCTCAACGCCGCCAACCACGCGAAGTGATCACGACCCGAAGTCGGTGGTGACCTCGAAGCTGAGCTCGGCGGAGCTGAGGGACGTGCCGGCGCGGATCCCGTAGGTGTTCTGGGTGGCGACGTTGGCGGCGCTGACCAGTTCCGAGGTCGCGAGGTTCACGTTCACGATCAGCTTGTGAATGCCGTAGTCAAACGTGTAGACGGCCGTGTCGCCCTTGATGGTCGAGTGTGCGCTCGTGGCCAGCGCACCGATGGCCGCGGCGCGCACCGACCGGGACGCGAGCCCCGAGGCGAGCAGGGTGAGCAGGTGCGTCTCGGTCTCGCCTGGACCGACGTACGGCGCCGTGAACGGGGCGTGGGACAAGTCGAAACCGCCTGGCAACGTGGGGTCGGGGTAGACGGAGAACGGGACCAGCGGCGAGTTTGCCGAGTTCGGTTTGCTGCCCGTCTCGGACCGCGCGAGGTTCAGGAGCGTCGAGGGGTCGGCGGGCAGGGAGGCGACGAAATGCGGCGTCGGCCGGTCCCAGCCCTCGGGAATGTCGGCGGTGCCACCGCTGGCGTAGGGGAAGGGCTGCCTGAAGTCGCCGCCCGCCGCGACCTGCGTCACCGTGTTCGGCCCGGGTAGCGACGCCTGGTCGTCGGGCTGGCCGGTGAGGATCGCCGCGTCGATGGGCCGGGTCCACTTTCGCTTCCACACACCCGAGCGATCGGCCGGGATCCAGTACTCGACGGTCTGCCGCACCGAGAACGCGCTCTTGAGGCCGCCCACCCACTCGACGTCGATGTAGGTGTTGGTCACGTGCGTGTACTGGCCAGGGCCGGGCACGACGTCCGCGGTCGCGGTGGCCGCCGGGGCGACCGTGGTGTCCGGAGTCAGCACCTCGCGGCCCACGGCCACCCCGCCCGTCACCAGCGCCACAGCCGCGGCCACGGCGATCCAGCGCCAGGTTCCCTTGGTGCGCTTGGATTTCGACGGCGCGGCCGGCAGGTGCCCGGCTTCGGCGGACGCCGCTCGCAGCAGCGTCGCGCGGGCGCGGTCCAGCTCGGCCGGGTCGGTGCGGACGTGGGGGTTGAGCGCGTCGAGAGCTTCGTCGAGCTCGGCGTCGGACCAGAGGTGACGCACGTTGTCGTCGTTCACAGTTCGTTCGCCTCCTCGACGATCGCGGTGGAAGCGGCGTTGGCGCGCAGCCAGCGCCGGATGCGGTGCAGCCGCGAGCGGATCGTGCCAGGTGGCACGCCGAGGGCCTCGGCCACCTCCGTCGGCTCGAGCCCCGCCCACGACACGAGCAGCAGCGTGTCGCGGTCGGCGGCGTTGAGCTTGGCCAGCGCGCCGGCGAGCTGCCCCGCCCGGACCTGAGCGTCGACCTGCTCGGCGACACGGCCGTCGTGGCCGGCCGTGGTGTGCTCGCCGGTGGCCGCGAGCCGCGCGGTCGCCTTCAGGGCCCGCGTCTCGCTGCGGATGTGGTGGCGCAGCAGGTTCGTCGCGATCCCGTACAGCCACGAGCGCGCCGTGCCCAGGTCCGGCCGGTACGACTCCCGCCGCCGCAGCGCCACGAGGAACGTCTCGGCCACGAGGTCGTGGGCCACGTCGTCGCCGGCGCGGCGCGCGAGGTAGCGGTGCAACTGGCGTGAATGTGCGTCGAAGAGCCGTCCGAACACGGGCGCCGGATCGGGAACGCCCAGGTCAGGACGGTCGAACGAGTCCGGCAACGCCGGCTGGGGACCGTCGTGGATCACCTGCATGCCCTTTGTTGCCTGCAGAGCTCCGGAGCGTTCACGTGGTCCTGATCACCAGATCGGGTGGTCGCTGAACTTCTCCAGCGTCGTCACCGAAGGGCGGACGTAGAAGAGGCCCGCGGCGTAGCCGAGGGCTCCCAGGGCGAAGTTCGCGAAGGTGGCCAGCACGTCGGTCGCACCGAAGCGGTCGTGGTCGCTCCAGAGGTCGATGAGCGCGGACGCCGTGAGGGCGAGCAGGCAGGTGACGACGGTGGCCGTGAAGCAGGCGACCAGGGCCGTGCGCGCGGCGCGGGCGCGCGCGACCACGAGGTAGTCGCCGCGCAGGCAGCTGCGGCAGGACAACACGACGATGGCGGTCATGACCACCGCGAGCGTCGGCAGCAACAGGCCGATCACGCCGACCGGCGCGTCGGGCAGGCTGTGGCCGTGCAGGGGGCGGTTGACGAATGCTGTGAGACCGAACACGAACACCGTGCCGAAGAGCAGCGCGATGCCGGTGACCACCGAACCCGAGCGCACGCGGCGGGCGAACAGCGGGGGCAGCGGGGCGAAGTCGGTGGCTTCGCCGTAGTACTGCTTCATCCCGTCACCTCCGCTCCGGCCTGCGTTCGAGCGCCGAATGAACGTGCAAATGCTCGTGAAGGTCACCTTAAGGGACAGTGCGTCTCTCAAGGTGACCTTCACGGCACTTGTCACCGACCTGTGCTAACGCCTTAGGCCGGTGACAGGTGTTCACAACTTTTCGGCGAGGAGGTTCGCGCACCGGATGAGCCCGATGTGCGAGTACGCCTGCGGGTGGTTGCCCAGCGAGCGCTCGGCGATCGGGTCGTACTGCTCCGGCAGCAGGCCCGTGGGGCCCGCCGAGGCGACGATCTGCGTGAACAGCTCCTCGGCCTCGTTGCGCCGGCCGGTGATGAGGTAGGCCTCGATCAGCCACGCGGCGCAGATGTGGAAGCCGCCCTCGCCGCCGGGCAGGCCGTCGTCGCGGCGATAGCGGTAGACGGTGGACCCGCTGCGCAGCTCGGCCTCGATGGCGGTGACCGTGTGCTGGAAGCGCTCGTCGGCCGGGTCGATCAGGCCCGTGAGGCCGACGAACAGCGACGCGGCGTCGAGGTCGGTGCCGTCGTACGCCGTGGTGAAGGCCTGGACCTCGTCGTTCCAGCCGTGCTCCAGCACGTCGGCCTTGATGCGCTCGCGCAGCTCCGGCCACGCTCCCGGCACGTCGCGGCCGTACTCGTAGCCGAGTTTCACCGCGCGGTCGATCGTGACCCAGCACATCACCCGCGAGTACACCCGGTGGCGCGGCACGTGCCGCTCTTCCCAGATGCCGTGGTCCGGCTCGTTCCAGCGCCGCGTGACGGCCTCGGCCATCGCGCGCACCATCTGCCAGTCCTCGTCGCGCAGCTCGCCGCGCGCCTCGGCCAAGGTGACCACGAGCTCCACGACCGGGCCGAACACGTCGAGCTGCACCTGGTGGTTGGCCAGATTGCCGACGCGCACGGGCCGCGAACCGGCGTACCCGGGCAGCGACTCGATCACGGCCTCGGCGCCGATCACGCTGCCAGCCAGTGTGTACAGCGGGTGCAGGCGTTCCGGGCCGGCCAGCGTCGACAGCACGCCGTGCAGCCACTCCAGGTAACCCTCGGCCTCCTCGTTGGACCCGAGGTGCACCAGCTCGCGCACGGTCATCGACGCGTCGCGGATCCAGCAGTAGCGGTAGTCCCAGTTGCGGACCCCGCCGATCTCCTCGGGCAGCGAAGACGTCGCCGCCGCCAGCACGCCGCCGGTGTCGGTGTTGACCAGCCCGCGCAGCGTGAGCGCGGAGCGGCGCACCAGCTCCGACTGCACCGTGGGCAGCTTGAGCTTGGCCGCCCAGTCGCTCCAGTAGCGGCCCGCGCGGTCGCGACGGTCTATTTCGGACAGTTCATGGCCGCTCAGATCCGTGGTGCCGCAACGGAGTTCGAGCACCACCGGGTTCTCCGGCGTCGGCTGCACGAGCGCGGTGGCCGTGTCGTGCAGGCCGTCGGACGTGATGGTCCACGCCACGCCGGGCGAGCGCAGCACGAACGGCTCCGACGTGCCCAGCACCCGCAGCCCGTCGCCCTCGGCGACCAGCTTCACGGGCACGCCGCCGAACTCCGGCCGCGGCGCGAACACCACGTCGGCCGCCGCCTCACCCGAGATCACCCGCACGATGTCCGTGCGGTGCGGTGCGCTTTCCGGCTCCAGGTAGTCGGTGACGAGCAGCCGGGACCAGCGCGTCTCCACCGTCATCGTGTTCGGCAGGTAACGCTGGCCCAGCGGCAGGCCGTTGCGGTGCGGCTTGATCGAGAAGCGGCCGGCGGCGGGACCGCCGAGCAGGTCGGCGAACACGGCCGGCGCGTCGGGGCCCGGGTGGCACAGCCAGGTGACCGTGGCGTCCGGCGTCACGAGGGCCACGGAGCGCTCGTTGGCCAGCATCGACAGCCGCTCGATGGGCGGCGCCGACTCGCCGTAGAGCCAGTTGCGCCGCTCTTCCAGCAGGAAGCCGAGCACCAGCGCGACGTCGACGGTGTCGGGCACGCGGTAGGTCGCGAGCGTCTCGCCCTCGCCCACCTTGATGCCCAGGTCCGGCCCCGACAGGCGCGCGAACGCCTTCTCGTCGGTCACGTCGTCGCCCAGGAAGATGGCGGCGGTGGCGCCCACCTGGTGGCGCAGGGTGTCGAGCGCGCGGCCCTTGTCCGTCTGGACCACCGCGAGCTCCACCACCTCCTTGCCGTCGGTGGTCGACACGCCCTCCCACTTCGAAGGGCCTTCGTGCACGTCGGCGAGCACGCGGCGGCCGGCCTCGTGCTCGGCCCGGCGCACGTGCACCGCGATGCTCGCGGGCTTGACCTCGAGCGACACGCCCGGCACGTCGAGCACCAGGTTCTCCAGCTCCGACTCGAGCCGGCGGTGCAGCGCACGCGCCTTCTCGTCGAGGGCGTGGATGAACCCGATGTCGAACTCGGAGCCGTGGCTGCCCACGAGGTTCACCTCGGCGGGCAGGCGCGACAGCGTCGCCAGGTCACGCAGCGCGCGACCCGAGATGACGGCTGTGGTGGTCTCGTGCAGGCCGGCCAGGGATCTGAGTGCGCCGACGGACTCCGGCAGCGGCCGGGCCTCGTCGGGGTTGGCGGTGATGGGGGCCAACGTTCCGTCGTAGTCGCAGGCGACCAGCAGGCGCGGAGTACGGGCGATCTGCACGATCGCGCGCCGTAGCTCCGCGGGCAACGCCTCGGCGGTCAACACTCCTCCTCAGGAGGTCCAGCGCGGTACGGGGGAGGTCAGTCGACCGGCTCCGCACCCAGCGCCTGCAGGAACGAGCGCGCCCACCGGTCGACGTCGTGGGTGAGGACCTGTCGACGCATGGCGCGCATCCTGCGTCGGCCCTCTGCGGGGTCGAGCGTAATGGCAGCCACCAACGCGTTCTTCACCCCGTCCAGATCATGCGGGTTGACCAGGAACGCGCTGGTCAGTTCGGCCGCCGCGCCGGCGAACTCGCTCAGCACGAGCGCGCCCCCGAGATCGTGGCGGCACGCGACGTACTCCTTGCAGACGAGGTTCATCCCGTCGCGCAGCGGCGTCACCACCATGGCGTCGGCGGCGGAGAAGAACGCGGCCAGCTCGGTGCGGTTCACGGACTGGTGCAGGTAGTGCACGACCGGGTGGCCCACGCGGGCGAACTCACCGTTGATCCGGCCCACCATCTGCTCGATCTCGCCGCGCATGCGCTGGTAGTGCTCCACGCGTTCGCGGCTCGGCGTGGCGAGCTGGATGAAGGCGACGTCTTCCGGCTGCAGGCGCCCCTCGTGCAGCAGCTCGTGCAGCGCCTGCAGCCGCAGGTCGATGCCCTTGGTGTAGTCGAGCCGGTCGACGCCGAGCAGCACGGCCTTCGGGTTGCCGAGGTCGCGGCGGATCTGCTTGGCGCGCTCGATCACGCCCTTGCTGCGCGCGAGGTTGTCGAGTCCGGCGGCGTCGATCGAGATCGGGAACGCGCCGACGCGCACGGTGCGGTCGCCGACTTGCACCATGCCGGGCCGCGACCGCACGCCGACCGCGCCGCGCGTGGGTTCGAGGCCGACGAGCTGGCGGGCCAGCCAGAGGAAGTTCTGCGCGCCGCCGGGCCGGTGGAAGCCGATGAGGTCGGCGCCGATGAGCCCGCGCACGATCTCCGCGCGCCACGGCAGCTGCATGAACAGCTCGACCGGCGGGAACGGGATGTGCAGGAAGAAGCCGATGCGCAGGTCGGGGCGCAGTTCGCGCAGCATCGTGGGCACGAGCTGCAGCTGGTAGTCCTGGATCCACACGGTCGCGCCGTGGGCCGCGACCTCGGCGCTGGCCTCGGCGAAGCGGCGGTTGACCTTCACGTAGCTGTCCCACCACGCGCGGTCGAACACCGGCGGCGCGACGACGTCGTGGTAGAGCGGCCAGAGCGTGGCGTTGGAGAAGCCCTCGTAGTAGTCGCGGACCTCGGCGGAGGTGAGCGTGACGGGGTGCAGGACCAGGCCGTCGTCGTCGAACTCGTCGACGTCGACGTCGGGGACGCCGGGCCACCCGACCCACGCGCCCTTGCGCGAGCGCAGGAACGGTTCGAGCGCGGAGACGAGCCCGCCGGGGCTCGCCGTCCAGCGCCGGCCGCCGTCCGCGGTGCGCTCCAGGTCCACGGGCAGCCGGTTGGCCACCACGACGAAATCGGCGGACGGTGCGGTCTTCTGCTCAGTCGTCACTACAGCTGCTCCCTCGTCTTCCGCGGGTCGCGGCCCCAGTGAAACCCTAGCGCGACGTCGGGTGACGGGCCGGTGAGCAACCGGTTACTCCAGGCGGCGCTCCGAGGGCTCCAGCGGCCCCGCCAGCCGCGGTCCGGCGAGCTTGCGTTCGAGCCGGCCGAGCCGCATCCGCACGGGTTGCGCGAGGTATTCACCCAGGACAACGCCCGCGGCGAGCGCGAGCCCGATGGCGACGGCGGTCATCAGGGTGGCGATGTTGCCGCCGGGCTCCACCGCCAATTGGTACAGACCGCGATAGGTCGAGAGACCGGGGAGCAGAGGGGTGATTCCGGACACGGCGACCACGAGCGGCGTGACTCGCAGCCGGCGCGCGAGCAGGCCGCCGCAGAAACCGACGAGCGTCGCCGCGATCGCCGAGGAGCTGACCGCGTCGAACTGCGTGAGCATCAGCGCGCCGTAGACCAGCGCGCCGATCGCGCCGGCCGCCGCGGCGACGAGCATCGCGCGCATCGTGGAGTAGGAGGCGAGCGCGAAGCACGCGGCCGCGCCGGCGCCGGTGACGACCACGATGGGCAGCTGCTGCGGCGTCGAGGTGATGACCTCCGGCAACGGCGTGCTCGGCAGGTGGAGCATCAGGGCGATCTTCAGCGCCAGCACCACACCGGTGATCAGGCCGGCCGACATCAGCGCCGTTTCCATCGTGCGCCCGGCGGCGGTGACGTTGTAGCCGGTGATCGCGTCCTGCACCGCCGAGACGGTGGACAGCCCCGACAGCAGCACCGTGACGGCCGCGGCGACGACGAGCGTCGGCCGGTCGGTGGTGAGGACGTTGCTGCTCACGATCGCCATGGCCGACAGCGTCGCGACGAGCCCGCCCACGACCTGCTGGAAGAAGAACGGCAGGTGGTAGCGGTTGAGCAGCCGCCCGAGCCGGTCGATGACCGACGAGATCACGAACGCCACCACGGCCACGTCGGGGCCGCCGCCGAGCAGCAGCGTGATGAACGCGGCCAGCCCACCCCAGGCGATCGTCGCGACCCAGCGCGGGTACGGGTGCGGCGCGGAGGTGATGCGCTGCAGTTCGGTGTGCGCTTCCTCGGCGCCCATGTTCCCGCGCACGATCTTGCGCACGAGGATTTCCGCCTCGGTCAGGCGCGTGTAGTCCAGGCTGCGGCTGCGCACCACGCGCAACGCCGTGACCGGCGCGAGGTCCGTGCCGCGGTGGCAGGTGACGGTGATCGACGTGAAGATCACGTCGACCTCGCAGTGGGGCAGCCCGAGTGCCGAAGTCAGCGCGAGGATCGTGGCGGTGACGTCGGACGCGCCCGCGCCGCTCGCCATCTGCACCTCGCCGATGCGCAGCGTGAGGTCGAGCACGAAGTTCACCGTCGCGTCGTCGGGCGGCTGCGGCCCGAGCGTTTCACCGGTGTCGACGGCCGGCTGCTCCGCCGTCGGCGCCTCCAGGATGTGCCACGCGCGGCGCCGCAGGAGGTTCGGGCGGTGCCGCTGGTTCGAGCTCGGCCGAGGAGGCTCCAGGACCGGCCACCTTCTGCGGTGAACCCCCTGGTCGGCGTGCTCGTTGATCTTCATGATCGATCCCACCTCCTCGTCGTGCTGGAGTCGGGTTGCCCGACGTTCCCGGGGAGCATCGGCCCGCGCGTCCCGGCCGTTGCAGTGGTGTGCACCACGTCCGTTGTCGATCGTCCCGCAGGGTCGGGCGGGGCGCGCGTTTTCGGCCTGGAGCTGGGGTCCGAACCGCTGTGGCGGACGTGAGCCGGTGAGTGTCGGTTCGTGCCGGTGGCGGATGCGGGCGCGCGGTGGGAATGCTGCGTGAAACCGATTCCGGAAAATTCTTTTCCTGATTTTCAGGGGGTGAATTAAATGGCTCGGTTCGCGGTCGTTTTGCCTGGTCGGGTCGGCTTTTACCGCCGGCGACCCGGATTGCTTTCCGGGGTTGCCGGCAACGTTATTTGTTGATCTGTGCCGCTTATCACGGTTTGGTGCATTTCTGATTTCGGCTTCGTAATGTGCCCCTGTTTGCAATTCCGCCCCCACCGGAAGGAGCTCCACCCGAAATGGCACACCACCGAATGGCAACGTCCCGGCGCTTCGTCCGCACCGCCCTCGCGGCCACCGCGATCGCCGCGGCCATGACGGCCACCGCCGGCCCGGTCCTGGCGACCCCGGCGTCCGCCGCGTCGAGCACGGCCGTTGCCGCTCGCCCCGGCGCCGCCGCCCTCGCCCGCGCCATGACCCAGCTGGGCAAGCCCTACGCCTGGGGTGCGGCGGGTCCCAACGCCTACGACTGCTCCGGGCTGGTCGTCTGGGCCTTCAAGCAGGTCGGCGTGGCCCTGCCCCACAGCTCCCGGCTCCAGTCGACTCGCGGCACGGCCGTCGCCAAGGCCGCCCTCCAGCCCGGCGACCTGGTGTTCTTCTACAACCCCGTGAGCCACGTCGGCATCTACGCCGGCGGGGGCAAGGTTCTGCACGCCAGCACGTCCGGGCAGCCGGTGAAGCTGTCGCCGCTGGCGTCGATGCCGTTCCACAACGCCAGCCGCATCTGACCGCTGACGGCACCCGGGTGGCGAGGTTGCCGTCCGGGTGCCGGCGGGCTGATACCACCGGTACGCGCGCAGTGAGTTCCAGCGAAGGGAGATTCTGTCTGGGAAAAGAGTGGCTCTTCGTGATCGCTGCGTCGATCACCGAGGCGGAGGAGCCGGCAAGGGGACTTGAACCCCTGACCTACCGCTTACAAGGCGGTTGCTCTACCAACTGAGCTATGCCGGCAGTGCCTGAGTCAGGCGAGCACACTATATCTTTGTGACGTGTGGCCGCGTGCGGCGGGAGCAACTCGTGCACGCAGCGACAACAGCGCCGGTCCCGGATTCGCGGGCGGGTCCGTCCCCGGGGAGACGGGCACCGACCAGCGGAGAAGCCGTGGCTCGGTCGCTGGGGCGCCTCGGACTCCCGGGCGCTTCGCTACGCGCGTGAGGAATGTGATGCACCAAGTAGGCGGTACCGCCGCGGCGGCCGCTGTGCCAGAGTCGGCAGCCGTGACGAGCAGAGGCATCATCAGCGTGCGGCAGCTCACCCGGGGAGTTGGTGCGTGAGTCACCCATCGCAGCGAGGGCTGTACTTCACCTCGCCGGAGCACGACGAGTTGCGCGCCGATGTCCGCCGGTGGGCGGAAAACCACGTTGCCCCCCGTGTCCCTCACATGGAGTCCTCCCGCAGAGTCGACGTCGAGCTGTCACGAGCGATCGCGAGGCAGGGTTGGCTCGGCGCGACCATTCCGCCCGAGTACGGGGGCATGGGGCTCGGGCACCTGGCCAAGACCATCATCATCGAGGAGCTCGCGCGGGTCAGCGGTGCCATGGGTGCAATGGTCCAGGCATCCCAGCTCGGTACGGCCAAGATCCTGCACTGGGGCACTGACGAGCAAAAACAGCGTTGGCTACCGGCGATCGCGGCGGGGGACTGCCTTCCGACGATCGCGACCACCGAGACGGGATCCGGCGGCCAGGTCGGAGCGATCGAGACGAGCGCGGCCCGGGACGGCGACGAGTACGTGCTCAACGGCAGCAAGGTCTGGGTCGGCAACTCGCACGTCGGCGACCTCCACGGAGTCATCGTCCGCACGGGCCCGGGCTCGCGCGGACTGACCGCCTTCCTGGTCGAGGCCACGCGGCCGGGCTGCACGCTCGCGCCGCACCCGGAAATGCTGGGCCTGCACGGTTTCAGCTTCGGCGAGATCCGCTTCGACGACTGCCGGGTCCCTGCGGCGAACCGGATCGGCGCCGAAGGTGACGGGCTGGCGGTGGCGTTTTCCTCCAGCGTCCTCTACGGCCGGCCCAACCTCACCGCGGTTTCGCTCGGCATCCACCAGGCCGCGGTCGAGACCACTGACCGGTACACCAGCGAAGTCCGCCGCTACGGCAACCCGTTGAGCATGAAGGAAACGGTCCGGAACAAGATCGCCGAGATGCAGTCGAACCTGATGACGGCGCGGATCTTGGCCTACCACGCCGCGGATTCGCTCGACCGTGGGCTGGCGTGCGATGCGGAGCTGATGAACGCCAAGTTGGAGAACGTCAAACTGTCCAAGCGCTCGGTGGATCTCGCCATGGAGATTCACGCCGCGTATGGGCTTGTCGGCGCGCACGAGGTGTCGCGCCTGTACCGCGACGTCCCGCACATCGAACCCCCAGCGGGCACCTCCGACATCCAGCGGGTGCGGTTGGCCGAGGTGGCGCTGGGGGAATCGCGTCCGGAGTGGTCACAGCGTTTCGCCGCGGAGCTTCGCTTGAGCAGCGCCGCTCCGGAGCAGGGGCTCAGAGCGGCGGGGTAACACCCTGGCGTTCGCGCTGGTGGATCAGCGACACCAGTTCCTCGGCCAGCCCCTTGATGAGCTCCACCCCCGACTGGCCCCACGAGTGCTTGGCCGTGTCGATGACGCACACCGTGCCCAGCACGACCTCGCTCACTCCGAACTCGGTCTCACGCCTCTCGACCAGCGGGGCTCCGAGGTAGGAGCGGATGCCCAGCTTGGTGATGACCGGGTTTCCCTTCCACCGGGGGTATTCGAGGACGTCGTTGAGCGGCAGCGCCTTCTTCCGCGTGACCACGTAGGGGCACCAACCGTGGTCGAGGTCCATGGTCCGGCTCACCGGCGGGTGCGCGGCGGACGGGGACGCCTGCAGTGCCGCGCTCTGCTGCTGGTGGCTCGGTGGGTAGTACAGGCCTGCGAAGTACTGCTGCTGATCGCTGAGGAAGTTGACCATCGCGTACGGCGTGTCGGTCATCTGCGCGGCCTTGGCGGCGATCGCGTCGAACTCCGGATCCGGGAGCGAGCCGATGCCCAGCTCGCGCAAGCGCTCCATCCGGGCCAGAACGCCGGAGTCGGGCTGCGGGGCGAGGCGACGAAGGTTGGCCGGCGGGTTATACGTCATGGCGAGCTCCAGATCCGGACGGCACCGGCGCGGCACCGCGTGCCGCGTCTTCGTCCCGTCGCATGTTGACGATGTGCTCCACCAGTCGGATCAGAACATCCCTGGTGGACTGGAAAATTCGGGCGTCGCACCGGATGAGCGGGACGTGTGGCCGCAACTCGAGCGCGGCGCGCACGTCACTTTCCGGGTACATCGGCGTGCCCTGGAACTGGTTGACGGCCACGAGGAAGCGGATACCCCGCGACTCGAAGAATTCGATCGGGCCGAAGCTGTCGGTGATGCGGCGGGTGTCGACGAGCACGATGGCGCCGAACGCCCCGCGGGACAGCTCGTTCCACATGAACCAGAACCGGTCCTGCCCGGGTGTCCCGAACAGCAGGAGCCTCAGGTCCTCCGCGATCGTGCGACGGCCGAAGTCCAGGGCGACCGTCGTCGTCTTCTTGTTGGCGACACCGTCCAGACTGTCGACGGCGATGCTGGCCTGGGTCAGGGTCTCCTCGGTCGAGAGAGGCGTGATCTCGCTGATGGAGCGGACGAAAGTGGTCTTGCCCGCGCCGAACCCGCCGGCGATGAGGATCTTCATCTGCGAGGGGAGCACGTCAAAGCTTCTTGAGTTCACGCAGCACCCTTTCCAGCAAGGCATAGTCTGAGGAAGGTTCGATCAGGTTGGCGGCGAACGTGGTGGCAGCCCCCACCTTGATCAGGTCGCCGAGCAGGATCTTGGTGACCGCGACCGGCCGGCCCAGCTTGCCGGCGATCTCGGCGACCGCGGTCGGGTACTGGCACAGCCGCCACGCGCTGGCGTGTTCCTGGTTCAGCTTCTCCGGGTCGACGTTGCCGGTCGTGGCCACCCTCGACTCCAGGTCGAGCTCGACGGACGGGACGGTACGCCCGCCGGTGAGCATGTACGGGCGGGCGCGATGGCTGGGTTGCGGCACAGGGTGATCACCACTGCTCTGCACGCCTTACCGCGTTCCCATCTGGGCCGCGCCGTCGTGTCGCGCGGGAGTGGCGAGCTGCTGGCTCAGCTGCGTCGAGAGGCGACCCATTTCGTAGGAAACGGCTTTGGCGTCGACCTGGGGGTTGGCCAGGACGGCCAGGACGGTTCGTTCGGCGGGCGCGGTGACGAACATGACGAACCCCGTGAGCTCGATGACCATCTGGCGCAATCCGTCGTCTGCGACCGGGCTGAACACGGACCCGAAGGCCTGCGAGAGCGAGCACAGGCTGCCGGCCAGCGCCGCGAGTTTGTCCGCGTCGTCGTCGCCGATGCCGTACCAGCTCTTGCGGATCCCGTCCGTGGACAGCAGTACTGCGCTCTGCGCACCGGGAACCTTGTCCACGAGGCGCTGGAGCAGGAACCTCATTTCATTGTGTTCCACGAACGGTCTCCTTGCGATTGAGCGGGGTTGGTCTCGTGCACTGTGCCTGCGAGGCCTTGGTCGTTCGTGTCTGTGTCGTCGCCGGCGATGCCCTCGGCCAGGCCGGCGCGGGCATCCGCGAGCAGGCTCGGGCTGTGCCCGGTGTACACCTGCGGTTGCGGTGAGACGGAGCGAAGCTGCGGTGGCAGGTGACTCTCCGACGCGCTGCGGCGAGGCAAGGGCGGTAGCTCGGCGGACGGCAGTGCCGCGAAAGGATCGCGCACCGGCAATTCGTCGACCGGCCAGCTCGGAGCAGCGGCCTCGGTGGCCGTGTCCGGACCAGTCGCGTGGCGCGGCTCGGCGGCGACGGGGCGGCGTTGGGGAAGGGCGGGACCTGCGCTGCCGGCAGCGGGGTGCGGCCGTGGCTCAGGAGAAGGCCGCGGTTCGGGAGAAGGCCGTGGCTCCGGGGAAGGCGGTTGGCTCGAGCTCGCGACCGGGACGGGGACCGGGACCGCGCGGTCGGCGTGCAGGGCGAGGATCAGGTCGTGCGGCAGGACGACGTCGGCGTCGGTGCCGCCGAAGATGTTCCTGTTGAGCTGGACGGCGATGCCGAACCGCTGGGACAGGCCCTTGACCACGGCCAGGCCGATCTGGTCGTTGGTCAGGATCGTGTCGAGGTCGATGGCGGTGGAGGGCGCGAGCAAGTGGTTGTAGTGCTCGCGCTCCTTGTCCGGGATCCCCACGCCCCGGTCGCGGATCTGGACGTGCAATCCGGCTTGCACGTCGAACGCACGCACCTCGACGGCCGGTGCCGACGGGTTCTGGAACTGCGTGGCGTTCTCGATCAGTTCCGCGAGCAGGTGGATGACTTCGGCGACCGCGCGTCCGTGGACCTGGACGTCCGGGCTGGGAAGCACATCGACGTGCGGGAAATCCTCGATCTCGGCGCACGCCGACATCAGGACCTCCCTGACCGTCAGCGGCGACTCCTCGCGGCTGAGGAGCCCGCCTTCGCCGCGCATCACCTCGATGTTCTCGACCTGGCGCCGCAGCTGGGTCGCCAGGTGGTCGAGCTTGAAGAGCCCCGCCAGCTGATCGGGGTCTTCCGTCTCGTGCTCGAGGTTGTCGATGTGCGCGATCATGCGGCCGATCAGCGCGAGCAGCCGATGGGAAAGCTTCCCGAGGACCTGCTCCGGCCGAGGAGCGTGGGTGAACAGGACCGGCGGCGTCGCCGGCTGCTGCGGGCCGGGACTCGGCGCCGCGCCCGCCGCCACGGTTCGCCGTGCCGCAGCGATCGCCGATCTGGTCCGGCCGAGGTGGATCAAGGCACCCGCGACGACGACCACGATCACCGCGAGGCACAGCCAGAGGCCCCAGCTCACTCGCGCGGCGACCACGGCCGAAACGGCAAGGGCAATCCCGGAACACACCACCGCCGCGACAGCAGCGGCGGGCATCGGCTGACCGATCGCCCGGATGGGGCCCGTCACCTCGGCGCTCGTCGGGACTGGCTCGCGTCCAGGTACACGCTGATCAGACATCAGGTCCTTCCTGACCAGGACTCGGCAAAAGCGCTGGCAGCAAACGACAAAGCAACGCCGCAACACTCCCGGACACCTAGGGCAGCGTGACGACTTGGCGCAGGAATGCTACCGCAGAAGAAATCTGAAAATTTCGGGACCGTGCCACGACCCCGTAGAGAACAGGTGCAAGTCAACAACCACATGGTTTTCGAAAACTCTTGCAATAACAGCGGGAGCGCGATATCAAGAGGAAACTCGGTTCATCGTCTCCTCTTCCTCTGCCCGACCCCAGAGCACGGTGTTCGTGCCGCCGTCGGACGAGCTCAGGGGGAGTGCGGCCGGGTAACCTGCCCCTTCGGGCACCAGAAAGGGCGCACTCGCCCCTTCTGGCCCAGCGCACGCCGTGAAAGCATCGCGGTGTGCTGAAGAACGCGAACGTCGTCATCACCGGCGCGACGGGTCAGGTCGGGCTGCCGGTTGCTCTCGCTTTGGCCGCCGAGGGGCTGGGGAACCAGGTCTGGGCGGCGGCGCGGTTCACGAACCCCGAGGTCAAGGCGCGGCTCGAAGCGGCGGGCGTGAAGTGCGTCGTCGTGGATGTGGCGAGCGGGGAGGGCTTCGGGGATCTGCCGGAGACGGTGGATCACGTGCTGAACTTCCTGGTGGCGCGGACGGCGGACAGCGAGGCCGACCTGGTCGCGAACGCGGAGGCCGTCGGGCTGCTCATGACGCGGTTCCGGGACGCCAAGTCCTTTTTGCACTGTTCGTCGACCGCTGTCTACGCGCCCGCGGCGGACGGGGGCGAGCTGGCCGAGGACGCGCTCCTCGGCGACAACAAGCACACCAAGATGATGCCGAACTACGTGCTCACACGGGTGGCGGCCGAAGCCGTCGCCCGGACGTACGCGCGCACGCTCGACCTGCCGACCGTGATCACGCGCCTCAACGTGCCCTATGGCGACAACGGTGGCTGGCCCTGGTACCACCTGCTGATGCTCGCCGGCGGCCACCCGATCCCCGTGCCGGCCGACGGTGGCGCCTACCGGCTGATCCACGAGGACGACATCGTCCGCCTGCTGCCCGCGCTGCTCGACGCCGCCGGGGTACCCGCGACGACGGTCAACCTGGCGGGCTCCGAGCGCGTCACGATCGAGGAGTGGGTCACCTACCTCGGCGAGCTGATCGGCAAGACGCCGACCTTCACCGTGGACCCCAACGCGATCGAGGGCACCGTGGCCGACGTGCGCAAGCTGACGTCGCTCGTCGGTGAGCCGACCACGGTGACCTGGCGCGAGGGCCTCGAGCGCATGGTGAAGGTGCGCAACCCGGAACTGATGGGCTGACTTCTCGACCTACTTGACCACGATCGGGTTCACCGGCGAACCCGTTCCGCCCACCACCTTCAACGGTGCTGGACCTCGTTGCCGATGGTGCCGGTGCCTGGGGCCCAACAGGTTCAGGGCGCCGATCTCGTCCTCGGCACCCCAGCGGCCCCAGTTGGTCGGGGCTCCGGACAGGATCTCGGAAAGCTGCTTCGCCGGCTGATCGCTCACGACGGACCACGCCCCTTGACGTCACTGTCGGGCTCGCGTTGGTGCTGTGCAGCGAACATAAGTGGCGGGGTGGGTGCTGTCAGTAAACCAACATCGGTCTGGCGGAGCCGGCTGCGCCTCTCCCGGACGGGCTCAGGGGGCACGCCGCTCCTCCGGGCCGCACTCGCCGACCCGGGGTGTGGAGTCAGTCGATGTTGATAATCGAACATTAGCCGCGAACCTCGCCCGGCGGCAACAGGCGCGGGCGGGCACTGCTCGAGGCGAGACCTCAGGGGTGGCGAGCCGCGGCCGGTCCGAAAGTGATCGATCGGGGCTGTTCGTGGCCGATCGCGCGGAGTGGGAAAACCGCCACAGGTCGTCAACCTTCATGACTGCGCCGGTGGGAGAAATCGGACATTTTCTAGAGCGGATCAGCGGGGAAAGTGGGCCGGGGTACGGGGATACGCGGTTCACGATCGTACCCACGATTCCTGCCCGGAGGATCCTGAGCTGGGTTTGAGTGACCGTGGGCGAACCCTTTCGAAGGTAAAAACGGGCCGGGTGAACCGATCCTTTCGTGCTGCCGTTGATACTGGTTGAGAACGGGGAGTTCCGGGAAAAGGCGGTCGCACGGTGAGCAATCCTCTGGTCGTCCAGACGCAGGATTCGACAAAGGCGTATTCGGGCATTTCGCTGCTGGAGTCGGCGAACGGACTGGCCCAGGGGATCGAGTCGGGCGATTGGGCCGCGACGGCGATGGGGGCCGTGGGCACCGGTCTGGACATGCTGTCGGTCGCGATGGACCCGTTCGGCGCGGCCCTGGCGGCCGGTGTGGGGTGGCTGCTGGAGCACGTGGGGCCGTTGAAGGAGGCGCTCGACGGCCTGACCGGCAACGCGGACCAGATCAAGGCACAGTCGGAGACGCTGCAGAACGTCTCGAAGGAGCTCGGCGCGGTCGCCACGGACCTGACCGACTCGGTGAACGCCGACCTGCAGTCCTGGACGGGCGCCGCGGCCGATGCGTACCGGGCGCGGGCGCAGGACCTGAGCAACTCGCTGCAGGCCGCGGCAAAGGGCTGCGAAGGCGCGGCTTCGGGCGTGGCGAAGGGTGGCGAGATCGTCGCCGCCGTGCGGACGTTGGTGCGTGACACCATCGCGCAGATCATCGGCCACCTCATCGACTGGGCGCTGGAGGAGGTGGCCTCGCTCGGGCTCGCCACCCCCTTCGTCCTCGGGCAGATCGCCACCACCGTGGCGGACACCGCGGCGCACATCACCAAGCTGGTGACGGGACTGGTCAAGGCGCTCAAGGCGCTGGCCCCGCTGTTGAAGAAGACCGGCGCGCTGTTCGAGGACGTCGGCAAGGGCTTGAAGGGGCTCAAGGGCGGGAAGGTCGCGCCGCCGCCGAAGACGAAGGGCCTCAGCGGCACGCCGGAGGCACCGCCGGTGAAGTCGGGTGGTGCGGACAGCGGGGGCACGAAGGCGTCGGGTTACCAGGGCACGCCGAAGGACTACACCCCTCCGCCGGGTTCGAAGGGTGCCGACGACGGCACGCACACCTCGGGCTACTCGGGTGCCGGCGGCAAGGACTACACCCCGCCGGCCGGCGCGAAAGGTGCCGACGAAGGCGGCTCCGGTGGCTCCGGCTACTCCGGCTCGGGTACGGACTTCGGGTCGTCGGCCGGCAAGGCGGGCAAATCGGGCGACGACTCGACGCACGCGTCCAGCGCCGGCGGTGGCAAGGGCGGTGGCGAAATCCCGCCACCCACCAAGACGAACGACGCCCCGCCGGCCAAGGAGACCGGCGACGAGTCGACGGTGACGTCGGGTGCCGGCGGCGGAACGCCCAAGGGCACCGACACCACCCCCGCGCCGCGCTCGAAGGGACCCGACTCGCTGGGCTCGGGCGGCAAGTCCGTCGACGAGTCGACGCCCGCGACCCAGCGGTGCGTCGGCGGTGACCCGGTCGACCTGGTCACCGGCGAGATGGTCATGGCGCAGACGGACCTGGAGCTGCCCGGCGTCCTTTCGCTCGTCCTGGAGCGCGTGCACGTGTCCGGTTACGCCAAGGGCCGCCTCTTCGGCCGCAGGTGGGCGGCGACGCTCGACCAGCGCGTGGAGATCGACGACGACGGCATCCACTACGCGGCGGCCGACGGTGTTGTCCTGCACTACCCCAAACCGGCCGATTCGAACGAACGCGTGCTGCCGAGCCTGGGCACCGAATGGCCACTGCTGTGGGACCGCGAGACCGACGTCGTCCTGATCGGCCAGCCGGAAAGCGGCCGGACGCTGGCGTTCCCGCAGCACCCGACCGGTGTGCGGCCGCTCGCCGTGCTGGCTGACCTCCAGGACAACCGGATCACGTTCTCCTACGACGAACGCGGTGTGCCCACCGAGATCCGCCACTCCGGCGGGTACCGGGTGCTCGTCGGCTCGGTCGAGACGTTCGCGGGCCCGCGGATCGCGGACCTGCGCCTCGAGGACGCCGCGCACGGCACCGAGATCACCGTGGTGTCGTTCGGCTACGACGACGGCGGGCGGCTGACCGAGGTCCGCGACCCCCAGGGCCGGCCGATGCTGCTCACCTACGACGCCGAAGACCGCGTCACCGGCTGGGTCGACCGCAACGGTCACGGCTACCGGTACGTGTACGGCCCCGACGGCCGCGTGGTCCGCACCGAGGGCACCGGCGGTTTCCTCGCCTCCGAGTTCGCCTACGACCGCGAAACCCGCGTGACGAGGATGACCGACTCGCTCGGCCACGTCACCGAATACCACTTCAACGAGCTCAACCAGGTCGTGAAGTTCGTCGACGCGCGCGGCGGCGTCACCGAGACCCAGTACGACGGACGCGGTGGTGTTCTCGCGATCACCGATCCGCTGGGCGACGTGGTTCGCGCCGAGCAGGAAGACGGCCGGGTGAGCGTGGTGCGGCCGGACGGCTCGTCCGTGCAGCTCGTGTCGGAGACCCCGGGCAGCCGGCCCACCAAGTCGGTCGGCCCCGACGGCTCGGAGTCCCATCGCGAGTACGACAACCGCGGCAACGTCGTCGCGGACATCGACCCGGATGGTTCGACCACCGCATACGACTACGGCGAGCACGGCGAACTGCTGGCGGTGCGCGACGCCGCCGGCACGACGCGCTACGAGACGAACGCCGCGGGCCTCACGACCGCGGTGATCGACCCGTCCGGCGCGCGGGTCTCGATCGAGCGCGACGCGTTCGGCCGGATCGTTGCCGTCACCGACCCGCTCGGCGCGGTCGCGCGGACCGGCTGGACCGTCTCGGGGCTCAAAGCGTGGGAGATCCTGCCCGACGGTGGCCGTGAGGAGTGGCACTACGACGGCGAGGACAACCTCGTGCACCACCGCGACCGCACGGGCGCGCAAACGGTGTTCGAGTACGGGCCGTTCGACGAGATCACGGCACGGACCGACCCGTCGGGAGTGCGGTACGAGTTCGCCTACGACACCGAACTGCGGCTCACGACGGTCACCGGTCCTCAGGGGATGACCTGGCACTACGCGTACGACGCCGTGGGCAACCTGGTGTCGGAGACCGACTTCAACGGCTCGACCACCACGTACGTCCACGACCAGGCGGGCAACACGATCGAGCGGACGAACGGCGCCGGGCAGCGCATCGCCTACACCTACGACAAGCTCGGCCGAGTGATCCGCCGGGTCGGCGATGGTGTCGACCACCAGCTGACCTACGACGTCGCCGGCCGGCTCGTGTCGGCCCGCAGCCCCGAGAGCGTGGTCGAGTACACCTACGACCGGATCGGCCAGGTGCTGACCGAGACCGTGAACGGGGCCACCACGAAGTTCGACTACGACGAGGCCGGGCGCGTGACCGGTCGCGTGACGCCGAGTGGCGCGACATCCCGGTGGAGCTACCGGGACAACGGCCTCCCGCTGGCGCTCGAAGCGGCCGGCGGTGGGCTGAAGTTCAGCTACGACCCGGTCGGCCGGGAAATCGCGCGGACGACGGACGCCGGTGCTGTGCTGCAGCAGGGTTACAACACCATCGGGCAGGTGACCCAGCAGGTGGTGCGGGCCGGTGGGCGGGAGCGGCAGCACCGCACTTTCGCTTACCGTGCCGACGGTTTCGTGCTCCGCACGACCGACAACCTGCGTGGCGCGCGCTCCTACGACCTCGACGCGGCCGGCCGGGTCAAGACCGTGCACGCGGCGAACTGGACCGAGCACTACGGCTACGACGCGCAGGGCAACCTGGCGCTGGCGGTGCTGCCGGGCGACGACGACGTGCAGGGCGAACGCGTGCGCACGGGCACCTTGGTGCGCAGCGCCGGCCGCACCTCCTACGACTACGACTGCCACGGCCGGGTCGTCCGGCGAGTCAGCCGCACCACGACGGGCCAGGCGCTGGAGTGGCGCTACACCTGGAACGCCGAGGACCGGCTCGTCCGGCTCACCACCCCGGACGGCGAGACGTGGGCCTACAGCTACGACCCGTTCGGCCGGCGCATCGCCAAACGCCGGCTCGCCGAGGACGGCGCGGCGGTGTCCGAGATGCGGTTCTCGTGGGACGGCATGCGGCTCGCCGAGCAGAGCGTGGTGCACGACGGGGTGACCGACGTTGTCACGTGGGACTGGGCACCTGGTTCACACCGGGTTCTGGCGCAGACCAAGCGGCAACTTTCCGGCGCGGCGCCGGTGAAGTCGAGTTTCCACACCGTGGTCACCGATGCCGCCGGTACGCCGACGGAACTCGTCGACGCCGAGGGGCGGATCCCGTGGGCGGCCACGACGACGCTGTGGGGTACGTCGGTGGTCACGCCCGGCGAGGAGGCCGGGTTCCCGCTGCGGTTCCCCGGGCAGTACCACGATGCGGAGAGCGGGCTGAACTACAACCTCAACCGGTACTACAACCCGTCGGTCGGGGCTTACCTGACGCCGGACCCGTTGGGGCTCAACCCTTCGCCGAACAACCACGCCTATGTGGACAATCCGCTGCTGCTGCTCGACCCGTTGGGGTTGGCGCCGGGTTGTCTGGGTGGCAAGACGGCGCGCAACGGCAAGGGCAAGCCGAACCCGATGCTGGACTCGGCCGCGCGGCTCAAGCGCAAGCTGGGCCGGAAGATCAACGGCAAGCAGACGCCGGAATACGTGTACCGCATCGACGAACGGCCGCCCCAGACCATCGCGAACGACGGGTTCCAGCCCTGGAAGCCGGACGGTTCGCTCAAGGTGGAAGAGCACGTCAACAACGCACATGCCGACACGGGGCTGGCCGCGAAGCACGACAGCCAGTTCGTGTCGACGGGTGACTACAGAGTGCTGCACGACCCCACGTTGAACGGCCGGCCGGGCGACTATCAGGTTTACCGCATCGACCCGAGCAAGGCCGGTGGCCAGTTCCACGACGTCAACGCTCATTTCGACGGTATCGGTGTCAATCGTCCGTACCCCGAGCAGAGGGAATGGCTCTTCGAGGGCGAGAAGGCCGCGGATGGCAGCCGGCCAGGCATCCCCGCGGATGCGGTCGTCGGGTCCGTTCCGCTGAAGTCGATCCAGAGTCACCCGGACTTCAAAATCGGGCCGGGCAAAGTCGAATCCATTCCGGGCGCGGACAAACTCGACTGGCAGCCGCTGCCGCCGCGCAGCGGCGCGAACGCGGAAGCCGGCCCGAGCGACCTCGGTGGCGGCGCGGGTTCGAGCACCGGTGGCGGCCCGGCCGCCGGCTCGTCCGCCTCCTCCGGTGCGGGCTCGTCCGGCTCCGGAGGCATTGAAGAGGTCAGCCGGGCCTGACTTACCCGAACGGCTAGCCATCACCTACCCGGGTGGCTGCGAAGTTTTGCCGACGCGGCCACCCGCCGGGCTGTTTGACTGCTCCCACTCGATGACGAGACGGGAGAAACCGTGGTGGTACCTGACCGAACCTCCCACACGCTGCCGGGGCTGACGGCGCCCGCGGAGATCGTGGTGGACCGCTGGGGTGTGCCGCACATCTACGCGGCCAGCACGTACGACGCGTTCCGGGTGCAGGGCTTCAACGCCGCCCGCGATCGGTTGTGGCAGATCGACTTCTGGCGGCGCCGCGGGCTCGGCCGGCTGGCGGAGGTGTTCGGCGCCGAGCACGCCGAGCGGGACCGCGCGGCGCGGCTGTTCCTCTACCGGGGCGACATGCACCGCGAGTGGCTCGCGTACGGCTCGGACACCAAGCGCGCGACGACCGCGTTCGTGGAGGGCGTGAACGCGTTCGTCGAGCTCACGCGGCAGGACCCGGAGCTGTTGCCGGCCGAGTTCCGGGAGCTGGGGTACGAGCCGGCGTTGTGGGAGCCCGAAGACGTGGCGCGCATCCGCAGTCACGGGCTGTTCTACAACGTCCGCGAGGAGGTCGCCCGCGCTCGCACGCTGCGGGACCTGCCGGCGGACGTCGAGGAGCTGCGGCGGCGGCGCGAGCCGTGGCGGCCCGTCGAGGTCCCGGATGGTCTCGACCTCGCCGCGATCCCTGACGACGTGCTGCGCGTGTACGACCTCGCCACGACCGCGCCCGTGTTCGCGCCGCCGGCGCCGGACGACCCGCAGGGCGACGGGTTGCCGGAGGGCAGCAACAACTGGGTCCTCGCCGGGTCGCGCACGCGCTCGGGCCGGCCGTTGCTGGCCAACGACCCGCACCGCGCGGCCGCCGCGCTGCCGGGGCTGCGTTACATCGCGCACCTCAACGCGCCGGGTTTCGACGTGATCGGCGGTGGCGAGCCGGCGTTGCCGGGCATCTCCATCGGCCACAATGGACGGATCGCGTTCGGTCTCACGATCTTCGCGATCGACCAGGAAGACCTCTACGTCTACGAGACCGACCCGGCCGACCCGCTGAGCTACCGCTACGACGGCCGCTGGGAACCGATGCGGCGCGTCACCGAGACGATCGCCGTGCGCGACGGCGACCCGGTGGAGGCCGAGCTGCTCTTCACCCGCCACGGCCCGGTCGTCTACCAGGACCCGGAGAAACACACCGCCTTCGCGGTGCGCGCGGCCTGGCTCGAAGCCGGCATGGCGCCCTACCTCGGCAGCATGGACTACATGCGCGCCGGCGACTGGGACGAGTTCTCGGCCGCCATGAACCGCTGGGGCGCGCCGCCGGAGAACCAGGTCTACGCCGACCCGTCGGGCCGCATCGCCTGGCAGACCGGCGGTCTCACACCGATCCGCCCCAACTGGGACGGCACCCTGCCCGTGCCCGGCGACGGCCGCTACGAGTGGGCGGGCTTCTACGACACCGACCAGCTGCCCGGCGCCGTCGATCCCGAGGCCGGATTTCTGGCCACTGCCAACGAAATGAACCTCCCCGACGGCTACCCGCCCGACCGCCACATCACCTACGACTGGTACGCGCCCTACCGCAAGCACCGCATCGACGAGGTCCTCGCGCAGACCACCGACGCCACGCCGCAGAGCATGGTCGACCTGCAGAGCGACTTCCTGTCCGTGCCCGCGCGGCGGATCGTGGCGCGGCTGCGGGAGCTGAGCGTCGACGTCGACGGGCTGGAGCTGCTCACGAGCTGGGACGCCGTGCTCGCCCCGGATTCCGCGGCCGCCGCGCTGTTCGAGGTCTGGTACCGCCGGCACCTGCGGCCCGCGTTGCTGGCCCAGGCACTGGAACCGTTGGTGGGCTTGGCCGAGGCCGCCGCCACGGCCACGCGGGTCTCACCGGCCGAAGACCTCCTCGCCGACGCGCGGATCGACCTGGAGCTGGTCGAGAACTCCACCTCGCTCGACGCGCTCGCCGAACTCGTCGCCAAAACCCTGCCCGCCGCCGTCGCCGACCTCGAAGAACTGCTGGGCACCGACCGGAGTGCGTGGGCGTGGGGCCGGCTGCACGTGGCCCGCGCGCAGCACCCGCTGAAAGCGTTGCTCCCCAACCTGCCGCAAGACCGGCTGGCCACGCAACCGCTTCCGCGCGGCGGCAGCGGCGACACCGTCGGGAACACCGAGTACGGGCCGAACTTCGTGCAGTCGGCCGGCGCCACGTTCCGGATCGTCGTCGACGTCGGCGAGTGGGACTCGTCCCTCGCGATGAACGCGCCCGGCCAATCAGGCCGGCTCGACGACCCGCACCTGACCGACCTGTTCGCCCCGTGGGCACGCGGGGAGGCGTTCCCCCTGCTCTACAGCCGGGAGCGGATCGACGCGGAAGCCGAGACCGTGATCCAGCTGAACCCGCCCGCCTGAAACCCGCTTTCGAGACGAAGGAGCACCCATGGGTCACCTGCAACTCCCACCCGGCAAGAAGATCGCCGTGAACCTCGGCACCGACTTCGACGCGCAGTCGCTGTGGCTGGGCGGGTTCAACCGGCCGAGCCCGTCGTTCATGTCCCGCGGCCAGTTCGGCGCCGAGGTCGGCGTGCCGCGGCTGCTGGAGCTGTACAAGCGCTTCGACATCACCACCACGTGGTTCACGCCGGGTCACTCCGTGGACACGTTCCCCGAGCAGTGCAAGGCGGTGCTGGAAGCCGGCCACGAGTTCGGCCACCACGGCTACTACCACGAGATCCCGCCGGGCATCGAGCGGGACACCGAGCTGCGGCTGGTGGACCTCGCGTTCGCCACGTACGAGAACGTGCTCGGCATCCGGACCACGGGCTACCGCTCGCCGTACTGGGACTACAGCGAGAACACGCTCGACATCATCGAACAGTGCGGCTTCCGCTACGACACCAGCCTGATGGCGCGCGACCTCGTGCCGTACCACCCGCAGCGCTGGCAGATCAACTGGGAGAAGGGCAACGTCGCGGGCCCCGCCAGCTCCGTGCTCGAGATCCCGGTGAACTGGTACCTCGACGACTTCCCGCCGCTGGCCTACACCGGCGTGTCCACCGGCATGCAGGACACGGAGACGATCTTCCGGCGCTGGCGCGACATCTTCGACTACGCCTACGAGCGCGTGCCGAACCCCGTGTTCGCCTCGTGCGTGCACCCGCAGATCATCGGCCAGGCGCACAACATGATGTGGTACGAGAAGCTGATCGAGCACATCGTCTCGCGCGACGGCGTGTGGTTCGCGACCTGCGACGAGATCGCGCGCGCGTGGGTGGACGACGAGGAGGACGCGCGGCTGATGGCGCTGCCGGACGTGCGCGGTGTCGAGGCGGCGCCGGCGGACTCGAGCTGGGCGCGGCAGGCCTGATTTCGTGAGTGGCTCGTGAGTGGCTCGGACCGGGTGAAAGGGCCGGTCCGAGCCGTTTCCGCGCGGTCGTGGCCGTGACGGACCCCGGCGGGTGTGGGACGCTGGCGGGCGAGCAGAGAGGACGGGCGCTCGTGGACTACCTCGTCGACGGTGGTGGCCTGCAGGCGATCGACGACGCCCTGCGCCCGATCCTCGACGAGATCCGTGAGCTGCTCGCGGCCGACGTCGCGCTGGTCGTGTACGAGGCCCGGCGCAGCGGTCCGCCGCACGTCGTGCTGTCGGGAACCGCGGAGTGGTTCCTGCACAACGAGCCCGTGGTCGTGAACCAGGCACTGCCGCGGCACGAGCCGGCTTCGCTGGTCGAGCTGGAAATCCGGTCGAAGTTGCGTCGCCACGCCGTGCGGCTCGGCGTGTGCATGGTGGTGCCGTGGCGGGACGCGTTCGGTGCCGGGGCGGTGCTCGTCGGCACGTCGGGTTCGCCGGTGCGTGATCCGGCCACGCTGGCCGACGAAGGGCTGCGCAAGCACTACCGCGCGACGATCGCGCGCGCGTTGCGGCAGGCGCGGCAATCGGGTTCGGTGCAGCTGAACCGCTCGTTGCGGGGCGCGGCTCGGCTGGTGGCGGAGGCCGCGGTCGACGGGCCGAACGTGCCCGCGGTGCTGTCGGCGGTGCTCACCTCGGCGCGGGACCTGCTGCGGTCGGAGGTCGCGTACCTTGCCGTGCCGGACGGTGGGGCGGGGACGTTCGTGTTCGACCAGGTGCTGGGGATCCGGACGCCGGCGTTCCGGAGCCTGCGCGTGCAGCTCGGGCAGGGCCTCGGGGGCCTCGCGCGGGAGCTGGGCAAACCCGTCCGCTCGGCCAACTACGCGGCGGACGTGCGGCTGCAGGCGGCGCCCGTGAGCGAGACGCGCGACGAGGGGATCGTCTCGGCGATGGCGGTGCCGGTGCTGGTGGGGCGGGAGACCGCGGCGGTGCTGTACGTCGGTGACCGGCGGATGCGCGCGTTCACGCCCGTCGACGAAGACCTGCTGGAGGAATTCGCGGGACACGCGTCGCTGGGGTTGCGGCGGCGGCTGAGCGAGCGGCACCGGGCGGAGGTCGTGGAGCGGTCGGTGCGCGAGCGCGTGGCGTACGACCTGCACGATTCCGTGGTGCGGGGGCTCGTGACGATCGGGTTCGAAGCCGAGCAGGCCGGGTTCTCGGCCACGGACCCCGACACGGCCACGCGGCTCGCGGCGATCGCGCACGCGGCCGAGGCTTGCTTGGCGCGGCTGCGGGGTGAGCTGGGGGCGCTGGTCGTCGCGGGCCGGGGGATGCGGGCTTCGGAGGTGCTGGACCGCATCGACGCCCTGCCGGACCGCGGCGTGCCGCGCAGCTTGGAGCTGGAGGGCGACGACGTCGACGTGGTGCGGGGTGTCGCGGACGCGCTGGTACGGGTCGGGCAGGAGGCCGTGGCGAACGCCGAGCAGCACTCGGGCGGTGACCGGCTGGCGGTTCGCGTGGTGACCGATACTGCGGGGGTGGTGAGCTTGCAGGTCACGGACAACGGCACCTTCGACGAGGCCGCGCGTGGTGTTGCGGCCGGGCACTTCGGCATGCGCGCGATGCGTTCGGCCGTTTCGCAGCTGGGCGGCTCGCTGGTCGTGCACCCCGCCGACGGCGGCGGCACGGTGGTCCACGCGACGATCCCGGTCTGGGCGGTGCCGTCGTGATCCGCTTCTGCGTCGTCGACGACCACGAGGTGATCCACGACGGCCTCCGCGCCATGGCCGACCGCGAACCCGACCTCGAATTCGCCGGTGGAGCCACGTCGGTCCGGGCCGGCGAGGAGCTGGTCGACGCCGTGCAGCCGTCGGTGGTGTTCCTCGATCTGCGCATCGGGGAACACGACGGCGGCAATGGGATCAACCTGTGCCGGGTTTTCACCGGGCGGTATCCGCGCCTGTCGGTGGTGCTGTTCAGCGCTTACGGCAACGGTGAGCTGCTCGCCCAGGCCATCGACGCGGGCGCCGCAGGATACCTGCTCAAGGAGACGTCGGTGAGCCGCGTGCCGGCCATCCTGCGCGAGATCACCGCGAGTGGCAGCTGGTTCGAACCGCGCATCGCGAGCGAGCTGCTGCACCGCCGCTCCCACGGCGCCCCGGCGACGCCCGCGTTCAGCGCCCGCGAACTCGACATCGTGCGCGGCATCAGCCGGGGCGAGAACAACCACGAGATCGGGGAGCAGCTGCACATCAGTCCGCACACGGTGAAGTACCACATCGCGTCGCTGCTGAGGCGCCACGATGTGCATCGGCGGGCTGAGCTGGTGAGGTTGGCTTCGGACCTGCACTTGCTCGACTGAGTACGGCTTTGGTCAGCGACGGGCTCGACCAAGCCAGGCATCGATCGACTGCGGCCCCGACCAACTGCGGCCCCGATCAAGCACCGGTCGATCAAGCACCGTCTCGATGGCCTGGTCAGGCGGGCGTCGATCAGACAGCGCCCCCGACCAAGCACGCCCCCGACCAAGCACGGCCTCGACCAAGCACGGTCTCGACCAACCACGGTCTCGATCGAACACAGGCCCGACCAAGCACGGTCCCGACCAGCGCGGCGTCGAACAGCCCGGGCCCACCGGAACCGCTCCCGTGGACCGCCTGCCTGCGGGGTTTCGCACTGGAACCCCTGGTAGCCAGGGCCTTCACCCCGGCAGGCGTCCGGCGCGCGTCAGGAAGCCGCCGCCAGTCGTACCCGACGGGTGCGGCGGTAGGAAACCAGTTCCCGCACCTCGTCCGTGGTGATGATGCGCACGGCGTCGTCCAGCAGCTCCGCCGTGGCGACCTGCAGCGGCCACCCCGCCAGGCCCGGGACCGGTTCGTGCCAGAACCACTGGCCCTGCGTGAGATCTTCGGCCGCGACCTCGTTCACTGTGTCCTGCATGGCGTTCCCCCCGCTGGTGTCTTCCGAAGACGTGTGTTCGCCGAAGGCGTGTTCCCCCGAACTCATGCCAGAACCCTAGCGACGACCCCCGACAAAAAAGGCTCTTGTGTCGTGTCCGTGGGTTAGCGGCCGGGGAGTGGGGGTCGGTGGCCGCCGAGGGCGAGCATGGCGAGGGCGATGAGGGCGTGGGGGTGGTGGAAGCCGAAGGCGATCCTGGTGATGAGTCTGATTTTGGTGTTGACCGATTCGATGAGGGCGTTGGATAGACCGTGGTCCAGGGCGGCGTCGATGGCGGGTTTGTGGCGTTTGATCTTGCGGCCGAGGTCGACGAAGGCGGGGATGCGGCAGCGCTGGGCCCAGGCGCACCAGCGTTCCAGGGCCTGTTTGCCGGCCTCGCTCTTGACGGTGAAAATGTAGCGGAGGCCTTCTTTGAGCAGGTAGGCGCGGTGCAGGCGAGGGCTGGTGGCGGCGATCCAGGCCAGTTTGGCCTGCT